>CAJKOS010000078.1 GCA_905201565.1 uncultured Erysipelotrichaceae bacterium
AAAGATTGATGCGATCCAAAGCGCTACTGGTGCTTCTCACGCGCGCGAATATTCATCAGATTATATTCCTCACTGTCTTCTGAAACCGTTATTTTTTTATTCATCACATCATTAGCTCTACTGCTTCTTTTACTTCATCAGAGAATTCCTCAAGATCTTCTTTTTCAATGACATGATCTCTCAAAAGACTTACCAGATTGGAATAGAACCTGGACCTTTTCATTTCCAAAACAACACCAGGTCTATTTTCATCAACATATATCCGATCATTCAGTTCCCAGAACTTCTTTCCGGCTGACTTTGTTTCATCCTGTAACAGAGCTATATACTCCCCGATCAGTTTTTCCATGTATGCTTCCTGCCATTCTGGAACCTTTTTCCGGAACACTTTCCAGTCTCTTTCTGCCACTTCTCTCATGATAATACATACTCCTTTACTGTTACCACAATTGACAAAACAAGAACCGCAATCATTACTGTCCAGGCGATGATGAGTTTGATGCGTATGTTCTTTTCTACCTTTGCCTTTGTTAAAGGCAGATGATATGCCTCAAGCATGGCATAGAACTTCTTGATATCCGCAACATTACCTTTGACTGGAAGTGCCGAAAGATAGTTATCTGCTTCACTAACAACAATTGGATCATCAAGATACATGCGCATGATGTCATTTTGCATTAATTGATGTATCTTCTCTTCATTGACACAGGGAACATCCTTCAAAAGATGGCGGATAACCTCTATGCGATTAGATGAATCCATTGAAGAATGTACTTCGTTGAACAACTGGTCTGAACGCTTCTGCCTTTTTACTTCTTCTACTTGTATCTCTTGCGCTTTCTTCTCTTGTTCAATTGCTGGTTCTTCTTTGACCTGCACTTCTTCTGCTTCTTTGCCACGGGCATAGTCCATTGCCTGGCGGTATGCTTCCTGCAACAGGCGGAAACCATCCGGATCATCTTCCGGATGACAGGTTTTCACCTTTTCAGCATATGCCTTTTTGATTGACCGGATATCCTTTGTAGCTGAAATACCTAACAACTCCCATACACTCATGCATAGAATCCTCCACCTTGATTTCCATCCTCTTCATTTGAAAAGAGTTCTTCTTCCACAAACGTACGCTCTTGTTCATAGTGGTCCATCATCTCATTTACCTTATCCACAAGTTCCATCTTTTTGCGGATGTTGTTAAGGGAACGGAACTCTCTTACAAACTGCTGAGCAAATGCCTGGAAAGACTCCCTTTCTTCTTCATGCATCTCTTTGTAGAGCCTGTTCATCCTTTCAATCACCGCATCAAAGTCTGCTTGTCTCGATAGTTGTAATGAAACCCGTTCAATACTTTCAATCGCCTGTCTGTTCCTGACCTTCTCTAATGTATGGGTATCGCCAATCTGATACGAATAGACTTCATTAGTAGAAAGGATGCGCACTTCCACAAACAACATGGAATTGATGTCATAGGAATATGTCAGTTCAAACTCTTCCTGTCCCTTATGATTTGTCGGAATCGGAATGATGATTTCTCCAAGCAGCAGGTTGTCCTTTGCATACATGTTTTCTCCCTGATAGACATGGATATGGATTTCCTTTTGCTTCTCTTTCAAGGCACAAAGATTGACGGTTTTTGTCACCGGAAGAATTGTATTGCGGCTGATAACAACCCTGGACAGGCTCTTTTGGGCATCCACTTCATTGTATACAGATGTACATAGTGAAAATGGACAGATATCTGTCAGAACAAGATCCTTGACCTCAGCATTTCTTTCATGAATACCGGTGTAGATGGCAAGTCCCTCAGCCACAAGTTTTTCCATTTCCTTCCCGGCAAGAATATCAAGGTTCAACAGTTCCTCAAGATACTCCTGTACCAGCGGCATACAGCAGGAACCACCCACAAGAATCATACTGTCAAGATCCGATGGACGCATGCCACTGCCCTGCACTGCCTCAAGGATCACCGGTTTCATCTTTTCCAATACCGGCATACAGATATCTTTCAATATGTCACGGGTGATCACCGTCTCATATTGTTTTCCATTCACCTGAAGATACATCACTGCACTTTCCTTCTCACCAAGCAGAATCTTCACCCGTTCTGCTTCCCGCAACACTGCCATCTTTCTGTCTTCTGGCAATGAATCCAAGGAAAGTTTGTTTTCAGCCATAAAATACAATGCGATAGCACGGTCAAAGTCACTGCCACCAAGATGGTTATCTCCCGCAATTGAAAGAATGCTCACAACATTTTCAAAGCAGTCCACAATGGAAATATCCAGTGTTCCTCCACCAAAGTCCAATATCGCAAATGTTTCATAACTGTCCCCTGTATGACAGGCAAGTGCAGCAGCGCTGGGTTCATTGACCAGTCTTTCCGTCTTTACACCAAGCAATGTACCAATGTGTCGTGTTGCTTCACGCTGCTTTGCATCAAAGTATGCTGGCACACTGATGATGACTTCTTCCACCTTTTCACCTAGATACTGTTCTGCATCATAGATCAATTGCTTCACAACAAAAGAAGACAATTCTCCTGAAGAATATGACTTTCCATCCAGAACATATTTCTTGTCTGTACCCATTGTCCTTTTGAACAAGGAAGCACAATTCTCTGGTTCCAATACACTTTTCTCCCTGGCAATCTTACCGACGATGAACTTGTCATCTTTGATATAGACACAGCTCGGTGTCAGATATTCACCAAAGACATTGGGAATGATTTCAGCCTGATTATGATGATAGACGGCACAAAGGCTGTTTGTTGTGCCAAGGTCAATGCCAATCACTGCCATAACAGAATCTCCTTATGACCATTATACTAAAAACCCGAGAAATCCTCAGGTCACTGTTCATCAGGCTGTTGTCCATCATGTGCCTTCCACATACATGGAAACAACGCAAAATTGGTAAAGACTGCCTTGAAGGATGAATCCTCGGGACTGCAGGCATAGATGCCAAAACTGATTTCATCCGTTGCTTTGGCAAGATGGGCAATGCGCATCTGATGGAAGGTAATGCCATCTGTGGAATTTTCAATACAGAAATCAGCTTCCCTGCGGCTCAGCCTGTACCACATCTCCTTTACTTCCGGTTGGATTTCTACCGTTGCCCAGTCGGAATAACCACCATTTGTCACCACACTGCCAAGGTGGGCAAATGTCTCATTTTCATATTCTATAGAACCTTTGATCCAGTTTTCACTATCGAGGTATACCACTACCCCACACTGATCAAAACGATGATGGCTTTCTTTGAAATCAGTCTTTACCACAAAGGAAAAGTACTTTTCACTTGTCTTCATCTGAAATACCGGCGCATTGTCATTGCGGAAATGATAGTACGTCCTCTGCCATAAATCGGTATGTGGTTTTGTGACAACAGATACACTATCGTCTTTCACTTCATAAGAGGCTGGAACTCTTGTCCAGCTGAAATCCTGTAAATCAATCTTCATGTCTTTCTCCATCTCAATTCTCTTCTTAAGTATTATATGACTTACCCAGATACAGAAAAAAGGGCTTTCGCCCTTAATACCAGATTTCTTTGACATCGGTATGAAATGGGAGGACGATGTCAAACTGGTTGTTTTCTACAAGTACCTTTGCATCAAGGCGGCTGGAATGATGTGGGAATGGTGTATGTACGGCCTTTCCTTCATCTAACAGCTGTACGCAGAACGAACCCTTCTTGCGTCTGCCTGTCAATATGACAACAGCTTCTTTTGCAAGCATCTCCTTGACAAATGTGCGGTTATCTTCCCGCATGAGATGGGTATCCGCAATCAGGATAATCTCTGCTTCTTCTGTTGGTGTGCGCATGGCAACTTCATATGCCTCAAGGAAGGCGAGCTTTGTCTCTTCCTGCATCCATGCGGTATTTTCAAGCATCATCTCTTCCGCATTGACAAAGCGTTCATCCAAGGCAATACGGGAATCAGGAAATCTCTCCTTCAACAAATACAGGATTTCATTACCCCTGCCAAATGTCTGTACCGGCAGGATAACCTTACGCTTCTCTTCCCTGTACTTTTCGATCATTGACACAAGTTTATCCCTGAGAGTCGATGCATCTTCCTCACATGTATCATGTGCCATGTCCACCAGGGCAACATCCGCTTTCATGCCATGCGGTACATCTGTCGCATAGACAAGGGAGTTTGCCTGGTAATCACCCGAAAAGAAGAACGTCTTATCCTCTGTTTTGATCTGATACCAGAGAGAACCCGGACAATGTCCACTTCTTCCATAGATAACTTCTATTCCATCGCGTTCCAATGTACCTGGATACACATATGGAAGAGCTGTCCGGTTCTCATAGGTAATCCTGCAGAAACGGAATGTATCTTCGGTTGCGATGAGTTCTCCATGGAAACCCTTGTTTAAAAGATAGTCCAATGCCCCGGTATGATCCTTATGGGCATGTGTGAGAAACAGATAATCTGTCGCTTCAGCTTCTTCATGGGAAATATGCGGTTCTGGATGAGGATCTGTATCGAGAATCCCACAATCCACCATCACATAGCGGGATGGTTTGTATTCCACCATGAAACAGCTTCTGCCATGTTCACCATATCCACCTTTAATTTTGAGATTGTTCATATGCATACAGTTTATCACACTGGAAGGTCAGCCAACCATTTTCTCCACGTGTGAGATTATCTTTATGCAGGAAAGTCACTTCTTCACCATCTTCTGTGCGGGCAATGACACGATATGTGCCACCTTCAAATGTAGGCATAACCACTTCTACCGGAATGGCATTGTCCTGCTTTTCTTTTGTATAGACACAATCTTCTGGTCTGAAGTACAGATCACAAGTGCTGTCACCGCTGAAATGCAATGCTTTGAACTTCACGCTGCCCTTTGTAAACTGACCATAGTCACCTTCTTTGTTATCGAGGGTTGCTTTCATGTGGTTGCCAGCCCCAAGCAGTCCTGCTACAACAGCAGAAGCAGGTCTTTCATAACACTCCACCGGTGTAGCAATCTGGTCGATGAGACCATTGTTCATGACAACAATTCTGTCTGCCATGGCAAATGCCTCAGATGGGTCATGGGTAACATGGAATACCGTTGTATGGAGTTCACGGAAGATCTGTGCCATTTCGGTTCTCATCTCAATGCGCAGCTGTACATCGAGGTTACAGAGCGGTTCATCAAGAAGGATGATAGCAGGAGACATGATCAATGCACGGGCAATCGCAACACGCTGCTGCTGACCACCGGAAAGCTCGGATGGATACTGATCCATCAAACCTTCCAGATGGAGTAAAGACACCATTTTGGAAAGCTTTTCTTCACAAGTCTTTTCATCGGTCTTCTTCAATCTGAGACCGTAGAGAACATTCTCCTTTGCACTCATATGAGGCCAGAGCGCAAAATCCTGGAATACCATATTGAGATCTCTTTTCTCAATTGGCGTCATCTTCTTTGACGTCGTGACAGGTGTTCCATTGAGGATGACCTGTCCATCATCAATGCCAAGAATCCCGGCAATAATATTGAGCATTGTACTCTTACCGCAACCAGAAGGTCCAAGCACCGAGATGATCTCTCCCTTTTCTACATCGAGGGATACACCCTTGAGCACTTCCTTCTTCCCATAACTTTTATGAATATTTTCAAGCTTCAGTATTGTTTCCATACAGCTTCACTTCTCCCTTCTTTTTCTGATTGATGTTCAGCAGCCACTGCAACACAAACATGATCGTGATGATGCATATACCACTGACAATCGTAGCTGCCGCCGCATCACCGAATTGCAGGTCATTGTACGAATCGGAAATCCAGACCGGAAGTGTTTCCCAGTTCGGCGGATAGAGAATTGTAGTAATCGCAAGATTGAAGATACTTCCGCCAAATGCAGAAAGCACGGCAGAAACAGAACTGTTGTGCAACAGCGGCAGAAGGATGGTGCGGATCTTCGTAAAGAAGCCAGCCCCCTGCATTTCAGCAGCTGTCATCATCGATTCCGGAATCTTCGCCATACCTGCCACAAGAATGCGGTTGATCAGTGGTATCGCCGCCGCTACTACCGCAAACACAAGGATGGCTGGTGTTCCATACAGATGTAATCCAAGCGGTACAAGCCACTTCTGATTCCAGACAAAGATATAGCCAACACCAAGGACAACACCAGGCACTGCCATGGCAATCAGGGTTGTCATATCAATTGCCTTCTTGAGTGGTGAACGCGAATAGGTCAATACATAGGCTGTACAGAATGCAATGACAAGACCAATCACCGCCGCAATGACCGCCAGACCCAGGGAATGACCAATACCCGTTAACAATGTACTATCCGCAGCGAATACATTCTTGTAGTTATCGAGAGTAAACGAGAACTTGGAAATACTGATACCGCTAGAGAAGGACATGATAAGGCTTGAACCAATCGGAACACCGAGTGCCACAAGGCAATAGATCCAGCCGAAACCAGTCACCAGAACCTTTTTGATACCTGTGATCTTTTTTGGAGAAGCCTGTTGTGTACCATTATCGAGGAAGTCATACTTCCTTGAACCCATTGCCTTGTACTGCACAAACATGGCAAGCACAATCAATACCATCAGGCAAAGTGACAAGACACCTGCCATATCAAATCTTGCCGGGGATGTGCAGATAGCCGAATAAATCGTATAAGGCAATGTCGGGAAGGAATAGACAGCAGTGATGGTCGAAGAAAGACCATAGTCACCTACCGTATCCATGAACACAAGCATTGCGGCTGAGCATAATGCCGGTAACATGAGCGGTAACTGCACATCTTTCCACACCTTGAAAGAAGAAGCACCATTCATACGTGCCGCATGCATGAGACGGATCGGTTCCCATTCCAGAGCTGTACGGATGGTAATGTATGCCATCGGCCACTTGCACAATGTCATGACTGTCACAAGCCCTGGGAAACTGAACACAAAGTCACTCATCCATGGGATGTTGAGCCATGCACTGGCAATACCGTTACCAGCAGAGAAATACACCCAGCCCTGAGCAAGGATGAAACTTGGAATAATCATCAATACCCATGCTGCAAGGTCAATCAGCTTTGCGCCAGGAAACTGGTATTGTGTTCTCACCCAGGCAAGAATTGCTGCAACAAGCAGACTCATACAGGTTGTACCTGCCGCAAGGGATAATGAATTCAGGAAAGCCTTCCGCCAGAGAGGTCTTGTGAAGACATCGCCAAGAATAGACAAGTTGGCTATATCGAATTCTTCCAGTTCCAGTCCCGGACATACGATCTGAAAAAGTACTGCCACCAAAGGCAGCAGTACCAGAATAAACAGAATCGCAAAGACACCGGAACTGATACGGTTATCTCTGTTCTTCATACATTACTGAATACATTACTGAGCAGAGTAGTCTGCGAACCATGCCTTGATGTCTGCTTCGTTCTCAGCACCGAATTCGACATCCGCAACTGCGAGCTTTGGATCAGCTTCACGTTCTTCTTTTGTTGTGACGCCATCAACAGATGGTGTGAAGAAACCTTCATCTCCAGCATCCACAAGTGCCTGCTGCACTTCTGGGTCAAGAAGGAAGTTAATGAATGCCTTGGCAATATCAGGCTGGTCTGTTTCAGAGCAGATAGCCGCAACTCTTGTAGAAGCTGCTGCACCATCTTCTGGCCATACGATAGTGATCGGTTCACCTTCCGCAATCATGGAATATGCATTGGATTCCTGCAGCATAGCGATGGAAACTTCACCACTGCCGAGTGCTTCAACTACCTGTGGGTTCTTTGGATAAACCTTGAGTCCGTTTTCGAACAATGTTGTGAAGTACTCTTCACCGCCTTCCATACCCATGGAATCCATGAAGTATGCTGCCAGCGGATAAGCCGGTGCAGCTACACCCGGGTCTGCCATGGCAATGGCATCCGCATACTTCTCATCTGTGAGATCTTCATAGCTCTTTGGCGCATCTTCTTCACTCCAGACATCGTTTCTGTAAACGATGACACCAGCAGAGTGAGCACCTGTAGGATAGAAGCACTTGTCTTCCGGAACAAGTTCACTGAAGAAATCAGTGAGACCAGAAGCGTTATCTACTTCAATATCAGTAAGCAGCTGCCCATCCATGTCAAGGTTATAGAT
>CAJKOS010000079.1 GCA_905201565.1 uncultured Erysipelotrichaceae bacterium
AATTCATCCCACCACCTGTAGAGGTGGGGGATTTCTTGCTTTATTATGTGTTAAAAAACAGAAAGTCCTGTTGTACACAGGACTTCCAAGGGAGATTGCAACGCTGACTAACGTGTAATCAGCCGGAATTTCTCAGCAATGATATCTGTAATCCAGATCGTTCTTTCATCCTTCTCATACGCATGTGCTTCCAGTCTGCCTTTAATGGCAATGACACTGCCTACCCGACATGCGGCTGCACACTCCTCTGCCATGCCCCTCCATAGTGTAATGTGGAACTGATCCCTGGCAATTACACCATCTGCACCTGCATAAGGCTTCTCACACTCCATGACAAGATGTGCATACGTATTCCCCTTGCTGGATGTTTCTACCACGGGGGTTTCCTTGACTGTACCGACGAGCACACAATTGGTTAACATAAACATTTCCTCCTTGTATGCCTCATATTTAAAACCAGTTGAAGAAACGAATCAAAAGTGCATATTGTGCCAAAATGGGAAAAACTGCACATACTGTAGCTCAGTACGTGCAGTTATTGGGACTGTTATGCAAATTCAGACAGATTTAAATGTTTTTTCTTCTTCGAGTTCACGTCTTGCCTGTGCTATGCCCTTCTGGATATTTTTGACACAGGAATGACCGCAGGATGAGCAGTTACCACCACAATCATCCAGCCCATGCTTTCTGATGGAGAGAATTGCGCATGCACATAGTGCAACTACAACCGCAAGTACAATCATTGTTGAGAAATTCATCATTTATCCTCCTGCACAATTAGTTTACACTAACTTATGACAAATGGAAATCAAAATGATCATCAGTCATAGTTGTAATAACTCAAAGAAACAGTATCCACTTCATCATCATAACAATAATAATCCAGTGAACCAGATTCATCTCCAGCATCAAAGTAGACTGTATAGGATTCAGAATAGTCTGATTCATATTTATCATATGTGACACCTTCATCCTCCAGTATGTCTTCTATGTCATCAGGATCCATATCTGTATTTATGCCAAAACAGTCTTCAAAATCAATATCTTCTGAAGAAAGGAAAGTAATATGGGTGATCTCAGCATATTCTCCCCGACAGGACTCTTCACCTGCTGGCACATCGAGTCTTACACTATACAGATCAAGATTATCTTTGCTGAGGTCTACGGTAATATAATCGTCTTCATGGATAACATCCGGAAGATGACTGTACTCATCTTCTTCTATTTCCCAACCCATATCGAGAAATGTCTGCAGGCTGACAGGCAATCGCAATTCCTGACCATCTAATGTAAAGCTCATCGCCTGTTCAAAAGGAATCTCACGATGTCCTTCTATAGTTTCATAAATCGAATCATCGTCAACATACTCATAGCCACTATCATCCATCACAGTAAAACCGATGAGGGAAATCGCCACTACGGCAAGAGCACCAATGGCAATGACAATACCTGCTTTTCTGCCGGCATTTGAACGTTTTTCCTGTTTCCTGCTGCTGATCAATCTGTCCAGTTCACGATGCATCTTTCGCGCTTCTGCATCATCGAGAAGATGTTCATCATCCTGTTCCTGTTTCTCCTGTTTCTCGTAATCGTATTCCATACTATATACTCTTTCCCTGTTTCTTTTTATTAGTATAGCATGAAAAAAGCATCATCAGATGATGACGCTTTCACTCCCTGTCCTTTTTGACATAGACTTCACGGGGCTTGGAACCCTGTGCTGGTCCAATGATACCGGACCTCTCCAGTTCATCGATCATGCGGGCTGCTCTGTTGTACCCAATGCCAAACCTTCTCTGCAATAATGATGTAGAAGCTTTCTGGGCATCAATGACATAGTCCTTGATTTCCTGAAACAGAGGATCATCTGATACTTCAAGACCTCCACCTTCATTGTTATTGATACCTTCCAGCATGATGAACGAATCATCATAGAGTGGTCCACCCTGCTCTGCACAGGCAGACGCAATCCTTTCGACTTCGTCATCTGTGACAAAGACACCCTGGATACGGGTTGGAGAATTCTGACCAATCGGCATATAGAGCATATCACCATTACCTAACAGCCTTTCTGCACCGACATGGTCAAGGATTGTCCTTGAGTCAATACCACTGGAAACACTGAAGGCAATACGGCTTGGGATATTGGCTTTGATAATACCGGTAATAACATCCGTAGATGGACGCTGTGTTGCGACTATCAGATGAATACCGGCAGCTCTTGCCAGCTGTGTAATACGCTGTATGGAAGCTTCTACTTCCTTTCCTGCCACAAGCATCAGATCCGCAAGCTCATCGATGATGACAACAATGTAAGGCATCTTGTCCATCCGCTTGCGCTCTTCTACCGGTTTTTTTGCAAGAAGTGCATGGTAGCCGGCAATATTCCTGACTCCATTTGCTGCAAAGATGTTGTAGCGCTCATCCATGATGCGAACAATCACCTTCAAAGCATTGTTTGCTTCAGCAGCATCATTGATCACAGGACCAATCAAATGTGGAATAGCACGATATGGTGTAAATTCCACCTTCTTAGGGTCAATCAATAACATCTTCACCTCATCCGGTTTTGTCCTTAGCAACAATGAAGTGATGATGGAATTCATACAGACAGACTTACCAGAACCTGTTGCACCGGCAATGAGCAGATGCGGCATCTTATCGATGCGACATGTGATGGTACGACCAAGCAGGTCCTTGCCAAGCATAAAGAGAAGTGGTTCATTCTTATCCTTCTCACTGATCGTATTGACAAGCTCCCTCATCTTGACCGGTGTTGCTTTTTCATTTGGTATTTCAATACCTACTGCATTACGGCCTGGAATTGGTGCTTCAATACGGATATCCTTTGCCTCAAGTGACATTTTGAGATTATCGGTAAGACCAAGGATTTTCGACACTTTGACAGTTGCCTCAGTCTGCACTTCAAACTGGGTAACAGAAGGACCGATATGCACATCCGCAAGATGGGCGTGGATATCAAATTGTTCGAGAAGATCAATGAGCTGCTTACCCCTCACCCGGGCATTTCTCGCATTTTCTGAATTGGAACTCTGCTGCGGAACAGGATCGAGTATCTTTTCCATCTTCGGAAGGCGGTACTTCTTGAAATCGACAACATGCCGTTTCTTCTCCTCTTCCTCTTTCTGTTCCTCTACAGCTTCTTCAACCTCTTCCGGTTCAACTTCGATTTCTTCCTCTTCTATGACTGGTTCCTGATCGATGGAAGGCAGGATGAACTCATCCTCTTCTTCCTCAACATAAGGAGAATGCATGACCATTTCCTCATCTGCAGGCTGTACAACATTATCTTCAAGATCATTGACATTGATGAAGATATTGTTGGAAGCACTGAGTGGTTTCTGCATCTTCAATGTGCGTTCAAGATCTTCGCTATCCTGCAGGAGGCGGAGTTTTCTCGTCTCTTCCTTTGCTTCATCCGCACGGATATCAATTCTGCTGTTTGCTGAACCATGGGTATCCTTTGGCTTGAAGCGGACAACGACTTCTTCACCCTTATCAAGTTTCTTCTGCACTTCCTTCAAAGACTGCTCTTCCACACTTTCATCCGCATTGATGAAGTTTGCTTTCTTTTCATGGTGATCATGAATCATCTTCCAGAGATTTGGCTTCTCCTTCTCTTCCTCTTCTTCCGCAGGTTCTTCTCGCTCTGGCGTTTTGAAGAAGGCGATGACATAGGAGAAAGCATTCTTATACACATCCATCATGCCTAGCAGCACAGTAGAAATGATGACGATGGCAATCATGACAATGAGTGTACCCTCATTGCCAAACAGTGTAGAAACGATGGCATAAAGACCATTGCCAAATAATCCGCCACCGGTACTCAATGTGACATTTCCCACAAAGAACCTGGCAGGTTCCTGAAACAGGAAATCCATCACGGAAAAGCCGGCTTGATTGCCGGCCATTGCATATCCTTCAAGCAGAAGAAAGTCCATCACAAAAAGGATCATGGGCACTGGATTTCTTTCATCATCCGCATCCTGTTTCGCCCCGGCAATGGAAATGAGAAACCAGAGAATAGAAATCAGGAATACGATGTAGAAATGATCACCGAGCAGGTAGTGCAGGACATTGTAGATCATGCTGCCTACCGTACCAGCTCTTAACATACCGATGGCTAAGAGAGAGAGCAGAATCACAATCGTGATCCACTTTTTCAGCTCATTGCGCCTCTCTTCCATCTGTCTTGCTTTTGATTTTCTTGTAGTCTTTCTCTTCTTCTGCGTCACGTTTTACCCCTTTGTATTGATTTCAACAATCGCAGGAAGAATCATCGGTCTCTTACCGGTTTCACGCATGACATACCGGGAGATCTTTTCCCTTGCCTCAGCACGGCATGTCATGTTGTCATACCGCTTTTCCTTCACTGCATCATTGATCGTCTTTTCCATGATATTACCGATTTCCTGTACGATATAGTCCGCATCTTTGAGATAGATTACACCACGGCTCTGTGTATCAGGACCACCGATAATTTCCTTTGTCGCATGGTTGACGACAACACCGACAATAATAGCACCATCTGTGGAAAGCGTCTCACGATCTTTGAGAACCATACCGCTTGCATCAAGGGAATCGGTTCCATCTACGAGCACATCTTCCGCATTGATGCGGTCAAACTGCTTTTCAAGCTTTCCATCATTGAATGTAGCAATCTGTCCATTGTCGAGAACGACAATCTTATCCGCCTTATATCCCATATCAAGGGCAATATTTGCATTAGCAATCAATTGTCTGTATTCACCTTTGACAGGCATATAGTACGTTGGCTTCATGAGATAGACCATCATCTTGAGGTCTTCCATAGAAGCATGCATACTGAATGCACGCTTGGAGTCCACCGCAATAACACGTCCTGCCTCACGATAAAGATCATCTTCCATCGCTGCCTCTTCTCTTTCCGTACCTGGTACGGCAGGAGAAGCGATGATGACGGTATCCGTATTGCGGAATTCAATCGTATCATCTTCCTTTGTTGCAATGCGGTGTACCTTCTTGAAGATGCTGTTACCAGTACCAGCAATCAATACGATGACATTGTCGAGATCATTAGAGAAGGAACTTGCCGGCACTTCAAGACCTGCCGGAATGCGGTAATAGCCAAGCTTTGCCATATCCTGCATCGTTGCCCTGAGCTCTTCATCATAGATCATGACACGGCGGTTATATTTGTTGGCAAGTTCAATCACTTCAATAACACGGTAAATGTTCTGGTTAAACAAAGTGATGAACATTCTGCCTTTGCTATCATCAAAATATTGTTCAATCGCACCGGTAATGCGGTGATTTGGTGCAGAATGACCAGCCCGGGTAGAACCGACAGATTCACACATCAGTGCAAGCACACCAGCACTGGCAAGATCTGTTACATTTGTCACATCAAAGTTGAATGCATCTTCCTTTGTGTCATAGTCAACAATGAACTCACTGCTGTAGACAACAAAGCCATCAGCGGTGCGGATAGCGACCGCAAAACCATCTGCTATAGACTGTGTTGTACCAAATGTCCAGATTTCTGTATTACCGATCTTGAAACGGGAATTGCGGCGGACACGGTGAATGTTGAGGTCCCTGAGTCCATACTTCTTAGCCCGTCTTTCAAATAACAAAGCTGTTAATGGTGCCATATACACAGGCAGCTTTGGCATTTCCTTCAACAGGTTTGGCAGAGCTGCCATCACATCATCATGACCATGGGTGATGAAGACACCCTTGATTCTTTTTTCATTTTCCTTGAGCCATGTAAAATCAGGAATAATCATCTGAACGCCATACTGTTCTCCTTCCGGATACTTCAGTCCGCATTCCATCACAAAAATATCATTCCCATTTTCCACAACATACATGTTCTTGCCGTCTTCATCGAGACCACCAAGAGCAAAGATACGTACTTTTGCCATATTATCCTCCGAATATTAAAATTGATTCTGTACTTATTATACGCGATGATGTCAAACTTTTAAATTGTTTCTCCATCAAGTGAGAAACTATGGATGGCTGTGATCTTCACATCCACAATCTTTCCTTCAAGACCCTCAGGTCCTTTGAAGTTCACAAGTTTGTTCTCTTCACTATATCCAGTATATCTTTCAGGGTTCTTTTTACTTGGTCCTTCGCACAATACCTTCAATGTTCTGCCAAGGTATTTCTCATTATTGGCATGTCCCCAATAGGCAACCCTTTCATTGAGACGGTGCAGACGCTCTTTCTTCTCTTCCTGAGAGACATGGTCTTCCATCTTTGCGGCAGGTGTACCACTGCGGGGGCTGAAAACAAAGGTAAAGGCAGAGTCAAACTGACAATAATCCACCAGATCCAGTGTCTTCTGGAAGTCTTCTTCTGTTTCATCCGGGAAGCCGACAATGATGTCTGTTGTAAAGGTGATCTCTGGCATTTCTCGCTTCATATCATCATATAATGCTTTATAAGATTCTGCTGTGTACCCTCTTGCCATTCTGCGCAATACCTCATCACTGCCAGACTGCACCGGCAGATGCAGTGACTTCATGATGTTTTGATATTTCTTCATCGCAAGAATGGTTGTTCTGCTGTAGTCACGCGGATGGCTTGTGTAGAAACGGATGCGTTCAATACCTGTTTCTGCCACCTTCTCCAAAAGTGAAGTAAATCCATCTTCCATACCGAGATCCTTGCCATAGGCATTGACATTTTGACCAAGCAGGATGACTTCCTTATGACCGCTCTTTTTCAAAGCTTCTACTTCCGCAACAATGTCGCTGACACGTCTTGAACGTTCCTTGCCACGGGTATATGGCACGATGCAGTATGTACAGAACTTGTTGCAGCCATACATGATATCGACATATGCCTTATAGGGATCATTTCTTTTGACCGGAAGGTCTTCAATGATTTCCCCTTCTGTAGAATACACTTCTACGGTAGTCTTGTGCTCATTTGCATAGGACAAAAGCAGCTGTGGCAGCCTGTAGAGGTTATGTGTACCGAAGATAATATCAATCTGACGGTACTTGGAAAGCACTTCATCCACCACGGCTTCTTCCTGTGCCATACATCCACAGAGACAGAAAATCTTTTCCGGATGATCTTTCTTGAGGTTCTTCAAAGCACCAATTTCACCAAGGACATGTTCCTCGGCTGCCCTTCTGATAGCACATGTATTAAAGATCAGGATGTCCGCATCCTCAGGCTTATCACAATGTGTATAGCCCATTTTCTCCAATATACCGGCAAGGGTTTCACCATCGCGCACATTTGCCTGACAGCCATATGTACGGATGAGATATTTCTTCCCTTCACCAAAATGTTCTGCTTCTTCTGGCAGGGTGAACAGATCGTGTCTGACTTCTGCCATTGTGCGCGTACGACGCGCTGCCTGTTTCTGATCAGGCATCATATTTGTGTTTTTTTCCATAGATATAACTCCGGGTTACTATTATACCAACAAGGAAAAGAAAAACCAGCATGAGGCTGGCCTTTCCTTCAATCGACTTCCTGTTATTTCTTATTTCTGAGAAATAGCGGATACAGGGCATGTGCCGATGCATGTGCCGCAATCGATGCATGTGTTTTCATCGCACTCGGACTTTCCGTCGCCGTCAAGAGACAGAGCGGAAACCGGGCAGGCACCTGTGCATGCACCACAGCCGATGCAAAGATCCTTGTTAACTGTAACTGGCATGTTCCAAGCCTCCTTCTTCAAAGTATTTTACATGAAAAACACAAATGATTCAACCATTGGAAATGATACACCATCAGCCAACTGATCAGAAATACTTATCCAGGACTTCCTGAGAATGTCTGTTGCCCTTGGACGCTGCATAGCGAAACAGCCTTTCACTTTCCTCTTGATTTCTTTCTCCACCATCACCATTCAATAACAAAATAGCAAGGTTATGCATTGCTGCAGCATCTCCCTGATCTGCTGCCTTCCGGTACCAATAACGGGCTTTTTGATAGTCCACCTTTGTCCCCTCACCTTTATCGTGAACTACTCCGACTTATAGAAGTCGGAGCTTCCAGGAAGCTTTTTCTATTA
>CAJKOS010000080.1 GCA_905201565.1 uncultured Erysipelotrichaceae bacterium
TTCTGGAAAAGAATTCGTATTACAACTGCCAATAGCACAACAACAATGGTGGAGATGGGCTTCAAATATAGCATCATCATCGGTTCATATAGATTCAAAACAATAGTTGTATTGAATAAACCAGCAACAAACGGAATTACAATACCTGTGGCAAAAAACACAAGCAATGCTATAAGCTTTTTTCTGACAATTAACAAAAACAAAGAGAACAGGATGTAGTACCACATCAATTTGATATACGTCATCAGAAAAGAACCTCGTTCTATATGCTGTTCAATTTCTGCCTGAACAGACGTCTGGTCAGCCATATTAGAAAATACAGCAGCATCAGACCAATGTTGGAGAGAAATAATTGCATAGACAGTATACATGATGAACCAAACTGATAATATACATATATCCGGAATATTCTTCTTATTAATAATCTTCTTCATATTACACCTCTTTTTAACCGCATTATATGAATGATCTCAATTTCTCAATGTCAACTAACAGTAAATGTATGAGTATGTCTGCCATAGTTCAATGAGGTAATCCCTTGAACAAGAAATTCTTCATTATTAACTCCTACCATCATTGTATAACTTGCTTGAAACGTTGCATAAGACTGATTTGTCACAAATGCATTAGTGCTTACATTTCCAAAATAAGGAGGAAAATCCCATCCGAAGCTATGAGATTCAAGATATAAGGACGGTTGAACTGCCCTTGTAATCAGTCCTGTTCTTGAATCAATGTAATATGTTCCTGTCAATCTGGTTCTCCATTCTCTTGCCCCAAGATACCCATTAATCTCATTAGATGCTGTATATTGAGTATTAGATACAGTTACTGATTCTTCTAAAGCTCTAGAACTAAAATGAGATACTTCTGAAGTATAGCCAATTGACCCGCCACAATTTATAAAGTAAGCATGGACAGATTCAACTCCCTCTTGTTGATATAGACATACGACTGAATTAGTAATATCTTTCCCCATATCGTCAATTGCATAGAAAGATTCTTCTTTAATTGCTTCTTCAAAAAACATTTTAAATTCAGAATCGTAAAAATCTGCCGAAACAGGTAGTATATTACAAGAAAAAGCAGCAGATACAATTAAAGCTATTATTTTTTGCACATTTTTCATATTATTCTCCCTTATTTATGAAATTTTTCTTGCTAATCATAAATCTCAATACAGAATGATCTGTAGACTATAGACCACATAATGATGTATATCTAACATACACTTATCATCATTTTTCATAAGTAAGTGATGCTAGGTTCACCACATATGTATGCTGTCTAAATATCCGACATTTTTTAGTGTGAACACACAATCAGTGTTTCAGAAACATACTAACAAGCATACATTAATGAAAAATGTCACCATTCTTATACCTTGTGGGATTCATCGTTTTCATGATTATCACCGTCACATTCTTTATCTGTCTACAATTTATCATACACATCAATCAATTTCAACTAGTACTTTATATTTTTAAGTTGATTGCATATAAATTTCTTCCCTCCTACCTCTATCGTTACCTCCTTGCGGATTTTCCTGTTTGATTATATGATTGTCACCAGGGAGAAACGAACTATGGCTGAACAGAAACTGTATTATCCATTTGTATACAGACATCACCTTGTGTACACCGTTGCACTATATGGCGCAAATGCCCCATATATCATCAAGGGACATCTTGTTATGCGCACCTATTATATGGATGCCGCAAAGACAAAAGTCGATGTGGCACATACATCTGATCATGTCATGGATACGGTTTTCTATGAATCCAACAAAGTCATCCGCGAACAGCTGGAAGACCCATACAACGGAAGAAGAGAACTCGTTGAATTATCTATGCCAACCCTTGGCAAACAATACAGAATCATCTACAACGCTGCAGAATTACCTTCCCCTCGGTATGATGATCAGATTGCCGTATTGAGTTACAGAGATCCGGGAGCACATGGAGTTGCCATCATCATGAAACGTGATGCTGAACACGGCATACAGTGGCTCGATGAACCTGAAGCAAGGGAAATTGCCAGAAAACTGAGGAATATTGAATAAAACCGGAATTGAATCATTCCGGTTTTCTCTTTCAGTCATCTTGTAATTCTGCCGGGAATAAGAGCCCCAGCACATCATTCCATTTCATCTCTTCAGTGGAATATATAAAATCCCCACCATCTTTTTTGATATAGCGGACAATTGTACCATCTGTATCTTCATCTGGCGCAAAGATAACAGCACTGCCCTCGCCAAAGGAAATAAGAATCACGTCATCCTCTTCCGGCATTTCGGATACCGGACTGCCATTACCAGCATCCAGCACCATGTTATACAGAATCGTCACATCGTCACCAGATGTCCGTTTGACATATGTCTTGTGCTGTACGGCAAGAGAACCTTTGAACTTTGCGTCCGCAAGACTGGAAGAAAAGTTTGTCACAAATGTCCGATAGGAATACGAACGATACAACATCCATCCGGTCGGAATGGAAATGGCAAGTACAATCACTACCGAAAGGATGATGACAAGGGGAAGGATCCAGTCCTTCCTTGTCTTCTTCTTACTGCTTACCGTAGTGTAAATATCATGCGTATCTTCAAAGAATGGTCCTGCTTCATGCACAGCCTGCCAATATGCATCTGTACTGAAGCTGTCATAGTCCTTTTCATCCTTTGCCTTTTCAAGAAGTGACAAGGCAAGCACATGTGCCTCATTTTCCTTCTCTGCCTTTTGTTTTGTTTTCGATAGAACTTCATCCAGCTTTATGGAACCTTTGGATAATTGCTGAAGGTCACGGATGGATATACCCATCCTGCGCAGGATGAGAATCTTTTTGAGGGAATTCACTACTGATTCATCGAGGTTTTGAAACCTGTTACCCTGTTCTTTGATCAGCCCGCATTTTGCATAGTATTCAATCGTTGAACGGTTAATGCCTAGGATTTCTTCTGCTTCTCTGATATTCATAGATCCTTTTCACTCACCACACCAAATACCATCGGTCTTTCTTCAGGTTTTTCAGACTTGATCACAATAGCTTCATCAAGCAATTGCAATGCATCTTCAAAATGTGTTTCCGCATTGACATAGAGTGTCGCAAGAACATCACCTTTCTTGAGATATGCACCTCTTCTCACCTTCATGACAATACCGACAGAAGGATCGATGATATCTTCTTTGGTGGCTCTTCCAGCCCCAAGCATCTGGGCAGCCGTACCGATCTTTTCTGCCTGCAGACTGTATACATAGCCATCTTCCTTACTTGTAAAGTCAATGGTCTTCTTTGTCTTTGTGAGTTTCTTCATCCCTTCCACATTGATATAGGAAGGATCACCACCCTGCAGCTCAATCATCTTTGCAAGGCGCTTCAAACCACTGCCATCCTTAATCTTTTTCTTTAACATGGTTTCTGCTTCTGCATTATCATCCGCAATACCTGCAAGTTTCAAGAGTTCACTGCCAAGCATCATGCACACTTCAAACAGCGGATCATGTTCATCAATCTCTCCACTGAGCAATTGTACTGCTTCTTCCACTTCCAAAGCATTACCGATGGCATTGCCCAATGGCTGATCCATATCAGTGACAAGGGCAGTCACTTTGCGGTTCAATGCTGTACCGATCCTCACCATGGTCCTGGCAAGTTCAAAGGCTTCTTCTGTTGTGCGCATGAAAGCACCGCTGCCTGTCTTGACATCGAGAACTATTGCATCTGCACCACTTGCCAGTTTCTTGGACATAATGCTCGATGCAATCAGCGGAATGGAACGCACCGTAGCGGTCACATCGCGCAACGCATACATCTTCTTGTCAGCAGGGACAAGATTGCCTGTCTGTCCAATGACGGCCACACCATTTTCACGGACGATTTCCTTGAAGCGCTCCATGTCAATCTCAACACTTGTTCCTGGGATACTTTCCAGCTTATCCAGTGTGCCACCGGTATGACCAAGTCCCCTGCCACTCATCTTGGCAACTGTACCACCACATGCAGCAACCAATGGGGCAACGACCAGTGTTGTCGTATCACCGACACCACCTGTACTATGCTTATCGAGTTTGATGCCAGGCAGGTCGGAAAGATCCACCACATCACCGGAATGCATCATTGCCATGGTGAGGTCTGCAGTTTCCTGCATGGTCATCCCCTTTTGCAATATTGCCATCAGCATGGCACTCATCTGATAATCTGGTATTTCACCATTTGTAAAACCGGATACCATATCCTTAATTTCTTCTGTAGAAAGGCATTCTCCTTCTGCCTTTTTCTCAATCAGGTCAACAAAACGCAACATGATATACAACTCCATTTCTAAATACTCTATGAGTATTATTGCATTTTATGAGTGTAATGCAAGAGTGGACGCTGATGTCTTTTCCAATTGTACACATGCCAGTTTCATTGCTATGCGCATATACAGCATCCTGACTAACTGCACACTTGTTTTCATGAGTGCTGCACATTCCCTTTCACTGACATTTGCCTTATAGCACTGACAGAGAATCTCTGTATGATAGTTGGAAAGCCCTTGTGAATCTGCCACCTTGATCACAGCCACATATAAGTCATGTTTGTTCATACTGCACCTCCTCATGCAGTATGGCACAAAAGAAAAAGCTGACTGTACATAGTCAGGTACAATCAGCTAGGCAAGTAATGTAAGGAACTGATAGACAAAGATGAAGTGGCATAGACTTCCTGCCAATACAAAGCAATGGAAGAGTTCATGGTTGCCAAACCCCTTGATCCTTGTTTCAAACATCTTTGGTTTCAGGGCATAGATCACTGCCCCTACCGTATAGAACAGACCCCCGGCAAGCACCCAGGCAAAGGCAGCAGGAGATAGAGCAGCGACGATGTCCTTCATAAAGAAGACACATACCCATCCCATTGCCACATAGATCACAGAGGATACCCACTTTGGACAGGTAACCCAGAATGCCTTGAAGATAATGCCGATCAAAGCAATCGACCATACAGCAATTAACATCACCCTGCCGGTTTCCCATGGTACGGCGGTTACCGCAACCGGTGTATAGGTACCCGCAATGAGAATAAAGATCATCATGTGGTCAATTTTCTTGAGGGCAAGGTTGACACGGTAGCTGATACTGAACGAATGATAGACGGTACTTGCACTATAGAGAAGAATCATGCTCATCATGAATACGGTATAGGATACAAGTGCAGGGAATGGATTATTGAGGCGCACGCCATGCAATAACAGTACGGGAAGTCCGATCAATGCCCCGATTGCCCCAAACAGATGGGTGAGGGCACTGATCGGGTCTTTGACACGGAACATGCGCTTTTCGAATATACTTCTTGCCTGATTCATTTTCATTGTTGTCATAAATGCCTCCTGGCTATATCTTATCATCGGTTTTTCAATAACCGATACCACTTATTATACTATGAGTTTTTCAAAAACCTGTCAAGAGTTAGTGGGTATCGTTGACTATACGCATTGTGCCATATACAATATGGCTATGAACGAAAAAAGATTACATACTGCCCTGGAAGAATTTACCCTTCCGGCATGGCGTGAAATACCAGATGTTGGACTATACCTCGATCAGGTGGTCAAATATATCAATGGTTTTCTCTCCGGTTTCCCGGAAATGCAGATAACCGGTTCCATGGTATCCAACTACGTCAAACACAAGATCATCCCTTCACCTGTGCGCAAGACATACAGCCGTGAACAGCTCGCATCTTTGATTTTTATTGCCATGGCAAAGACGGTATTGTCCATGGATCACATCCGCATCTGTCTTAAGGGGAAAGATATCTTTGCGGATGCGGAAAACACATATGATGCCTTTGCGGAGAATATGATGCGCAGTGTCCACCGCTTTTCCAAAAACGATGAAGAAATTGCATTCATGTCTCACGATACCCTGTATGACATTGTCATTGCGGTTGCACATAAGATGTATCTTGAACGATATTTTGATGAGATCACACAAAACGAAGCAGACTGATCAATCTGCTTCGTTTTCTATACCATCAATTTTTCCTTCTTTGAGCCTTTTCAGCACTTTCTTTTCTTCTTCACTAAAGATGTGCTTCTCATAAAGATCTGGTCGTCTTTCTTTTGTTAACAAGAGGCTTTTGGCAATCCGCCATTCCCTGATCTTTGCATGGTTTCCCGATATGAGAACATCCGGCACCCTGTCTCCATGGTAGTCAGCAGGCTGGGTGTATTGTGGGTATTCCAACAGTCCATTTTCATACGATTCTTCAATGGTTGAATCATCGCGGATCGCCCCTTTGAGCAGGCGTACTACCGAATCGATGATGACCATTGCCCCCATCTCACCACCGGTCAGCACATAATCACCGATGGAAACTTCTTCATCCACATGGTTTGTTATCCTTGCGTCGAGTCCTTCATAATGTCCGCAGAGAAGAATGAGATGGTCGAGTTTAGCAAATTCATGTGCCTTTGCCTGATCATATGTCTTTCCAGATGCGGAAAGGATGACCGTATGAGAGTTATCCTCTTTTACCGAAAGCAAAGCATCGAGCACCGGCTGACATTTCATAACCATGCCAGCACCACCACCAAAAGGACTATCGTCCACATGGCGGTATCTGTCCAATGCAAAGTCACGGATCTGCACAAAGTCAATGGTGACAAGTTCTTTATCGATTGCCCGTTTGATGATGGAAGTGCCAATTACACTTTCAAACATCTCTGGGAAAAGTGTCAATACGGTAATTCTCATAGCAGTCCTTCGATCACATGGACGATGATTTCCCTGTTTTCATCATCCACTTCTTTAATAAAGGCAGGTACATAGGGAATCAATGCATCTTTTTGTCCCTGTCTTGTGACACGCATGTTGCGCTGTGCCCCACGGGTATCTTCCATGTCCTTTACTTCACCGATAACATTGCCATCTTCATCTTTGACAACCATGCCGATGAGATCATCCACATAATGTCTGCCATCGGTGAGTTCTTGTCTGTCTTCTTCATTGACAAAGACATCACACGTCTTATATTTCTCAACATCGTTGATATCCTTGCACTCTTTGAAGCTGACAAGGGGAAATCCCTTGTGCACACGGTAGCTCTTGACTGTAAAAGGAAGGTAGTTTCCTTCAAAACGGATATAGACCATTGCATTTTCTGCATAGCGCTCTTCGTCAAAATCCGAGAAGCTTTTGATTTTGACTTCACCACGGATACCGTGGGTATTGATAATCGTTCCTATTCTGATGTATTCCATGAACCGGATTATAGCAAAGAATACAAAAAAAGTCTGCTGTTGCAGACCTTGTTGAGAAAAGATTATGCTTCTTCCCTTTCCTCGAAGCGGATAGATACCTTCTTGTTTTCCCGGTGAGAAGCAACACTCATCACCTGGCGGAGCGCACTTGCCATAGATCCCTTGCGGCCGATGAGACGTGCGACGTCCTCATTGGTAGCTCTGACCTCAAGTACTACTTCCCTTGCATCACTGTCTGTTACCTCATGTACTTCCAGCTGGTCTTTTTCTTCAACCATCGGAATGACAAGGTCATACAGAACCTGTTCAAGATTGGTCATCTCTTACTTCTTTGCCTTAGCGGCAACCTTCTGCTCGTGGAATGTCTTCATGACACCCTGTCTGGACAGGATGTTACGGACTGTATCAGATGGCTGAGCGCCATTGTGCAGCCAGGAAAGAGCCTTTTCAGCATCGAGAACAACTGTTTCCGGATCTGTTGTAGGGTTGATGTAACCGATTGTTTCGATTTCACGACCATCACGACGGCAACGGGAATCCGCTGCTACGATACGATATCTAGGTGCCTTCTTAGCACCAGTTCTCTTCAAACGAAGTTTTACTGCCATGTGTTATTTCCTCCTTAAAACCTCAATCATTATAGCAACAAGAAAAAGAGTGTCAAGCTTTTTTACTTGACACCCCATATTTATCTAAAACCCCAGCAGAATACTCCCACCTCTACAGGTGGTGAGATGAATGC
>CAJKOS010000081.1 GCA_905201565.1 uncultured Erysipelotrichaceae bacterium
AGAGATGCACAGCGTGCTGTTGTAGACTCCCTCGTCAAGAATGTTGAAGCTTCTTCCAACGAAGATGTCAAAGTTCTGCTCGAAATGAAGAGAGACCTCGTCTCCAAGTCCGTATGGATCGTCGGTGGCGATGGCTGGGCATATGATATTGGCTACGGCGGACTTGATCATGTCATGGCTAACGATCTGAATGTCAACGTTCTCGTTCTCGATACAGAAGTTTACTCCAACACTGGTGGTCAGTCCTCCAAGTCCTCCCAGGCTGCTTCCATTGCGAAGTTCGCAGCTGGTGGTAAGGCACAGTCCAAGAAGGACCTCGGCCAGATTGTTATGGAATATGGTCACTGCTATGTAGCATCTGTTTCCATGGGTGCTAACCAGACACAGTGCATCAAGGCATTCAAGGAAGCTGAATCTTACAACGGTCCTTCCCTGATCATCGCTTACAGCCCATGTGCTGAACAGGGTATCAAGGGTGGTCTCGTAAATGCTCCAAAGGTTCAGAAGAATGCGGTTGATTGTGGTTATGTCACACTGTACCGTTATGATCCGCGCCTTGAAAAGCCACTCCAGATCGATTCCAAGGAACCAGACTGGTCCAAGTTCCATGACTTCCTGATGAACGAAGCTCGTTACTTCAACCTCCCTAAGCTGAGAGGTGCTGAAGCAGCTGAAAAGGCATTCGACAAGACTCTTGCTGATGCCAAGATCCGTTACAGCAAGCTCATCAAGAAGGCTAACGATCAGTAATTTCTGATTACAGTTTCAAATTGAGAGTCATCCATTATGGATGGCTCTTTTTTCTGTTTAAGCAAAACCTCCAGTATGATTTGACATCTGATTCTTGATAGAATAAGCGCATAGTGAGATATTCATTCAGAAGGGTGATACTATATACCGATTTTAAATCGGATTACATGAAAGTTTTCTTGTGTTACGCTTGTTTTGTGTAAAGGGAGGTACTTATGACTTTGGCAGAGAAAATACGCATTCTTCGTGAAAACAGGGAATGGACACAAGCAATATTAGCAGAGAAACTATCTCTTTCTCCAGATACAGTACAGAAATGGGAAAAAGGGAAAAACGTTCCGCCTTTAGCTGAAATCAAAAGATTAGCAGAAGTGTTTGGTGTTTCTATTTCTAATTTGATTGATGATGGATTTGAATTTCCTAAGTTTTATAGGATTGGGATCCGATATTCAGAAGAATTTTCTCCGGAATTAATCTCTTCAGATCATGTATTGTATGATGCAAACTTGAAATATGGTGCTACATTGCATCGCTATTTAAACAGAGCGGGATACGAATATTCTGCAATCTATACTGGTATGAAAGAATGGCTGACCTGCGAACGGAAATATGAGCAAGGAATGATTGATTGTTGGAATGATTTGAAATTATAGATTGTATTATGAGTTTGATTGAAATAATTAGAAATTCATCGTTGGTGGATTTGAATATTGGATGACAGTAAAAAAGTGTGTGTGAATTTGAACGGATAATATAACATCTATTTGTGTTATAGATTAACATCTGAGATCTTCATTAGTACATCAATGGTGATTTCATTTTCATTATGGTTTTGTATAAATCAAATCTACTATAATCAGAAGGCTGATAGTGATTAAGTATATTTAGCTAATATTATTGAATGACATCATAGATCATAATACCTATAGTGAAGTATTATATTTCTAAGTGAAGCCATCGTTATAGATGGCTCTTTTGTGTGACGGGCAGTCGCACCCATATAGCCAACGCAAATAGTGTGTTGTCAAAGTAACCCAAAGGAGGGTAGAACTGGATGAAGAACATGAAAGCAGAAGTTACTTAGTCATGGTGAAAGACCAGACCTGCGTCGAGAGCAGTCGCGCAGTAAGCCAAGTCCACTGCATAACCGTGAGGTTGTGTGGAGAAGGGATGCAGGCGAGCAAGCAGGCGTAAATCTATCAAGGCACCGTGGCATTATGCAGTGTCGACCAAGCGAAAGAATTGGGAAGACTTCTATTCTGTTTCTGGACTGCTAAACGAAACAGGGACTGCATGGTGTGATAGCCTACTGCATGTTTGCAAGAGAGAGTGCAGATGACCCCGTGAGATCTGTACGCGATAACGGGTATGAAGCTATAAGCGAAATGCGAAGTGCTTCAAATACACATACAGAAGTCAGACATCTTCGTAGTACGGAAGAAACTATGGAAACATAGCGGACGGAAGGGAGATGACTGTTCTGACTTCAAGTAGTTGTAGGCACAGCACGATGGTTCCAAAGATATTGGCAACAATAACAACCACGAACGGTGTTGTGCGAGAAGAAAGGAGACAGCTGCCCAATGAACGAACCGTTAAAGTTTAAACTATTCAGTGTCTATGGCCAGATTCTGAACATGAAAGTGCTGAGTACTGCATGGGAACATGTTAAAGCAAACAAAGGGGCCGGAGGTGTTGATGGAATAAGCATAGAGGATTACGAAAAGAATCTTAGTGCAAATTTAAACAACCTTCTGGATTCTCTGAAGCAGAAGACATATAAACCCTCCCCGGTGAAGCGCGTTTACATTCCGAAGAAAAACGGAAAGAAACGACCACTGGGAATACCGGTCATTCAAGACAGGATTGTTCAGCAGGCACTGGCAGACAGACTACAGCCATTCTTTGAAAAAGAAGTGTTTCACGACAGTTCCTGCGGATTCAGAACAGGAAGAGGTGTACAGGATGCCATAGAAAGAGTGCTCAGAAATATCGAGGACAGATACTGGTATATCTATGACTTCGATATCAAAGGGTGCTTTGACAACATTCCTCACAAACACCTCATGAAAGTTCTGAACAAGTACATATCGGATGGAACGGTGCTGGATATCATATGGAAGAGCCTCAAGGCTGGCTATATGGAAGATGGCAAACAGTACACTCTGGATGCCGGTACGGTACAGGGAGCGGTGTTTAGTCCCTTATGTGCAAACATATATCTGAACGAACTGGACTGGAACTGGCACCAGAGAAGACGCATGTGATTGATTTCAATGAACAGGACTTTGAATATCTGGGATTTGTTTTCTGCCATCTGCGTAAAGACAAATTTGGAAATGATAAGGAATCGAAAGACAGGATATACATGTTTGGACCATCCAATGACTCGGTGAAGAAGTTCAAAACAGACGTAAAGAAGCTCACCAGAAAAAGCCTGTCAAAATCCTTTGAACAATGGGCACTTGAGCTTAACCCAGTCATACGAGGGAAGTATAACTACTTTCTGGTGTCATACAAAGCAGCCCTGAAAGTCCAGAATGATCTGAACAAAACAGGAAGAAAATTCCATGGGAGGGCGAAAAAGCCATACAAAGAACTTGACGGATATGTACGGCAGAGACTGCGGGTCAATTTTGCCAACCGCGGAAAGCGACATGCCAAAGTGGTTGATGGAAAGAAATATAACGTCAAATATGGAAATGAATTCTTTATAAGGATACTGGGGCTGGTTACGGGAGATTATCTCATAGTCAAATTGATCGCTCCGCAACTTACGATAAACCAATATCTGATGGGAGTGAAGGCGAAGACCAGAAAGCGCTGGGATCCAAAGAAGAGTGAGTTTTTCAAAATAGCATTAGCCAAATAATAGTTTAAACAAAAGTTCGGAGAGTAAATCGAACAGGGAAGCCGTGTGCGTTAGAAGCGCATGCAAGGTTTGAGGAGGGGCGGTTGTTTTAAAGGCAATCGCCTACTTTATTTCTGTTTAATCAATCCTTAAATATTCCATAGTTTCATGCATATGTATCATGGGGTATAATAAGGGCAGGAGATAGTATGAAGATATTATTATATTTTGAAGGAGAAAACCTGATCAAGGTATCTGGTATTGGTCGTGCCTTCGAACACCAGAAAAGAGCTCTTTCCTCACAAGGAATAGAATATACAACAGATCCATGGGATAATGATTATGACATCCTGCATATCAATACATATGGTGCAAATTCCGAAAGCATCATCCGCCATGCCCGTGCGGAGGGAAAGAAAGTCATCTATCATGCCCATTCTACCGAAGAAGATTTCCGTGACAGTTTCTTTCTGTCCAACCAGATTGCACCACTCTACAGGACATGGCTGATCAATCTGTACAACAAGGCAGATGCGATTATCACACCAACCCCATATTCCAAATCACTGCTGGAAAACTATGGGATTACACTACCGATTTATCCGGTTTCCAATGGCATAGATCTTGACCGCTACAAGAGGGATCAGGAAAAGATCAAAGCCTTCCGCAAGTATTTCTCTTTGAAGGATGGGGAGAAGATTGTGATTGGGGTAGGATTGTTGTTCAAGCGCAAGGGATTGCTTGATTTTGTGGAAGTTGCCAGGAAACTGCCGGATTACAAATTCATCTGGTTTGGTGACATTTCAAAACTTGTCATACCACATGAAATTACCGAAGCGGTAGAGAACCATCCGGATAATGTGATCTTCCCAGGCTACGTCAAGGGACCGATCATAGAAGGGGCGTATGCGGATGCCAATGCCTTCTTCTTTCCATCGTATGAAGAAACAGAAGGCATTGTGGTATTGGAGGCACTTGCCGCAAAGTGTCCTGTTGTCGTACGTGACATCGGAGCATTTGAGCCGTGGCTCATCGATGGTGTCAACTGCTACAAGGGGAAGGATAACGAAACATTTGCGCAATTACTCGAGGGGATCGTTGAAGGAAAACTTCCGGAAACTGTGGAAGAAGGTTACAAGACTGCTGCTGAGCGCAGTATTGATGAAATCGGAAAACAGTTGAAGGAAATCTATGAATCAGTGCTTTCTGCTTAGAAAAGGAAATGATTTTCATGAAGGAGAAAATCAAAAAAATCATTAAGAGTCCGGTATTTACCATCGTCCTTGTCGTCTCATTGACAGGGCTTGTCCTCTGGCTGACACTCCGGAATGACTTTGATCAGGTTGTGGAAATGATCCGCAATGCCAACGTATGGATACTGCTGTTCATCGTGGGACTGATGATATGTGACAGGATCATCCATGGCTGGGGACTGATGAAGGAATGCAATGTGGCATGCCCGCAATACAAGTGGTCACAGGGGTTTGTGAATTCTTATACCGGTTCATTGTTTAACAACATCACACCATCCGCATCCGGCGGTCAGTTTGCACAACTGTATATTTTTACAAGGCAGGGTGTACCGGTCTCCAATGCCATTGGTGTTTTATGGCTTGATTTCATCATCTACCAGACAACCATGAGCATTTTTGTTCTTTTACTGCTCATATTGCGGTTTGGTTACTACTTCTCACATTATTCCCAGTTTTTTATCATTGTCCTGTTTGGTTTCATGGTCAATACGGCTGTCATTCTTGCTCTTTGGGCAATGGTGCGTTTTCCGCGCTTCTACCATTGGCTTTCGACATCCGGTATCAATATCGGTGCCCGTCTGCACCTGATCAAGGATAAGGAAAAGACAAAGAAGAAAATTGAAGAACAATTGAACCGGTTTGAAAAAGAAGTAGTTGTACTGAAGAACCATAAGAAGATGATTCTCAAAATTGGTCTCAGCAACCTTCTTCGTCTGACCATCTATTATAGTGTTCCGTATTTTTGTGCTCTTGCCCTGCATATTCCGATCACTTTTGATAAGATGCTCGATGTTCTAGCTCTTTCTTCCTTTGTGGCAATGGTCAATGCCTTTGTCCCGTTACCCGGATCATCCGGTGGTACGGAAGCTTCCTTTATCTTGATGTTTTCAACTTTGTTTAATCGTATTGATGTTTCTTCCATCATGATTCTGTGGCGGGTCATGACCTATTACTTCCAGACATTGATGGGAGGTCTTGTCTTCCTCTATGGCAAGACAAGACCAATTGTATTGAACGATAACATCCAGCTCATGCCAGGAGATGAGAAACCTGTAAACAGCAGTGCAGATGATGTAAAATAGACAAAGGGGGTCTTTCATGAGAATTGGACTTTTTACAGATACATATCCACCAGAAATCAATGGTGTAGCAAATAGTACATATATCCTGCGCACGGAATTGTTGAAACAGGGACATGAGGTCTATGTCATCACAACAAATTCCGAAGGGGGAGTCGCAACACATTGGGAAGACAATGGCACCATCTTACGCTTCAAGGGTGCTGAATTGAAGTTCCTGTATGGTTATGTTATGACTTCACCATTTCACTTCAAGGCTTTGCAGGAAATCAAGGACTTAAACCTGGATGTCATCCATGCCCAGACTGAGTTTGGGGTTGGCATCTTTGCCCACATCTGTGCTTCACAGCTCGATATTCCGCTTGTGAGCACATATCATACAACCTATGAAGATTACACGCACTATGTCAATCTTCTCAATTCCAAAACAGTGGATGAATATGCAAAGAAGCTTGTCGGCAGGCTGTCAAAGCTCTATGGCAATTCCAGCGTCAGGGTTATCGCCCCAAGTGAAAAGACAAAGAGTATGCTTGAAAGCTATCATATCCGCCGCAACATCGATGTCATTCCAACAGGTCTGATGCTCGATGAGTTTTCACCAGCGAAATACAGTGCTGAGAAGACACATGAGATCCGCAACAGATATGGATTTTCTGATGAGGATATCCTCATTGTGACCGTAGGCAGACTTGCCGAAGAAAAGTCTGTGGATGTGGTCGTGGATGCCTTTGAGCATGCATCGAAACGCTATGACAACATCCGTCTTCTGATTGTTGGTGGTGGACCTGACTTTGACAAGATACAGAAAGATGTCAATGACAGGGGTTTGTCAGAGAAGATTGCGATGAGCGGACCTTTGCCAAAAGAGGAAATACCGGATATTTACCGCAGTGCAGATGCCTTTATTTCCGCCAGTCTTTCAGAGACACAGGGCATGACATTTATTGAAGCATTGGCGAGTGGTATCCCGCTTTTTGTGCGTTATGATGAGGTGCTTGCCCACCTTGTGGATGAAGGAAAGACGGGCTGGTTCTATGAAGACGCAAAGGATTTTACGGTGCAGCTCGAGAAATATCTCTCCCTGAGTGAGGAAGAGAAGAAGACAATGCAGGACGATTGCACAAAACAGGTCGTTTCCTACAGCAGTCAGACATTTGCGGATAAGGTGTTGGCTGTGTATGGCAAGGCCATTGAAGAATACCATGGGTATGCGCGCATTGATGATGTCGCTGTCCGGGATTCCTATGTGCAATTGTATCTGGTCACAAGTACAAAGGAAGAGAAGCGTCTCATCGTTTCCATGGATGACTATGCTGATCTTGGCTTGCGCAAAGGTGGTATGATTCCTATTCCTCAAATTGAGGAATTACAGGAAAAGCAGGAAGGTGTCGCTGCCTACCAGGGCTGTATCCGCCGTATTACGGTCAAGGACCGCACCCGCAAAGAGATGTATGACTGGCTTTGCAAGGAGACAAAGTGCGATATCCGCACGATCAATGCCATCATTGAAAAGCTTGAAAACAAGGGATATATCGATGATGAACGCTATTGTGAAGAAGCGGTGACTTCCATGCTTGCCTCATTTTTGGGCAGGGAGAGAATTGAAAAGGATTTGGTGCGCAAAGGTCTTCCTTTGGAAATGATACAGAAGGCGATGGAGGAACATCCTGACAGCGAGGAAGAGGATGCCTTTGACTATGCCGAAAAGATGCTCAATGGATTGAAGAATGATTCTGTCAGAAGACAGAAGTACGCTATCCGCAACAAGCTGTTACAAAGAGGGTATGGAGGAGACATTGCGGACAAGGTTCTTGCAAAGCTGGACTTCTCCCGCAGTGAATCCCGTGAGACGGAGAACCTCAAGCGCTGTGCTGCCAAGGCAAAGCACCGCTATGAGAAACAATACAGCGGTTCTGCCTGCCGCAACCGCGTCTACCGCTATTGTGCAGGACAGGGCTATAACAGCGAGGATATTTATGCAGTAATGGATGAAATGGAGTGGGATGATGAATAAGAAAGTTATTGATTTTAAAGAAGGCGAACATTTA
>CAJKOS010000082.1 GCA_905201565.1 uncultured Erysipelotrichaceae bacterium
ACTTCTAAAGTCAAGGTTTTGATGGTACCAACAAATGAAGAACTTGCCATTGCAAGAGAGACAGCGGCACTGGTTCAGAAATAGCTTAAAAATATAGGTGAAATAAGGGAAAATCTGTTGACAAATATCCGGTGGATATGTATAATTGTTTAGGTGTGAATAGGAGAAGAAGATGAAAGTTGATTTGACAGATATCAAAGCTTTGGAAAACAGGGAAGTAGAAAAAAGAGTTCCCGTGGACCTCGTCACATTCGACTCGAAGCTGGGTAAATTTCCTATTACAAAAAAGGAAGATGTGGCACTCCATATCAGGAACGAAGAGAATAAGCGGCTGTTTGTTCAGGGTACGACAGAGCTGACCATTGAGATTCCTTGTGACCGTTGTCTGGAGGAAGTTCCGACAACATTCCATATAGACATCAATAAGGAGATCCCATTAGAGGAGACTCCGGATGTGGATGAGGAAAAGCTGGAAGCGAAGGACTACATGCTTGGATTTCATCTTGATTTAGATAGAATCATTTATGATGAAGTTTTGGTTAACTGGCCCATGAAAGTATTATGTAAAGAGGATTGTGCAGGCATTTGTAAGAAGTGCGGCAAGAATCTGAATCATGGTACCTGTGACTGTGAAAAGACAGAACCAGATCCAAGAATGGCAGTTATCCAAGATGTATTTAAGAATTTTAAGGAGGTGTAACCAAATGTCAATTTGTCCAAAGAACAAATCCTCTAAGGGTAGAAGAGATAAAAGAAGAGCAAACTGGAAAATGACTGCTCCGACTTTAGTAAAATGCAGTAAATGCGGAGAGTTAATGATGCCTCACAGAGTTTGCAAAAGCTGTGGCTCATATAACAAGAGAGAAATCGTTGCACAGGATTAATCTGTCATGGTTGAGGAGTGTTTGAAAGAACACTCCTTTTTTCTATTTTTTCAGGAGGGAAAGCTGTGAACACAGAACATGATAATACGCTGCTTTCTATATTAGGAAAAATCACAGACAGTCTGTTGCTCTGTCTGCTGTATCTGCTCAGTTGTCTACCAATCATTACGATCGGAGCGGCAACGACAGCACTTTATTATACCACGCACAAAGTACTCCGCTGTGACAGGAGTTATCTTTGGAAAGAATATAAGCGGGCATGGAAAGAGAATTTTAAACAGGCAACCATCTGCTGGCTTATCTTTGCCGGGATCGGTGCTTTGCTTGGATTTGACATCTATGTGATGTATGGAATCTTTCGTGCCGGAAGTCCATACGGAAGTGCCTATGTATTTTTTGCGGTACTGCTGATGGCGGAAATTTTGTGGATGGTATATACCTTTGCATACATTGCAAGATTTCAGAATAGTACCAAGGAAGTGTTAAGAAACAGTGCGATCATGACGGTCATCCACATTCCAAAGAGCCTTGCACTTTTAGCCGTGTTAGGAGTGGGTGCCTTTTTGGTATGGCTGATACCGCCGCTGTTTTTGCTCATTCCGGTGTTGTGTGCCTGGTTTGCAGAGGTAATCTTAGAGAGTGTCTTTGTGAATTATATCAAGGAAGAGGACAGGGAAGACGGGAAAGAAGATTTTTCGTAAAAGGCAATTTTTAGAAACAACCGTTTTTTGTGGTTGATTTATAGAAACAGATATAGTATATTTTCTTATAGACATGCGAATAAGGAGGTATTCCTATGCAGGAAGAGGTACGGGTTGTACTGGATGCAATGGGAGGAGACCATGCACCGGAAGAGATGATCAAGGGTGCAGTGGAAGCAGTAAACGAAAAAAATAACATCCATGTTCTTTTGGTCGGACAGGAAGATGTCATATCCGAGGAACTGGAAAAATATACCTATCCTAAGGAAAGAATGGAGATTGTCCATGCAAGTGATAGAGACAGCAGAGCCGCCAGTCATGGCGATCCGCAAGAAAAAGGATTCCTCCATTGTGGTAGGAATGAATATGGTAAAAAACGGTGAGGCAGATGCTTTTGTGTCAGCAGGAAGTTCAGGAGCCATTCTTGTAGGTGGACAGGTTATCGTAGGCAGGATCAAAGGAATTGAAAGACCACCGTTGGCACCGCTGATCCCAACGGAACAGGGAGTATCCCTTTTAGTCGATTGTGGTGCGAATGTGGATGCGAGACCGAGCCATTTAGTACAGTTTGCAAAGATGGGTTCTATTTATATGGAACATGTCATGGGCATCAAAAAGCCGAGAGTTGCGATCGTCAACATCGGAGCAGAGGAAGAAAAAGGAAATGCACTGGTAAAAGAGACATTTCCACTGTTAAAAGAATGTGAAGATATTAACTTTGTTGGAAGCATTGAGGCGAGAGAGATTCCGCACGGATATGCAGATGTCATTGTGTGTGAAGCATTTACCGGAAATGTGATCTTAAAACTCTATGAAGGCGTGGCATCGACATTAATGAGTGCCGTAAAGCAGGGCATGATGTCATCGTTAAAGAGCAAGATCGGAGCATTGATGGTAAAGCCGGCGTTGAAGAGCACGCTGAAACAGTTTGATACCGCACAGTACGGTGGAGCACCGCTGTTAGGCTTAAACGGTCTGGTCGTTAAGACACATGGAAGCTCTAAGGCGGCAGAGATTAAAAATACCATTTTGCAGTGTGCCGTATTCCAGGAACAGGACATCAATCAGAAAATAAAAACTTATATTGTACAAAAACAGGAAGAACAGGAATAAGGAGGAAATCGATATGGAATTTGAAAAAATTAAAGCGATTATCGCAGAAGTATTAAACGTTGATGAAAATGAGATTACAATGGAAACAACATTTACCGATGACTTAGGAGCAGATTCCTTAGATGTATTCCAGATCATCATGGGATTAGAGGAAGAATTTGATATTGAGATCGCCAACGAAGATGCAGAAAAAATTGTGACAGTCGGTGATGCCGTAGAGCAGATTAAGAATGCTTTAGCATAACAGAACAAGGAAATGAGTAGTGAGAAGCCCTTTCTTTTTCAGAGGGCTTTTCGTTATATATGGAAAGAGGAGAAAGAATTTTGTACCAGAATCAGAAAAAAATGGAAGAGTTTCAACAGGTGATCGGATATCAGTTTCAGAATAAGAATCTGCTGCGTCAGGCATTGACACACAGTTCTTATGCCAATGAACACAGACAGGAGAATGCGGGAGATAATGAACGCCTGGAATTTATGGGAGATGCCGTTTTGCAGTTGTGGAGCAGTTATGCCATCTGGCCATTGAATCTTTCTGAAGGACAGATGACAAGGCTGAGAAGCCAGCTTGTTTGTGAAAAAGCACTTGCCATGTATGCAAGAGAACTGCACCTCAATGACTTCCTGTTATTAGGAACAGGTGAAGAAAAGTCTGGAGGCAGGGAAAAGGATGCCATCATAGCGGATATGATGGAAGCTTTCCTTGGGGCTTTGTTTCTTGATCAGGGTTTTACAGCAGTGGACAATATTCTTGATGAAGTCATCACGCCGCGCCTTGCCCATCCGGAAGATGTCGGTGTCATTCATGACTACAAGACAAAACTGCAGGAGTATGTACAGGCTGATAGCAGCCGTCAGGTACACTATGTCCTTGTCAAAGAAACAGGACCTGCCAACAGTCCGGAATTTGTCATGAACTGTATGATTGATGGTCTTGTCATGGGAACAGGTACCGGTTCAAGCAAGAAACAGGCAGAACAGAATGCGGCACGCAGTGCCTTTGCCAAACTCTGCCGTTAATTTCATACAAGCATTTGAAAGGAACAGGTATGAAGACAATTACACAATTAAAAACAGATCTTGGAAGTGGTGTATACGATGTGCGCCTTTCTTCCCTCTATGGCAGTTCTGCCCTGCAGGACAGCCGTGATCGCTATGCTGCGCTTCTTGACAGGGCATTAGCTTTATGGGGTGATCAGCCGGCATGTTTTGTCAGTGCGCCAGGTCGTACGGAAATTGGTGGCAACCACACAGACCACCAGAATGGCAGAGTCCTTGCCGGGGCATTGAGCCTTGATGTTGTGGGTGTTGTTGTACCAACTGAAGACAATACGATCACCTATATGGCAGATGACTTTGCAGTAAAGCCTGTCAACCTCGATGATCTTTCCATTCATCCTGAAGAAAAGAACACAAGTGAGGCATTGATCCGCGGCATTGCATGCCGCTTCCATGAACTTGGTCATTCGACAGGTGGTTTCAAGTGCTTTGCGGAGAGCAGGGTATTGCCAGGCAGTGGTATGTCTTCTTCTGCAGCATTTGAAGTACTCATCGGTACTGTCTTGTCACAGGTGTTCAATGAAGGCAATGTCAGTGCAGTGGATATTGCCCGCATCGGTCAGTATGCTGAGAATGTGTACTTCATGAAGAACAGTGGTCTCATGGACCAGATGGCTTCTTCTGTCGGTGGCTTTGTGGCAATTGATTTTACCAATCCTGAACAACCGGTTATTGAAAATATCAGCTTTGATATGCAGGCTGCTGGCTATGACCTCATCATTACCGACAGTAAGGCAAGCCATGCGGACCTCTCTGATGAATATAGTGAAATACCAGATGAGATGAAGGCTGTTGCCCATCTGCTCCATGAAGATGTGCTTTCAAAGCTTACGATACAGGATCTTTTGGAGAATGCGTCTTTGGTGCGCCGTACATGTGGAGACAGGGCTTTTTTGAGAGCCTTCCACTTCTTCCATGAAACAGAAAGGGCAAAGAAGGAAAAGGAAGCTTTACAGAACGATGATCTTTCCACATTCCTTACTCTAGTCAAAGAAAGTGGACGTTCTTCCTTCATGTATTTGCAGAATGTCAAAGTCAATGGTGTGTACAAAGAAGAAGCACTCGCGGTGGCTCTGGCATTGAGTGAAGAAGTGCTTGGCAGCGATGGGGCATACCGCGTTCATGGTGGCGGTTTTGCCGGCACCATTCAGGCATTCTGTCCGCATGATTTGAAGGATGCCTACATTTCCATGATGGAAAGTGTCTTTGGCAAAGGGTGCTGTGTCACAGCGCGCATCCGCAAAGAAGGTGGAACAGTAATTTTCTAAGTAGTGCAGGGCAGGATATCCTGCCCTCATTTGTATCATGTTATGGTACAATAACGATCCGAGGTGCATTATGAGTGAATTGTTAAAGGATATTGATCACGGAAAACTGGTAAAGGATGATCCCATCCTTATGGAAGCAGGCATTGAAGCACTGCGTTTTTATCGTGCTGAAAACAGGCTGGATATCGATTTGCATGTCCCTGAGCTGTTAAGCCGCAATGCCTATGAATATCTCACCGATACGATCAGTGATCTGACCGGTTCATCCGTCAATGTCCTTGTTCATGCGGACCGTGTGGATTGTTCACTGGCTTTGATATCCTCTTATCTTGATTACTTCTTTGCAAGACACGGCACTATGCTTGCTGGCAAGGTATTCACCTATGATGGAGAGAAGCGGAAGCTTGATTTCCTTTGCATATCGCAGGATGAAGCCGATATTTCTTCTTCCTACCTGCCGGAAATGCAAGAATTTCTCAATACCATTGGTGTAGGAGAAATGCAATTGTCCTGTTCTTTGCAAAAGCAGGTACAACAGGAAATTCCTGATGTTGTGCTCGATATCATTCCGGAAGCACCAGCTCCAGTAGAACAGAAACCAAAGAAGAAATACTACCGCCTCAAGGAAGAGGATTATGAAGTGATTTCTTTAAAAGATGTACAATCCCCGATGAGCGATATCCAGTTTGATGCGGATATATTCTCTCTTGAAGAAATTGAGACAAAGAGCGGAAAGCTCATCCAGACCATGAAGGTCTATGATGGTACGGATGCGATCCTTGTCAAACGGTTTGAAGGAAGATCATTGGATCGTGATACGATGCATGAAATCTCAAATGGTGACAGGGTCCGCATCTATGGCCGTATTGAAATGGATAACTTTGCAAGAGACCTCTGCGTCATGGCTTCTTCCATCACAAAGCTCGAGAAACCAGCTATGCCAAAGGACAATGCGGAGCACAAGCGCATTGAGTGGCATATGCATACAAACATGTCAGAAATGGATGCGGTATGCGATGTCAAATCCGTCATCCAGTATGCCTATGACATCGGACATGATGGTATTATCATCACCGACCATGCGGATGTGCAGTCCTTCAAAAAAGCCTATGACCAGTGCCTGAAGGTGCGCAAAGCTGATCCGGACAGAACATTCAAAGTCGGCTTTGGCTGTGAGATGAACATGGCCAATGACAGGCTGACCATTGTCCGCAATGCCACCGATGAAAAGATCGATGATTGTGAGTATGTTTCCTTCGACCTTGAGACAACTGGTCTTTCCTGTTACTATGACTCGATCATCGAATTTGGTGCGGTCAAGATCAAAAACAGTACCGTGGTGGACAGGTTGCAGATGTTTATCAAACCACCACATCCAATTCCTGCCTTTATCACAAACAAGACAAATATCACAAATGCCATGGTCGCTGATGCTAAACCCTTTGCACAGTGTTGCGACGAGATCATCAACTGGATTGGAGATGCGGTGCTGGTTGCCCATAATGCTACATTTGACTACTACTTCTTCAATGAAGAATTGCGCAGGATTGGCAAGCCACCGCTCATGAATACGGTGATCGATACTTTGGATATGGCACGTGCCATCCTCAAGGACAAGCGGGCATACCGCCTTGGCAACATCTCCCGTTATTACCGTGTTGAATACAATGAAGAAGTCGCTCACCGTGCTGACTATGATGCTGAGGCATTAGCAGGTGTATTCATGTGCATGCTGACGGATGCCAGGGAGAAGTTTGGCTGTGTGACTATTCGTGACCTCGATGAAAAGACACAGGACTTTGATGCCTATAAGAAGGTGAGAAAGTCACATATCTGTGTTGTTTCCAAAAATCATGATGGTATCAAGGATCTCTATAAGCTGGTCACAGAATCCAACATCCGCACACTTGCCGTACTTGGCAAATCCGCCAAGGATGGTGCAGGGGATGTCGCAGCAGAACCAAGAATCCTGCGTTCCACTTTACAGGCACACCGCAAGAATCTGTTGTTTGGTACAGCCTGCTATAACAGCGATGTGTTTGAACTTGCCTGCAATGGCGATGATGCGCGGTTAGAAGAAGCGATGTCCTTCTATGACTATGTTGAAATACAGCCACTTTCCAATTTCTCTGTCTTCCTGGCCCTTGGCAATGTGCCGAGTATGGACAGGCTGAAAGATGTAATTCGCCGTATCATCCGCATGGCGAAGAAACTGAATCTTCCAATCATTGCGGACAGCGATGCGCACTACTGCCGCAAGGAAGAAAAGATCTTCCGCGATGTCTACATCATGGCACAGGGTGTTGGTGGGGTAGCCCATCCGCTCTATATCCGCGATGATGCATTGCGTTTCAAGACAAAAAATCCCGAACAGCATATCCGTTTCACCGATGAGATGAAACAGGAATTTGCATGGCTGGAAGATCCTGAGCTCATCGATGAAATTGTTGTCAAAAACCCGAAAAAGCTCTTTGAACAGCTCGAAGATTACCGTCCTGTACCGGATGGTACCTTCCCGCCAACTATTGAAGGTTCTGATGATAAGTTACGAAAGATCTGCCATGATACGGCAATGGCCATGTATGGCTTTGAAGGCAAGGTGCCTGATATTGTGACAGAAAGACTTGATGGAGAGCTTGATAACATCATCCGCAATGGCTTTGGTGTCCACTACTACATTGCCCATCTGCTTGTCAAAAAGAGCAACGAAGATGGCTATGTTGTCGGTTCCCGTGGTTCGGTAGGTTCTTCCTTTACC
>CAJKOS010000083.1 GCA_905201565.1 uncultured Erysipelotrichaceae bacterium
ATTATCAACCGTCTTTCCCGGGCGATTGATGCGATTATGTGAATTCATTTTCCTCCATCATATTCTTCTTGATTCACTATTATGAGTATAGTAAGATAGTGCGTGTTCGGAGGTTTTATAATGAATATCACAAACAAAAAAATGCTTGCGGAAACACTTTCTGACAACTTTAAAATGACAAAGAAGGATGCCCTTGAAATCATTGATACACTCTTCAATGCCATGAGTGATGCGCTTGTCAATGGTGACCGCGTAGATATTACTGGTTTTGGCAGATTTGAAGTCAAGACAAGGGCTGCACGCAAAGGTGTCAACCCACAGACTGGTGAAGAGATTGCCATTGAAGCAACAAAGATTCCTGGCTTCAAGGCTTCCAAAAGTCTCAAGGATAAAGTCAGATAAGGCATACGAATGATCATCTCAAACGATGATCTTTTTGTTATGATAAGTACAGGAGAACTACTATGGAAACAAAACGACTCATCATCAGACCATTTACAAGAGATGATCTGCCTGCTTTCTTTACCATCTACAGCAACATCAAGATCAACCGCTTCCTGCCATGGTTTCCCATCAAAGATATGTCGGAAGCAGAACAGAAATTCGAAAAACATTGCGATCCGGATAGAAACAGGCGCTATGCAATCTGTCTGAAAGAAGATAACCCTCCAATAGGTTATGTCAACCTGTCTCTCAAACCTCCCTATGATCTTGGCTATGCCATCCTTCCGCAATTCCATAACAAAGGCTATGTTACAGAAGCATCCACGGCTTTCATTGAGAAATTGAAAGCAGAAGGTCACCCGTATATCACAGCTACCCATGATGTATTAAACCCGGCAAGCGGAAGAGTCATGCAGAAGGTGGGTATGCACTATTGTTACACCTATGAAGAACAATGGATGCCAAAGGACATCCTTGTCAACTTCCGCATGTATCAATTGAACCTCAATGGAAATCATCCGGTCTATGAACATTACAAGACACTCACAAACCATTGGATGATAGAACCAGAACTCTTTCTCAATACAGATATTGAAAAGACACAAGCGTACTACAAAGAAGAGAAAGAACAGTGTGATTGTGCCTTTTGCAAAGCCTTCAGGAAGTCATTTCCAATCCAATACCCTGAAACAACAAAACTGCTTTCTTTCTATGGTATCGATCCATTAATGCCTCTGGAAACCTCACCACTTGAAGAAAATGAATATGGTCCAATACAATATGTACTCAAAGGAAGTGCAATCAATGCAAACTACACCATCGAAGGACTTACCATCCAACAGGCAGAGAACCATCCTTCATATAGGGACAGTGACAACACCTTTGTCATTGCATTGCATGGAGTGAAACTGCCATGGGAAAACTGAATACAGCCATTCTGTTATCCGCAGCACTATTAACAGGGTGCTCAAAAGATATGAATTACATCATTGAACATGAGCCAAGTATTGCCGGTACTGTTATAGAAACATATGAGGAATCCATCCTCATAGAAAATGAAGAAGGGGAGTACAGTGTATCATTAGATGTAGAAAACTCTGACAGCATGACACACTTCAATGTTGGTGATGGTGTAAAGGTATTCTATGATGGTGTCATAACGGAAAGCTGGCCAATGCAGATCAACCATGTCTATGCAATCGTGTTAGTTGATCCTGTAGAAACAGAATAAATGTGATTGAATTCACAAGAAAGGAGAGAAGGGAATATGCAGAATCTCATTTGTAGTGTATGTGGCAAGCGTCCAAACGGAATCACAAATATCGCTAATCCTGTTGGCGTACATACAATTCTATGTTCCGATTGTCTTGCCAAACTGAAGCCATTCAGAATAGCACAGCAATACACTTCAGAAGAAGCAATCGTCAAAGATGAAAAAGATACCATTCAAAAAGCCGAACAAAACAACTTCCCAAAAATCGTTATCGACGACCTGAGAGCACATTTCAACGAGAAGCGAAAAGAATTCGCAAAACAGACAGGCAAAGATGTACAAGGCATCATTCTGTTGACGACAACCAATACCATTGAAGGAAAACCGATCAAAAAGTACTGTGGTATTGTATCTGGTCATACAGTTCTTGGTACAGGATTCATCAGTGACTTTGCGGCAGGTTTTGCAGACTTTGCCGGTACAGAATCTACCACATACCGTGACAAGCTTGCATATGCAGAAAATGTAGCAATCCACAGAATGATGCAGAATGCTTCAGCACTGAATGGAAATGCGATTGTGGGTATACGAATCGAACATGAAAACTTTGGTTCCATGATTGGTATTACAGCAACCGGAACAAGTGTTGTCATCGATGAAGAATAGAATTACATGCAGTTAAAGCTGCATGTTTTTCATTGCAGAATCAATAATGCAGGCACTTATAAGCAAAACATTATACTTCGCATAATGTATGTTATGCGATTTTTATATATAACAAAAGTCCTCCTGAGAGGACTGATGCTATTTCTTCTTCTTTTCTATTTTGTTGACCACAATATTTCCAATCTCATCATCTGTTTCACCAGGATGAAACTTCTCATACGCAGTAAACATCTGCTGGTTCTGCACATGGGTATAGATCTCCGTTGTCTGTATGTCGGAGTGACCTAACATTTCCTGAATACTTCTGAGATCTGCACCACCCTGCAACATATGTGTGGCATAGGAATGTCTCAATTTATGTGGAGTGATGTGTTTCTTGAAATTGAGTTCATTGCATTTCCTCTGCAGAAGCAGTTCCACTGATTTCTGCGTAACTCTTCTACCAAAACGGTTGATGAAGAAGAGATTTGTATTCTGTTTGAGGAAGATGGATCTTGCTTTTGATATGTAGTCCTTTAACAGAGGTATTGTACCAGAAGGTATTGGTACGATTCTTTCCTTGTTTCCTTTGCCAAGTACTCTGAGCTTGCCTGAAAGGATGTCTACTCTGTTTATTTCAAGGTTTACGGCTTCTGATACCCGTAAGCCACAGGAATAGATGAGTTCGAGTATTGTATGCTGAAGCAGTTGTTCCGGGTCATGGTCATCAAAGGAAGACATGAGTCTTGTGATTTCTTCCTTTGTGCAGAATACCGGCAACCTGTGTTCTGCCTGTCTGACCTGTAGGTTGAGACTTGGATCACTTTCATCATACATGAAGGCGAGAAACTGGTGGAAAGAACGGATTGCGCCTGCCATACGGGAAAGAGAAGCAGATGATTTGGATTTGCTTTGTTGATGCATAAAATCATCGATATAGGCATAAATGATGTCTTCCGTATCTTCTATACCATTCTTTGCAAGAAAGCCCGTATACTGCCTTAAATCGCTGCTATAAGCCTCAATTGTATTCTCACTTTTGCCATCGTTGATGTTTTGCTGTACAAGGTACTGCTTCAATGCTTTATCGAGTTTCATGACTTTTCCTTGAGAAGGTCACTCGCCCTTCTGAATACCTTTCCAGATAGCTGACGGTTGAGGTCCTGCAGGACAAAGGCAGTTTCCCGTTTGTCTTCTTCAGGATTGTTGAAGAGGTTGAGCTGGGTGACAAGTTCATCGCCATTCTTCAAACCGGAAAGAGAAATACCTGCCAGTCTGACCGGTTCACCATCCCAGTTATCATCGAACAGTTCCATTGCCTTATCAAGGATGTCCTCCCCTCTCCATATAGGATGATCCAGACGAATGCTGCGATCGACATTGCGGAAATCAAAATACTTGATTCGAATAGACAATGTTGTGCCAAGCTTCCGATCTTTCTTCATGCGCTGTGACAGTTTTCTTGAAAGCGTTCTGTATAAACCTCTTAATTCCTCATAATCCGTCACATCTTCCAGCAGTGTTTCAGAAACACCCATGGACTTTGCATCCCATTCTTTGACAATTTCCCGCTCATCATAGCCATGTGCTCTTTTCATCATGAATTCGGTATTCTTGCCAAAAATCTTTTCGAGCTTTGCCATATCCTTGTATCTTGCAAGATCCCCAATCGTTCTGATCCCTAATGCCAGCAATAACGGCTCTGTCTTTTTGCCAACACCACGCATATCACCAATTGGCAATGGCCACATCTTGTCTTCGACATCACGAATACGAAGTACCGTGATACCCATCGGCTTTTTCATATCACTTGCCATCTTGGCAAGAAACATATTCGGTCCTACACCTATCGAACATGGTAATCCAATCTCGGTGAGTATCTCTTTCTGTATCCTTACCGCAAGATCAAGCGGTCTTGCCATCTTCATGATTGTCTCCGTAACATCCGCGTAGCATTCATCAATGCTTGCCTGTTCGATTTCTGATGTGTACCGCTTTACGATGTTCATAAACTGTTCAGACAGTTCCCGGTAGTACTGGTAGTGACCACCGACAATGACAAGGTCAGGACAGAGTTTGATGGCTTCCTGGATGGGTTGTGCGCTATGAACACCAAAAGCACGTGCTTCATAGGAAGCCGTGCTGACAACACTTCTTCTTGTTGTGCCGGAAACCGCTACCGGTTTGCCTTTCAGTGATGGATCAAGAAGGATTTCTGCATTGACAAAGAAGGCATTCATGTCGATATGAAAGTACACCCTTGCCATCAGCTTCTGTTCCTTTCAAACAGTTCTCGTGCAGCCTGTATAGAAGCTTCTGTTACCTCCCCCGAAGAAATGAGGGCAAGCTGACGGATTCTTTCCTCTTCATCCAGTTGTGTAACAGTCGTTCTTGTATCATTATCATCACTGGATTTGGATACCAGGTACTGCATCTCTGCACAACTTGCGACAGGTGCAAGATGGGTGACGGCAAATACCTGACATGACTTTGACAAAGCGCGCATTTCCTTGCCGATAGAAGTCGCTACCGGACCGCTGACACCGGTATCAATTTCATCAAAGATGACGGTTTCAATACCCTGTAATCTAGTAAAGATTACCTTGAGACCAAGCATGAGTCTTGAAAGTTCACCACCAGAAGCGGTCTTTGACAGCGGTTTGAGGTCTTCGCCTTTATTCATGGAAATCAGAAATTCCACCCTGTCACTGCCATACACAGATGGTCTGCCTTCTGTTATAGAAGTCTTGAATCGTGCATTTGGCAGCATCAGTTCCCTGAGATGGACCATGACTTCTTCATCGAGGTTATGGCATCCCATCATGCGCACTTCATGGAGTTTTGCTGCAAAGGTGTCATATTCCTGCTTTGCCCTTGCAATTTGCTTATCAATCTTTGCAAGATATTCCTGCTTATGGGCAAACATATCAACCTGCTGCTGCAGTTCATCCTTTTTGGCAAGGATGTCTTCTATGGTATGTCCATACTTGCGCTTGAGTTTCTGGATGGTATAGAGCCTTTCTTCCATGGCATTGATTTCTTCTTCTGAAAGATCCATGGTATCCCGCAATGCGCCTAAAGACTCCAGGGCATCGACCATATTGTAGTAGGCATCAGAGAAGGCAGACTGCACCTTTTCAATCTCATCATCCGCCTTCAAAGACTCGATGGTCCTCAACATGTTATACAAACCACCTGATACCTCTTCATCATAGGTTGTGAAGATGACATTGAGCTTGTCATAAGAGTCACGGACTGCCTTGTACTGTTTCTCTTTTGCCTCAAGTTCTTCATCTTCACCAGGTGTTAATGAAGCTTCTTCTATCTCTTTGATCTGGTAAGAGAAATAGCTGAGGTCATTTTCGTTATATGTACTGTTTAAAGCTTCTTCTTTTTCCTTTTCCAGCCTGCGCAGTGCACCATATTTATCTTCTGTTTCTTTCAGCAGTTCTTCATCCTGCAGGTATCGGTCAAGAAGATGGATGTGCAGGGAATCTTTGAGCAGATAGGCATTGTCGCGCTGACCATGGATGTCAATTTCATCCTGCAGAGCATCACGCAATAGTGACAATGTCACAACCCGGTGGTCAATGCGGGCAACACTTTTGTTAGAGGCATGCAGTTCACGTGTAAATGTCGTTTCCTCTTCTGTTTCAAAACCTGCTTCTTCCAATACACGTGCCGCATGGGAATTCTTATCGAAGGTGAATGTGCCTTCAATAATGGCTTTGTCTTTCCCTTTCATGATAAAAGAGGCGCTGGCACGCTCTGCACAAAGCAGAGAAATCGCATCGATCAGGATGGATTTGCCGGCACCTGTTTCACCAGTAAAGGCGCTGAATCCTTCTTCAAAGTCGAGGTTCAGCTCATCAATCAACACAAAGTTTTTAATATACAGATGTCTGATCATATAATCTTGTTCAACTCATCGATGATGGAATTGAGGTCAATATGCATCTCTTTGCGAAGGCGGGTTTCAGCCCCCTGCTGCACATAGTGATCACCAATACCCATCCGGCGCATGTTCATGGCAAGTCCATTATCGCACAACCAGCCAAGAATTGCTTCCGAAAGTCCGCCACTCAGCATATCCGATTCATAGACGAGCACCGGCATATTGCTATTTGCAATTTCCCTTAACATGTCTTCATCCATCGGCTTGAAAAACCGGCAGTTGACCACCGTGACCGGAATCTCATTGCCTTTGAGCTTTTCATAAATCGTATTGACTGCAGGTCCATATGTCAAGAGATACGCCTTATCATGGTCTGTCACAGACAATTTCTCCCATGAACCAATCACAAGTTCATGCATATTCTCTTCTGTTGGTTTTCTGACCACACCCTTTGGATAGCGGATCGCAAATGGATGCTTCTGATGGAAGGCAGTATAAAGAAGATCCCTTGCCTCATCTGCACTTGCAGGCTGGGCAAGGATGAGGTTAGGAAGAGGTCTTAACAAACCAATATCAAAGATACCATGGTGGGTTTCACCATCATCCCCGACTAGTCCTGCATGGTCAATACCGATGACTACCGGCAAATCCATACGGCATACATCATGGTTGATCTGGTCATATGCCCTCTGTAAGAAAGAACTGTAGACCGGAAGATATGGACGCTTGCCAGAAATGGCAAGACCTGCCGCAAATGTCATGCTGTGCTCTTCCGTAATACCACAATCAAAGGAACGATCCGGATGCCTTGCAAAGAAGTTCTGCAGTCCGCTTCCCTGGATCATGGCTGGTGTCAGGGCGATGATATCTTTGTTTTCATCCGCAAAATCAGAAACGGTATTTGAGAAAAGATCTGCCCATTTGACATAGCCATCCGGTACACCATGCAATGGCTTTCCCGTTTCAATATTGAATGGTCCTACACCATGCCATCTGCCTTCACGGTCATTTTCACAATAGCGGTAACCCTTTCCCTTACGGGTGATGACATGTACCACAACCGGTCCATCATGTTTTTCTGCTACCCGCAATACCTGGATGAGGTCCGCAAGATTATGACCATCTACCGGTCCCATGTATTCCAGGTTGAACTCACCAAAAATACCAGCATCGAGAATCGTTTCCTTGATACCCTGTTTGAATGACATCAATCCGGAATAAATAGAACGTCCCAAATCATTGTGACTGAGGTTTTCCTTCAATCCTTCCTTGAATCTGTTATATCCATTGGATGCCCGAAGGTTGGCAAAACTCTTTGCCATAGCACCTACATTTTTGGAAATGGACATGTTGTTATCATTGAACACAATGACCATCTTCCGCTTCTCTTCACCAATATCATTCAATGCTTCAAGTGCCATACCACTGCCAAGGGCACCATCCCCAATGACCGGCACAACCGCATAGTTTTCATGGTTGAGGTCACGGGCAAC
>CAJKOS010000084.1 GCA_905201565.1 uncultured Erysipelotrichaceae bacterium
TTGCGGTAATGCCGCCCGGCCGTCACCAGCGTGACGGGATCGGCAGCGTCTTCTTCGTTCTGCTGCAGACCCTTGATGGAAATGATAACATCTTTTTTCATAAAAACAAAGGATCTCCTTTGGGTAAAATCACGATAAAACCGCCCGGATCGCCCGGAAAAACAGATCATCAATCACTTTACTATACCACAGAAAAGGAAAAAAGCAAAACAAAAACTGCAAAAATACTGAAAACAGAAAAGTATGGCAAAATCATCAATTTTTCCGCAAAACAGAATTGAATTTTTGTTGACTTTCTGGTATTCTTTTACCAAGATCGGGAAAAGCTGGCTTTTCCGGGTCTTTGAGCAAGAGCACAGCACCGGTTTGTGCCATGGCTTCCACAATCAATACACCAGGCATGACGCTCATTTCCGGGAAGTGGCCAAGGAATTGCATTTCATTGGCAGAGACGCATTTGATGCCGGTGATGGTTTTGTTTTCCTCATCCAGTTCTGTAATCCTGTCCACGAGCAGAAAGGGATAGCGATGAGGAATGATCTTTTTGATATCTTCGCTGGTTAGTACCATTTAGTCCTCCCATTTTTTGAAAATCAATGATGCATTATGACCACCAAAGCCAAGGGAATTGCTCATGGCATAGGTGTAGTTTTGTTTGCGGCATTTGTTTGGAACAATGTCCAGGTCACAGTCCGGATCAGCCTTTTCATAGTGGATGGTAGCCGGAATGATGCCTTCCTTCAGGGCTTTGACACAGATGATGGCTTCTACTGCACCACTTGCGCCTAAAAGATGGCCGGTGTTGCTTTTGGTAGAAGAGATGGCAAGGTGTTTTGCATGTTCACCAAAGGCTGCCTTGACAGCCAGTGTTTCGGCTTTGTCATTGAGACTTGTGGATGTGCCATGGGCATTGATGTAGGCGATGTCTTCTTTTTGAATGCCGGCATCCGTTATGGCATTGACCATGGCCTTGGCACCACCACTTCCATCATTGAGCGGTGCAGTGATGTGATGGGCATCACAGCTTGCCCCATAGCCGACGATTTCACCAAGGATGGTGGCATTTCTTGCTTTGGCATGTGTCAGAGATTCAAGGACGAGAATGCCAGCACCTTCACCCATGACAAAGCCACTTCTTTCTGCGTCGAAGGGAATGCTTGCCCGTTCTGGATCAGTTCCTGTGTGTAATGCACGCATGGATTGGAAACCGGCGATGGAGAGTGGGGTGATGGAAGCTTCTGCACCTCCTGTTACCATGACATCTTCATAGCCATCACGGATTTTGCGGAAGGCTTCACCAATGGCATTGGCACCTGCTGCACAGGCGGTGACGACGCATTCACATGTGCCTCTGAGTCCCCAGTCAATGGCAATCTGACCAGCCGCAAGGTTGGACAGTGCCATCGGAATGAAGTAAGGAGAGACACGGGAAGGACCACGTTCTTCCATTGTTTTTTCACTTGTTTCAATGGTGGAAATACCCCCAATACCTGAGGCGACAAGGCAGCCATAGCGTTCAGAATCCGCTTCATCTTTTGTTAGTCCTGCCATTTCCATTGCCTGTTTTGCGGCAATGCGGGCAAACTGGGTAAAGCGGTCATTGAACTTGAGGTCGCGCTTGTTGAAGTATTGTTCCATATCGAGGTCTTTGACTTCTGCAGCAAGTTTTACCTTGTAGTCTGTTGTATCGAAATGTGTGATAGGCGCAATGCCACAGTTTCCTTCTTTGATGGAAGTGAAGAGGGCTTCCACATCGTTTCCGATCGGTGTGACGGCACCCATGCCGGTAATGACAACTCTTTCCATAGTATCTCCTTACATCACCATGCCGCCATCGACATGGATTACCTGACCTGTTACATAGCTGAAGGCATCAGAAGCAAGTGCATAGCATACATCTGCGACCTGTTCTGGTCTGCCGAATTTCTTAAGTGGAATGGCTGATAGCATTTTTTCTTTGTCCGCATCTTTGAGGGAAGCGGTCATGTCTGTTTCGATGAAACCTGGCGCAATGGCATTGACCCGGATGTTGCGGGAGGATAGCTCCTTTGCGACAGATTTGGTAAGACCGATGATGCCTGCTTTGCTGGCAGCATAGTTTGCCTGACCACCATTGCCGATGATGCCGACAACACTGGAGAGGTTGATAATCGAACCGCTTTTCTGTTTCATCATGATCCTTGTGACATTCTGTATGCAGTTGAATGCACCGGTGAGATTGACTTGGATGACATGGTTGAAGTCTTCTGGTGTCATGCGGATGAGCAGACCGTCTTTTGTGATTCCGGAATTGTTGACAAGGACATCAATTCTTCCGAGTGTTTCCATGATGGAGTTGATCATGGCTTTGACACTGTCATAGTCACTGACATCTGCCTGTATGATTATGGCTTTGACACCATAGCTTTCCGCTTCTGCTTTTGTTTCTTCTGCAGCAGCTTTTGAACCATTGTAATTGATGATGACATCATAGCCTTCCCTGGCAAATTTCAATGCGATGGCTTTGCCTATACCACGTGCACCACCTGTCACAAGGGCTGTTTTCCTTATTTCTTCCATTCTGTACATATCCTTTCAAGGTCTTCAACGGTATTGATGGTATAGACCTTTACATCGCGGCTGATCTTGCGCACAAAGCCACTGAGTGTTTTGCCTGGACCAATTTCCACAAAGGTATCCGCGCCATCGTTGATCATGTTGCGGATGGTTTCTTCCATGCGCACACTGTGAGAGATCTGCTTTGTCAACAGCTCTACAAGGTCTTCCTTACTGCCTGCATGTTCATCACAACCGGTGAGGTTGTGGTAGACAGGGATGCGTGGGGCGTGGATTTCACTTTGTTCGAGGACTTTGTTGAGCTCTTTTGATGCTTCGCTTAGCAAAGAACTGTGGAAGGCACCGCTGACCACAAGGGAAATGACCCTTCTTGCGCCTTTTTCCAATAGCAGTGGTTCAGCTTCCATAAGGGCTTCCTTATGTCCGGTGATGACAATTTGTCCCGGGCAGTTGTAGTTGGCAATTTCCAATACATGACCTTCATGGCTGATGGTTTTGCATACTTCGAGAATCGTTTCGGCATCGAGGTTTAATACCGCTGCCATGCCGGTAGTGCCTTCTGGAAGTGCATTCGCCATGATCTTTCCACGCTGTTCCACGATGGAAACAGCAGTCTCTGGTGTCATAGCACCTGAAGCAACAAGGGCACTGTATTCCCCAAGGGAAAGACCTGCCACCATATCCGGAACGATGCCTTCCTGTTCAAGGGCTTTGCATATGCTGGTAGAAACCGCAACGATGCATGCCTGGCAATAGGCGGTGTTGTTGAGGGTTTCTGCTGGTCCTTCATAGGAAACCTTTTTGATATCAAAGCTGCAATGAAGGCTGTCCATCAGGGCTTTAGCAGCAGGGTTATGTTCATAGAAATCTTTGCCCATGCCAGGGGTCTGTGCTCCCTGACCGGCAAACAGAAATGCTGTTTTCATTACTATTCTCCAATCAATTCTTTCATGAGGCTGTGTACATCACTGATGTGATCGATACGTGCAGCGCTTGTGCTTGTAAAGAACAATCCGTTTTCCGTATCACCTTTAGCAGCATGGATCAGTGCACGGGTAATGCAATACGGTGTAGAGGCTGGGTTGCAGGGAACCATACAGCCATAGCATTTTGTGATGGTTTGTGGCTCACCGTTTTCCATTTGTCTTACAAAGCTGTTGCGGATGGCACGTCCTGGCATACCTGCCGGACTTTTGACAAGGACGATGTCTTCTCTTTTTGCATGGACGATCATTTCCTTGAAGCCTGTTGCTGCATCACATTCCTTTGTGGCAATGAAGCGGGTAGCCATCTGTACACCATCTGCCCCAAGGTTCATGAAGTGAATGATGTCTTCATGGCTGTATATGCCACCTGCCACAAAGAGGGGGATGTGTTTGTTGTACTTTGTTTCAAATGGTTTGACGACATCGAGTACTTCTTTGAGGATGGCTTCATTGCTTTGGCATGTGTGATTTTGAAGATCTTCCTTCTTGAAACCGAGGTGACCACCAGCCTCATGTCCTTCCATGATGATGGCATCCGGTATGACGTGGTGGTGTCTGTCCCACATGGAAAGGATGACCTTTGCGGCTTTGGCACTGGATACGATAGGCGCCATCATACAGCGGCCATTGACATATTCCGGTAATTGCAGTGGCAATCCTGCACCGGAGATAATGAGGTCCGCTCCTGCTTCAATAGCAGTGTTGACATAGAGGTCATAGTGCTGTGCTGCTACCATGACATTGACACCCAGAATGCCAGGTGTCTGCTTTGCATGTTGGATTTCCCGTTTCAATGCACGGATGTTTGCCTGTACGGGATTTGTGGCAAAGTCAGGTTCATCAAATCCCGGCATTGCAGCAGAGATGACACCAATGCCTCCTTCCTTCATGACGGCACTTGCAAGGTTTGCCATCGATATGCCAATGCCCATTCCACCCTGGATGATGGGAACTGGTACTGTCTTTGAACCAAGGGTAACTTGTTTTAACATCCAACAGCCTCAAGCTTGTGCTGCAGTTGTTTGAGCTGATTTCTCGAATCTTCCATCATGTTTTCAAAGATGTTCTGCAGTGGTCGTATTTCTTTACAGAGTCCTGCGACTTGTCCCATCATGACTGAACCTGTTTTCATGTCACCATCAAATACGGCTCTCCGTAATCCGCCTAGTGTCAGCTTTTCCATTTCTTCGCGCGGTGCACCAGTGTGTTCGAGTTTGAGATACTCTCTGCTCATCGGATTTTTAAGAATGCGAACAGGTGTGTTGAGGGTTCTTCCGGTGACGACGGTATCGGTGTCTTTAGCCTTGAGCACTGCCTGTTTGTAGTTTTCGTGGATTGGGCATTCTGTGCTGGCAAGAAGGCATGTGCCTACCTGTACACCGATAGCACCAAGGGACAATGCGGCATTGAAGCCACGTCCATCAGCAATACCACCTGCAGCGATGACAGGAATGTTTACGGCATCGACTACCTGAGGGACAAGGGCCATGGTTGTCTGTTCATTGACATGACCACCTGCTTCTGTGCCTTCGGCAATGATACCATCTGCCCCTGCCCGCTCCATGCGGATGGCAAGTGCAACACTTGCGACAACAGGGAACACCTTTGTGCCGCTTGCCTTGAGCATTTCCATATATTTTCCGGGATTTCCTGCCCCAGTTGTGACTACCGGTACTTTTTCCTCAGCAATGACATGCATGATGGCATCGGTGTCAGGGTTCATTAACATGACATTGACGCCAAAAGGCTTGTCTGTAAGCGATTTGAGAGTATGGATGGCATTTCTGACTTCTTCTGCATGCATGGCACCTGTGCCAAGAATGCCAAGGGCACCGGCATTGGATACCGCCGCCGCAAATTCTGCGGTCGCAATATTTGCCATGGCTCCCTGAAAGATCGGATATTTGATACCAAGCATTTCATTGATCATCATTTTGTTTTCCTCCTGTCTCTATCCGGCAGGCACCCCAGGTGAATCCTGCCCCAAATCCAACGAGTACAATGGTCATATTGTCGTGAATTCTTCCTTCTTCCCATGCTGCGGCAAGGGCGATTGGTACGCTGGCACTGGATGTGTTGCCGAATTCATCGAGGTTGATGACCATCTTTTCCATTGGTATTTTCATTTTCTTACTGACATAGTCGAGTATTCTCTGGTTTGCCTGATGGGGAATGATGAGGTCGATGGTATCGATATCATCATCCTGCATGACGGCATGGATGGCATCCGGCATGGCACGTGTCGCAAAGCGGAATACTTCCCGTCCGTTCATTTCGAGATACTGCTTGTCTTCTTTGACATTGTGCATGTCTTTCTGCAGGCTTCTTGAGCCACAATACAGGGCATGGGCAGTATCGCCGGAACTCCTTGCATAGAATGTCATGGACGCATTTTCATCACGTTCAATAACGCAGGCTCCAGCACCGTCTCCAAATAACACACAGGTGCTGCGATCTTCCCAGTTAAGGATTTTGGAGAGTGTTTCGGCTCCGATCACCAGCCCGTAACCTTCCTGTAAAAGAGAAGAAGCGGTTTGCAAGGCAAACAAAAAACCGGAACATGCAGCATTGAGGTCAAATGCCATGATGTTGTCTTCATTGAGACCAAGTGCCGCCTGTACCATGCAGGCGACCGATGGTGTGACGCAATCTGGTGTGAGTGTTGCGACAATGATGAGACGGATGTCGTGCGGATTGATACCTGCACTTTGGATGGCATTTGCCGCGGCTTCTATTGCAAGGTCACTTGTGTTTCTGCTGGAAGAAATGTAACGTGAGCGGATACCGGTACGGGTTGTAATCCATTCATCACTTGTTTCAACAATATTTTCCAAATCCTTGTTTGTGATTTTTTGCTCTCCTGCAGCTTTTCCACAGCCGATGATTCTTACATGTTCCATGCGGTGTCCCCCAAGTGTCTGAACCGCTCCATACGCTGGTCTGGAAGGGCCGATGGCTTTTTATCCTGCAATTCATTTAAAGAAGCAGATCCATCTTTTCAACGACACTATCCATATTTTCTGCAGCGCCGCCAAAAGGTTCCCTCACAATTTCATCGATGACACCCTTTTCTAATAAATCCTGACTGGTTAGTCCCATGTAGTCACAGGCTTCTTTATAGCGTGTGCCATCTTTCCATAAGATAGACGCAAAGCCTTCCGGGGAAAGAATGGAATACACAGCATATTCAAGCATGTACAACCTGTCTGCTACACTTAAGGCAAGAGCGCCGCCGCTGCCGCCTTCTGATAGTACAAAACAGATGACAGGTGTCTTGAGATTAGAGAAGACATACAGGCAGTTGGCAATGGCTTCTGCCTGTCCTCTTTCCTCTGCCTCAACGCCAGGATAAGCACCCGGTGTATCAACGAAGGTGACGATGGGACGATGGAACTTTTCTGCCTGTTTTGCCAGGCGTACAGCCTTGCGGTAACCTTCAGGCTGAGGCATGCCAAAGTGCTTTTGCATGTTTTCTTCGGTTGTTTTTCCCTTGGATTGTGCAAGGATGGTAACCGGAGTTCCGTGAAATGTGGCAATGCCGCCGATGATGGCAGGATCGTCTCCGCCGCATCGGTCGCCATGGAGTTCCATGAAGTTGTCGAACAGGCGGGAAATGTAGTCTTGTGCCTTTGGGCGGTCCGGCCGTCTTGCCAATACCACATGATCCCATGGCGTAATGACTGCTTCTTTCTGCAGTCTTGCGATTTCCTGTTCGCAATCATGCCATGCATTGATGTCATCTGGAGACAGAGAAGTTTCACGGGCACGTATTGCATTGATTTTCTGCAATGTCTCATTGAGATCCATATCAGTGTCCTCCTTCATGCAAGGCAAGCAATGTGCCAAGTTCCTGTTTCATCTTTTCGCGGGGAACAATCCGGTCAATGAATCCTTTTTCCAAAACAAATTCGGCGGATTGGAAATTGTCCGGCAATGTTTCGTGAATCGTATTTTCGATAACCCTTCTTCCGGCGAAGCCAACAAGAGCATATGGTTCGGCAAGGATGATGTCTCCAAGCATGGCAAAGCTAGCGGAAACACCGCCGGTAGTCGGATGGGTGAGAACTGTGATCGCAAGATTCCCACGTTCCCGGTGCCGATTCATCGCTGCCGAGGTTTTTGCCATCTGCATCAGTGACA
>CAJKOS010000085.1 GCA_905201565.1 uncultured Erysipelotrichaceae bacterium
GCTGAGAAGAAGGCTGGTCGTATCGCTGCAGAAGGTATCGTTGCAGTTGATGTTTCAGAAGACGGAAAGACAGCTTCTATCGTAGAAGTAAACTCTGAGACAGACTTCGTCGCAAAGAACGATAAGTTCCTTGCACTCCTCGATACAACACTGGAAACAATCATTGATTCCAATGCCAAGACTGTTGAAGAAGCACTTGCTCTTTCTACAGCAGATGGCACATTGAACGATACATTCGTCAATGCTGTTGCTATCATCGGTGAAAAGATCACACTGAGAAGATTCGAAATCGTTGAAAAGGCTGACGATGAAGAATTCGGTGCATATATGCACCAGGGTGGCAGAATCTCTGCTCTGGTTGTTGTTAAGGGTTCTAATGATCCACAGGTTGCCAAGAACATGGCAATGCAGGTTGCTTCCATGAATCCTACATACGTTTCCAGAAACGAAATGCCACAGGAAAAGATTGAACACGAACGTGCAATCCTCATGGAACAGCTCGCTTCTGATGAAAAGCTTGCTAACAAGCCTGAAAAGGTTAAGGCTGGTATCGTTGAAGGCCGCCTTTCCAAGGAACTGCAGGATATGTGCCTTGTTGACCAGATCTTCTTCCTCGATCAGGATCTCAAGTGCGGTCAGTACCTCAAGAACAACAATGCTGAAGTACTTTCTTTCGTCAAGTACACAGTAGGTGAAGGTATTGAAAAGAAGCAGGACGACTTCGCTGCTGAAGTTGCTGCTATGGCACAGAAGTAATTTCTTCAATCCATAACACACAGGGAAATGTGAAATCTCACATTTCTCTTTTTTTTTTCACTTTTTTGAGGAGATCTCATTTTGCTGTCTATATAGATAAGTGAAAGGAGGACATTGTCCTTATGATTCATGAGAATGTTTTAAAACCAGACTTTCGTGAGGTCATTGATGGCCTCACCCTCATGGATGATGTGTTCATGCGTGCCGTGATGAAAGACATCCGCTGTGCAGAATATGTGCTGCGCATCATCCTTGATGATCCCCATCTCATTCTGGATGGAGGCTACCCTGAGGCTGATATGAAAAACCTCTGGGGAAGATCTCTCATCATGGACTTCATTGGATGGAACATCCGCAACAGCACCAACTACAACATGGAGGTGCAGAAACGCAAGGAAAGAGCCTCACCACAATTCTCTCTATACTGTTACAGCATGCTTTCGTCGCACACGATAAAAGAAGGATACCACTTTGAAAGTGCATGGCAAAAACATGTCATCGTGATGATCGTAGAGGGAGATCCGACAGGGCAGAACCAGCCTGTTGCACAACTTTCACTGCATGATGACAAAACAGGGGTGAAAATTGATGGAGGAATAGCTATCATATATGTAGATGCTACAAAGGTAAATGAGGACACAGAGGTTGGTAAGCTTATGAAAGACTTTCATCAGACGAACGCAGAGGATATGGAGGATTCCGTATTGAAGGAAGCAGTACAGCACTACAAGGAAACAGAGGAGGGAATGGTCTATATGACAGAGACATTAGAAAGATATTTCGATCAGTATTTAGCGCCATATGAGAAGGCGGCTATGGAAATTGGCGAAGAAAAAGGCAGGGAAAAAGGTATAGTACAAGGACAAAAGAAGGAGGCTCTGGAAACCGTGCGCAGGATGATTGCGCTCGGTGATACTGATGAAGCTATTCTCAAGCGTGCAGATGTAACAGAAGAAGAGCTCAAAGAGATCCGTAAAAGCATGAACTGATTGTTCATGATAGGGGAAGTGCATGCTTTGCATATTCCCTGATTATAATTTGAATGTTTTGTAATGATCATTGAGATATGCACAGAATGAAAATGCAACACATGAACATGTTGCATTTTTGGAATTGATTATCAGACTAGATGGTGAATGTAATGGGCGATATATCCTTCTCTTACACCACATTCACTTTTATGAATCACTTTGATATTGAAGCTGTCCATAGCAGCGATTAACATGCCCATTCCTGGCAGTATGACGGAAGCTCTGTCAGGATCCGCAATGCTGTAGAGTACGTTGCGGGCTTCTGTTTCTTCATCCTGCAGTCTTTTATAGAAGTCTTTTGCCTGTTCAATGGTGAAACTTTCACCAATACCGTACAGCTTCTGCATGGCATAGGTTGTATAGCGGATTGTTCCGCCAATGCCGATGGCATCTGTGCAGTCTTTCATCATTGGATAGTGTACGCGCATGTCTTTGATAGAAGGAGCGGACGTATCAGGTGTGTATGGCATTTGCTTGAGTCTTACACAACCTAAGGGAATGGAATGTGCTGCTGTTGCTTTCTTATTTTCAAAGCTGACAAATTCCGTGGAACCGCCACCGATATCGATGAGAATACCGGTATTTAATGATGAAGAAAGTGCTGCTCCATAGTAGTCACTCATCGCTTCTTCATGTCCTGTAAGAATTCTTACATCTTTGCATCCGGCTCTTTCTACCGCATGGATGAGTTCCTCCTGGTTGGAGATATTTCTTCCACACTCTGTGATGTCCGCATGAACATCATCGATATTGCGCAGGGAAAGAATGTCCATATATTCTTTGACTGTTTCATATGCTGCTTCGATCCCTTCCTGCTGCATCTTTCCATTTTCGATATAGCCGACAAGATGTTTTGCCTGTGACATGTTTTCTATTAGCTTAAGATTTTTGTCATGAATTTCATAGATGGCAAGGACAATGGTATTCGAACCGATATCAATGATACTGGTGGTTTTTGTCATAGTTTTTTCCTCCAGAATCATTATATGTGTTTTGTGCTGGCTGTGAAACAATTTCATGTCAAAACCGGATGACAATCATGTATAATGAAAAAAGGAAAAACCAGGAGGTTAATCATGTATAAACGTGTATTGCTGAAGCTCAGCGGAGAAGCTCTTTCTGCCGATGGAAGCACATTCAGTGTTGATGTTTTACAGGACCTTGCATCAGAAATCAAAGAAGTAGTGAATAAAGGTGTTGAGGTCGCAATTGTTGTGGGTGGAGGTAACTTCATCCGTGGAAAGATGGCAGTAGAGCTTGGCATGGATCGCACCCAGGGTGATTACATGGGCATGCTTGCTACAATTATTAATGCGCTTGCCATCCAGTCTACTCTGGAAGGGGCAGGTATTGATACCCGTGTGCAGACTTCTTTGAATATGCCAGAAGTTGCTGAACCATTCATCCAGAGAAGAGCAGAGAGACATCTTGAAAAGGGAAGGGTTGTCATCTTCGGTGGTGGAACTGGTCTTCCATTCTTCTCAACAGATACAACTGCAGCACTTCGCGCAAGTGAAATCAAAGCAGATGTCATTCTGATGGCCAAGAATGGTGTAGATGGTGTCTACTCCGCAGATCCAAAGAAGGATCCTTCCGCTACAAGATATGATGAACTCACCTATATGGATCTTTTGGAAAAAGGTCTGCAGGTGATGGATTCTACCGCAACATCCCTGTGTATGGACAACCACATGCAGATTATGGTCTTCAATATGAACCAGAAGGGCAATATCGTCAAAGCATGTATGGGCGAAAAGATAGGTACAGTAATTAAAGGAGAAAAATAAATATGGCTTACCCAATTGTTGAATCAAGCACTGTCAGAATGGAAAAGGTGATCGAACATCTGACAACTGAACTGAATACGATCCGCACCGGTATGGCAAATGCCAAGATGCTCGACAGAGTAGAAGTGGACTACTATGGTTCCATGACACCAATCAACCAGATTGCTGGTATTTCTGTTCAGGAAGGCAGAACCCTTGTCATCAAACCATACGATCCATCTTCCCTGAAGGATATCGAAAAGGCATGCAACCAGGCTGACCTTGGTATTGCACCACTCAATGATGGTTCTGTAATCCGTCTCACAGTTCCAGAACTGACAGGTGAAACACGTAAGGAAATGACAAAGAAAGTATCCAAGATTGCCGAGGAATGCAAGGTACAGATCCGTAACATCCGCCGTGATGCGAACGATGCTGTCAAGAAGGACAAGACAATGGATGAGGATACACAGAAGGATTGCAAGGAAGAAATCCAGAAGCTGACTGACAAGTATACAAAGAAGATCGATGAGATCGCTGACAAGAAGTCTGCTGAAGTTCTTAAGGTATAAGGACTGACCGGTTTGCATAACCGGTTTTTCTTTTGCCTGGCAATGGTATAATGTCATGCATGAACATGATTGAGTTGGAACATATTACCTATACATATGGAAATCTCGAAGCATTGCATGATGTTTCGTTTGCCATCAAAGAAAAAAGCTGTTGTGCCATTGCTGGTCCTAGCGGTTCTGGCAAGACAACATTGCTGCACGTAATTGCGGGTCTTTTAAAACCACAGGCAGGACAGGTACATATTGCGGAAAACCATTGCCATGATCTTTCAGGGGGCAGCGCTCTTTCCCCATACCCGGGTGAAAGACAATATTGCCTATGGTCTTCACAAAGCAGGGTACAAGAAGGATGAAATTGAGGAAATGGTGAAAAGCACTGCAGATAAGCTGCATATTTCCCATCTGCTGAACCGCTATCCTTCCACATTATCCGGTGGAGAGAAACAAAGGGTGGACATTGCCCGTGCGATTGTGCGCAAGCCGGATATTCTGTTGATGGATGAACCATTCGCAAGTCTTGATCCATCGCTGCGCAACGTATTGATGGAAGAAATCATGCGTATCAAAGAGGAATATGGCATGACACTTGTCATGGTAACCCATGATCAGAGCGATGCCATGCGCATGGCAGACATGGTGTATGTCATGCATCAGGGGAAGGTTGTAGAAAATGGTACACCTGGAAAACTGTTTGATGATCCGGATGTTTTATTCACTGCTTCTTTCTTTGGTACATTGATACCAAATCAATATACCGTCACAGTCAAAGGTGGTACATTTTCTCTGTTATCCATGGAGTATCACACAAGGGCAAAGGATGGTGACTATTCTGTTATCATACGACCATCTTCTTTCAAGATGCTGGGAACCATTCCAATACTGATTGATGGGGTTTCCCGCTATGAAGACCGCTGGCTGATCAAAGGTAGAACAGAAGGAGAAGAAGTCAGTGTACTTCTTGATAAAATGCCTGTGGGAAGTGCATTGTTTGCGGGACTGCAGGAGGACAAGGTACTGTTGTTTGATCAAAGTGGCAAACGTGTCAGGGAAAAGATTTTTGCATAAATACTGTTTTCCTGAGTCACTCTGTCATACAATAAAGGTACGGAGGTTTTGGAAATGGATAAATACATCTGCCCATGTGGCTATGTGTACGATCCGATGCTTGGTGATCCTACACAGAACATCGCACCTGGAACATCATTTGAAGATCTTCCGGAAGACTGGTTCTGCCCGGAATGTGCTTTGCCAAAAAGCGAGTTCAAAAAAATTGAAGAGTAACACGGAAAGGCTTTTTCAAGCCTTTTCATTGTGTTTGCTATTCAGTTATAATAGATAAATCTTTGTGAGGTATTGGAATATGAAAGAGTGCAGACATCTTGCCATCATTATGGATGGTAATGGAAGATGGGCAAAAGCAAAAGGACTGCCGAGAACTGCCGGACATAAAGTCGGTGCGGACAATGTGCGTACGATTGCCATCGCAGCAGATAAACTCGGTGTGAAATATCTGACGTTATATGCATTTTCTACAGAGAACTGGAAACGTTCACAGGATGAAGTAGGATATCTTATGAAACTTCCAGCGTATCTTTTCAAGATGTATATGAAGGAGTTTCTTGAAAGAGGGTTCAGAATCAGGCTGATCGGGGATCTTGCCCCACTTCCTGAGGCTACTCGCAACGTGCTGCTGGAAGCCGCAAAGGAATCAGAAGAAAACACTGGTCTTTCTTTGATCATTGCCATCAATTATGGATCAAGGGATGAAATTGTGCGTGCCGCAAGAGCCTATGCAAAGGATGTTGCGGAAGGCAAGGCTGATCTTTCTTTGACAGAAGAACAATTTGATGGATATCTTGATACCCGTGACTTTCCACCGGTGGATCTTTTGATCCGCACAAGTGGAGAACAGCGTATCTCCAACTATCTGCTATGGCAGATTGCCTATGCGGAACTTGAATTTATTCCCGAGGCATGGCCTGATTTCACACCTGAGGTATTGGAGAGATGTCTTGAAGAATACAGCCATCGCGACAGACGGTTTGGGGGTGTCAAGCAATGAGCAAGAAGATGCTGATAAAGATAGCAACAGCTCTTGTATTGATTGCGATTGCACTGCCACCGCTGATTCTTGGCGGCATACCCCTCAAGGTACTTGTGACGGTAGTTGTTGCCCTTGCAGCATATGAGATTGCCAACATTCAGGCAGAACAGGCAAAGTGGCTGACCACGATCATCAACTTTGTGGCAATGATGGCCATGTGCATCTGCGACATTGAATATTTCATGGCAATCATGGCAATCTATGTCACCATATTGTTCATCTCTGTATTGATTGATGAAAAGACTACGGCAGAATTTGCTGCATATTCCTTTGTGCTTGTCTGCATGATTGGCATGGCACTTCGTTGTGTTATGAAGTTCTATTCATTCGACGATGATGGTTTCCTGTTAATGATCTATGTTGCTATTGCAACATTTCTTTGTGATACTGGTGCCTACTTCTTCGGTGTCTTCTTTGGCAAACACAAGCTCATTCCCCGTGTCTCTCCAAACAAGACATGGGAAGGCAGTATTGGTGGGTATATCACCGGCGCGATTACTTCTGGTCTTTTTGGACTTGTGTTCATCGATGGACTCGATGCTTCATTGCTGATTACCGGCGCATTGACGCTGCCTTTAATTGCCCAGGTGGGAGACCTTGGTTTTTCCAGTATCAAGCGCCACTTTGGTGTTAAGGATTTCGGTTCACTGTTACCAGGTCATGGTGGGGTACTTGACAGGGTAGACAGTTTGATTTTCTGTCTCATGTGGTTCCATGCACTCATGATATTGTGGGGGATTTTATGAAAAGACTTGTGATTCTTGGTGCCAGTGGTTCTATTGGTACCCAGACAATCGATATCGTATTGCAGCATCCTGATCTGTTTTCAGTGCGTGCCCTTGGTGTTGGCAGAAACATCCAGGTTCTTGAAGAGATTCTTACAAAAGTCGATGTGGACCTTGTCTCCGTCGCAAAGAGGGAAGATGCTGATAGACTTTCTATAAAGTATCCTGATAAGACATTCTGCTATGGTGATGAGGGTCTGATCAGACTTGCCGGGTTGGAAGACTATGATGTGCTTGTGAATGCCCTTGTTGGCTTTGCGGGTTTTGCCCCAACGATGAAAGCCATTGAAACAGGGCATAACATCGCCCTTGCCAACAAAGAGACCATGGTCTGCGCCGGGCAGCTCATGCAGGCCGCGGCGCGCGCATCCGGCGCGGAGATCATCCCCGTCGACTCGGAGCATTCGGCCATTTTCCAGTGCCTGATGGGCTGCCGGGACCAGCGGGAGGTCAAGCGGCTGATCCTGACCTGCTCCGGCGGGCCGTTCTTCGGGAAAAGCCGGGAAGAACTGGCGTCCGTGACCAAAGCGGACGCCCTGCGCCACCCCAACTGGAAGATGGGCGCGAAGATCACCATCGACTGCGCCACGCTCATGAACAAGGGGCTGGAGATCATCGAGGCCATGCGGCTGTATGAGCTGCCGCTGGAGAAGGTCACGGCCG
>CAJKOS010000086.1 GCA_905201565.1 uncultured Erysipelotrichaceae bacterium
GATGATGGAGGAGAGATAATATGCCAAAGATTGAAGGAATCAAAAAAGTTTTAGTTATTGGCTCAGGTCCTATTGTCATCGGCCAGGCTGCAGAGTTTGATTATGCCGGCACACAGGCATGCCGTTCATTAAAAGAAGAGGGAATGGAAGTTGTATTGATCAACTCTAACCCTGCTACTATCATGACGGATACCTCTATTGCGGACAAAGTTTATATCGAACCGCTGACATTGGAGTTTGCCAAACAGGTTATTATCAAAGAAAGACCCGATGCAATCCTTGGATCACTAGGTGGACAGACTGGATTGAATCTTGTGGTAGAGCTTTCTGAAGATGGCATATTGGATGAATATGGCGTAGAAGTGCTTGGGACGGATATTCATGCCATCAACAGGGCAGAAGATCGTGAATTGTTCCGTTCTCTGATGCAGGAAATTCATGAACCAATTCCCGAGTCTTCCATTGTACATGCTGTAGAGGAAGCTGTTTCTTTTGCAAATCGGGAAGGATATCCCCTTGTTGTAAGACCCGCTTATACACTGGGAGGAACTGGCGGCGGTTTCGTGCATAATGAAGAGGAATTGCGGCATATTACCGAAACCGGTCTTAAGATGTCACCTGTTCATCAATGTCTGGTCGAACAATCTATAGCCGGTTATAAAGAAGTGGAATATGAAGTGATGCGTGATGCCAATGACAGTGCGATTGTTGTCTGCAATATGGAAAACGTTGATCCTGTGGGTATTCATACCGGGGATTCAATCGTTGTAGCACCGGTACAGACACTCAGTGACCGGGAAAATCAGATGCTGAGGAATGCATCGCTGAAGATTATCCGCGCACTCAAAATCTGTGGCGGTTGTAATGTACAGCTGGCACTTGATCCCCACAGTTTTCGCTACTATGTAATTGAAGTAAATCCCCGTGTATCCCGTTCCAGTGCACTTGCGTCCAAGGCGACCGGATATCCAATTGCCCGTATCAGTGCGAAGCTTGCGGTCGGCTATCATCTGGATGAAATTGTCAATCCAGTAACAAAGACGAGCTGTGCTTGTTTTGAACCTGCTCTGGACTATGTTGTGACTAAATTTCCCCGTCTTCCCTTTGACAAGTTTCCTTCTGCGGATAGACGGCTTGGCACACAGATGAAGGCAACCGGGGAAGTGATGGCTATCGGAAGAACATTTGAAGAATCTTTCCTGAAAGCAATCCGTTCTTTGGAAATCAAATGTGATCACCTGGTGAAGAAAGAGATTTCCGCACTTGATGAAAAAGGTTTGTACAACAAGATACACGAACATGATGATGAGAGAATATTTGCTGTGGCGGAGTGGATGCGACGCGGCTATGATGAGGAAATAATCCGGAAACTGACAAATATCGATGCATTTTTCCTTGCTCACATTCAAAACATCATCGATCTTGAAAGGGAAATGATGAATCATCCTAACGATATTCAAATACTTGCCAGGTTGAAATCTGCAGGTTTTGCGGATAGTTGGATTGCAAGGTGCTGGAATATGAAAGAAGAAGCACTGTATGTTCTTGAAAAAAAGAATGGCATCATACCGGTGTTCAAGATGGTCGATACGTGTGCTGCGGAGTTTGCTTCAAAAACGCCATACTATTACAGTACATATGAAAAGGAAAATGAGTCTGCTGTCAGTGAGAAGAAGAAGGTCATTGTCCTTGGCTCCGGACCAATCCGCATCGGACAAGGAGTGGAGTTTGACTATGCGACGGTACATTGTATAGAAACTTTGCACAAGGAAGGTTATGAAGCCATTATTATTAACAATAATCCGGAAACGGTTTCTACCGATTTTTCCATTTCGGACAAATTGTATTTTGAACCACTGACTGTTGAAGATGTTATGCATGTGGTGGATCTTGAAAAACCGGTTGGCATCATCGTTCAGTTTGGTGGGCAGACCGCAATCAATCTTGCCGGAGAACTCAAAAGAAGGGGTTGCACAATTCTGGGATCTTCTCTTGAAGCAATCAACAGGGCAGAAGACAGGCACGAGTTTGAAAAGATGTTGGAAAAGCTCGGCATTCCTCAACCTGAAGGGGATACGGCAGTAACGGTGGATAAGGCAATTGAAATTGCTAACCGCATTGGCTATCCGGTTCTTGTTAGACCTAGTTATGTCCTTGGAGGCAGAGCTATGGAAATAGTCTACGATGATGAAGAACTGAAATATTATATGGCGACAGCAGTCAAAGAGATCAGCCATGATTCTCCGATTTTGATCGACCGTTATGTGTTGGGAAAGGAATTGGAAATTGATGCGGTGGCAGATGGAAAAGAAGTATTGATTCCTGGGCTGATGGAACATATTGAAAGAGCTGGCATTCATTCCGGTGACTCAATATCCGTCTATCCTGCAGAGAATATTACACAGAGTGTTAAGGATACGATTATTGATTATGCGATTCGCATCGGTAAAGGATTTGGATTTATCGGTCTGTATAATATACAGTTTATCGTAGACAGGAATAATCGTGTCTATGTTCTGGAGGTTAATCCCCGTTCTTCAAGAACAGTGCCATTTCTTTCCAAAATTACCGGTGTACCCATGTGTCAGGTGGCAACCCGCTGCATTCTTCAGCAAAGTATTACCGATCAGGGATATGAGCCTGGTTACAGAAAAGAGATGGAAAATCGTGTCTATGTCAAAGCTCCGGTATTCTCTTTTGCAAAATTGCGTTCCGTTGATACAGTTTTAGGACCAGAGATGAAATCGACCGGAGAGGCGCTAGGAGCGGATTGTTCTCTTGAAAAAGCATTGTATAAAGCACTGATTGCAAGCGGCGTGCGCATACCGAAGTATGGTTCTGTGCTTTTGACAATTGCGGATGAGGATAAAGCGGAGGCATTGGAACTGGCAAAACGTTTTTCCCGCATTGGTTACGGTATCTATGCGACAGCTGGTACAGCAAAATACTTTGAGGACAATGGTCTGTATGTGCATACTGTCTATAAGATTTCCGAGAATGATGAAAATAACGTTCTGAGTCTGATTCAAAGCGGTAAGGTCTCCTTTGTGATCAATACGGTTGATCACCATGATAAAAGAACAAATCTTGATGGTTTTCTGATCAGACGGATATCTGCAGAAAATACTATTTCGTGTATGACAAGTCTAGATACTGCAGAAGCGCTCATCAAAGTTCTTGAATCGATGAGTTTTCAGGTTGTTTCGATGAATGAAGAGAGGTGTGCATGATGATTCATGAAGAATGTGGTGTATTTGGTATTTATGATCCTTCCAGAAAAAGGAATGTTGTGCATGATACATATTATGGGCTTGTAGCTCTTCAGCATCGCGGACAGGAATCCTGCGGCATTGCTGTAAATGACAAGAGGATTATCCGCTATCATAAAGATGTAGGTATGGTGCGCGATGTCTTTGATGAAGATGTACTGCATGCCCTTGGCAATGGTGAAATCGCCATTGGACATACGCGGTACAGCACATTTGGATCGGTTAGTCAGACGAATGCCCAGCCTCTTGTTGTCCGCCACCTGAAGGGACAGCTTGCCATTGCTCATAATGGAAATCTGACAAATGCGCCGGAATTGAGACGGAAACTTGAGATGGAAGGTGCTATTTTCCATACGACAAATGATTCTGAGATTATTGCCTATGAAATCATCCGTCAGCGTTTAAGGACCGGTTCAATAGAAGATGCTTTGATCAAAGCAATGGATGTTTTAAAAGGAGCATATTCCCTTGTGGTGATGTCACCTTCCAAATTGATCGCGTGTCGTGATAAAACCGGATTCAGACCGCTGGTAATGGGCAAAGGTCACAGTGGAGAAGTGGTATTTGCTTCAGAGACATGTGCACTTGATGGCCTTGGTGTGGAATATGTGAAGGATCTTGCCCCAGGAGAAGTAGTAGTTGTGGATGATACGGGAGTTCATAGCATTATGACATCGCCTGATAGCCATGACCATCTTTGTGTATTTGAATATGTGTATTTTGCCCGTTCAGATTCTGTTTTGCATGGTGTGACGGTACATGAGGCAAGGAGAAGAGCAGGAGAAATACTGGCACATGAACATCCGGCAGATGCTGATCTTGTCATAGGGGTCCCGGATTCTGGTATTGATGCGGCGATGGGGTATGCAGAAGCATCTCATATTCCCTATGGTACCGGGTTTGTCAAGAATCGTTATATTGCCCGCACATTTATTCAGCCTACCCAGAGCGAGAGGGCTGATTCTGTGAGGATGAAATTGAATGTTATCCGTTCGGTCGTGGAGAATAAGAGGATTGTCATGGTTGATGATTCGATTGTGCGCGGAACAACTTGTGCGAGAATTGTAGCTTTGTTGAAAGAGGCGGGTGCCAGCGAAGTACATGTTAGAATTTCAGCACCTCCCTTTATTTCACCATGTTATTTTGGAACAGACATCGATTCCTGTGAGAACCTCATTGCCTGCAGGATGAGTGTTCCAGAAATTATGAAGGAAATCGGTGCAGATTCTCTTGGCTATCTCAGTGTGGAAGGCGTCAGATCCATTGCCAGAGAAAGCGGATGCGATTTCTGCACCGGATGTTTTACCGGGAATTATCCTGCAGACATTCCGACGGTTTCCGATAAATCTGAGTTTGAATCACTCAACAGGAAGTGAAAGAAGAGATCTTGTGGTTATCACACAGGATCTTTTTGTTTTCTTCTTAGAAGGGTATAATAAAACAAGAATTCATGGAGGATAATGATCATGAAAGAATGGACAAAGAAAGAACTCAGCCGCAAACTGACGTTTAAGGATACAAGGGAGTTGAAGCTGTTACATGATTCGCTCTCTCAGTCCATCTGGCGTACCCAGTACCATATTCAGACCGTGACAGGTTTGATGAATGATCCAAACGGGTTCTGTAATTTCAATGGAAAATGGCATTTGTTTTACCAATGGTTTCCGTTTGGAGCAGTGCATGGCATGAAGCACTGGTACCATGTGGAAAGTGAAGACCTGTTACATTGGAAGAATCTTGGTCTGGCGATGGAGCCAGATAATTGGTATGACAACTATGGATGTTATTCAGGCAGTGCGCTGGTAGAAGGAGATATTGTTTACTTTACCTACACGGGTAATAATCGAGATGAGAAGTTCAAACGCAATCCATACCAGTTGCTTGCCGGGATGAACAAAGAAGGAAAGATTCTCAAGTATGAGGAACCTCTTATCACACCGCACGAAGGGTATACAGAACATCAGCGCGATCCCAAGATTTTCAAACGCAAGGAAGATGATATGTACTACATTCTCCTTGGAGCACAAAACATGGAAGGCAGGGGCAGATTACTGCTTTATCGTTCTAAAGCGATTCATGATGGATGGGAGCTTCTTGGTGAAGTGAAGATCAAAGGATATGAAGACTTTGGCTATATGGCAGAATGTCCGGATATTGAACGGATTGGCGACAAGTATCTGCTGCTGTTTTCACCGCAGGGGCTTGAAAGTGATGGAGAGCGGTTTAACAATAAGTTTAATAATATCTATTTTATTGGTGACCTGGACTTCAGTACTCTTGAGTTTACGCCGGATGGGAAAATGGAAGAACTAGATTGCGGTTTTGATTTCTATGCCGCACAATGTGCAAGCCAGAAGGTTTATGAAAATACAGCAGTGCTTGAAGGATGGTTTGGTGTATCGGATTATACCTATCCGCCAACTGATGAAGAAGGCTGGGCTGGTTTACAAACTATGGCAAGAGAACTCACCATCAAAGATGGAAAGCTTATCCAGAAACCTGTCTACAGTGCAGCTTCATTGAAGAAAGATCTCTTGTTTGAGGCAAAGAAGGGGAATGTTATCACCGATCGGATGCATGCGGAAATGCCAAGGGCTTGTGTGATGCGCATTGATAATCCAAAACATGAATCTCTTTGTTTTAATCTTTTTACATGGGGACGGGAAAGAGGATTTGAAATTGCATATGACCATGACAGATGCAAGCTGACTATTGATCGCTCTATGATGCATCATATTCCAAACCGTGAGTTTGGGCTTTCAAGAACCATAACACTAAAGAATGGGCTTTCTGCTCTAGATGTATTTGTTGACCATTCGACCATTGAAATCTTTGTCAATGATGGAGAATATGTTATGTCTTCCCGGATTTTCCCGGAAATGAGCGAAAACATGATCCGTATGGCGGGAAGAGACATTGATGTTAAGGTATATACAGCTGATAGAACTGTGGAGGATAATTTTGTCCTATGAGTGAAATCATTATACGCAGAGCAGAGGATAAAGATCTTATACGGGTTAATGAACTGCTGCATCAGGTACTGCATATCCATGCGGAAATCCGACCGGACATCTTTATTGATGGGACAACCAAGTATACCGATGAAGAGCTTCTTTCCATGTTTCGGAATGATAATGCGCCGATTTTTGTGGCGGAAGCAGACGGGACAGTAGCAGGTTACGCATTTACTATATTGAAGAAGAGATTGCATAATACCAATATGCAGGATATCAAAACATTGTTTATTGATGATCTTTGTGTGGATGAAGCATATCGCAGTCACCATGTAGGAAATGCACTTCTCAAATATGTGGAGAATTATGCCCGTTCCATCGGCTGTTACAACATTACGCTGAATGTATGGGCAGGAAATGACAAGGCTATAGGTTTCTATGAACATGAAGGTATGCAGGTGCAGGAAACCGTCATGGAAAAGATTCTCAAATAGGTTCTATTTCAGATACGCTGTCTCTCAGCGTATCTTTCATTATAGATGCATCAATAACCACCATAGAATCAGGACAACGCTGTAAAATGCACTTTCAGAAATGATGAGATAACTTGTCTTATGGGCATATCGTTTCATGAAGCTGATAGAGAAGAATACACTGCATAACAAAACAGCTGATAACAAATACTGTACAATGAAAATGACAAGGAATGGAATCCATACTGGTAATGAAGAGAATTGAGACAAAGAACATGCCGGATGGAACAGATTGTCAAAGGGAAGGATGGAATGAATGCGGAAGAGAAATGGAATAAACAGACCAGTCGTTAACAGCAGGGAAAAGAATACAACATTTTTGATTTTGTACATCCGGATGTCCTTTTGTCTTCCATAGGCTCTTTCAAGCATGATCATACCGGTTTCTTCTTCCATTGCACAATACAATGAAAAGACAAGTATGGACGCAATTGCCTCAATAACGGAAGAAAGAAAACGATATTCTTTAGAAGTCATGCTAAACCAGTAACTGAATCCATCCAGATACACATAAGGCATATCATTCTCTGACATCACATATTGGTTCTTTGCGCGCATGAATCCTGTTTCATTCACTGTTTCCGGTTTTCCAGAAGATGAGGCTTCCATGAGTCTTTCTTCTTCCTGTATGAGAAAAGCTTCCTTTTCTGCATTCTTTTCTCCACTTAACACTTCACTATACCGCTGGTAAGACATCATTTCTGCAGAAGGATAATAGACAAAAGATAAACTGCGATAGATTTCTATTCCAGTCGCAATAACCA
>CAJKOS010000087.1 GCA_905201565.1 uncultured Erysipelotrichaceae bacterium
ACAATATTACGCAACACCAGAATAAAGAAAAACCGCATAAATATGCGGAATTTTGAAATTCATAACACTATCACAACTGGTGGTAGTTAGAAACAACATGCGGGAATTCAAGATTATATGTGTCACAGATAAAGAACCATGGGATGGGTGGTCATATTATGATGAACAAGGGAATCCATTAGATGAAAATGATCTGAAAATACTTGCTTACCCATTGAGCAGTAATTATGAGGTTATGGATGGTATGGTCCTTGATCAGATGAACGGTGTAGGTGCCAGTACTAATCCACGTATGATTGTGGATGGAAAGATATATGACAGTTTTTACTTCAAGGCGTATGGTGTCCCTGAGGATGTACAGCCAACGGATCAGTATGCCCAGAGTATGACACTTGGTTTGCCACGAGATCAGCTGGCACAGGTATGTGCAGATGATTTTGAAACAACACTTGGTATTGCCTGTATTCGCAATGATGGTTCAATTTGTCCAACAATGCCATATGTTCCACTTGGTGTTATGGTTAATGGCATTGTTGCCGCAAAGAATGAGACTTATACAGATGAAACGTATCAGGATACACTTGCCTGCAATTTCTATGAAGGTATTGCGGCAAAGGGGAATAACCTTGCGGTGATGAATGCGTATACGGGTGAGCGGATATCAGAGTTCATTTATGATGCGCTTGGTTTTACGGTTGAGGGTTATACACCAGTGCATAGGAATGGCAAGTGGGGATTGATACGTTCGGATGATGGAACAGTCATAATTGATAGTATTCTCGACAGCATAACTTCAGTATATCAGGGAAAGGTATATGTGCAGTATGGTGATGTAAAAGGTATACTGGATCTCGAAGAGACGCTTTTGCAGGGTGTTACGATTGATGAAGAAGCGTTTATGGAATGAATATGGAGGAACAGATTTGTCTATGTGGCAAATCTGTTTTTTGCTGGAAATGTGTCATCTGTCTTACAGATGTGCATTCTGTCATGAATTCGCCTTTGATCTGAATTTGAATAGTAAGCTGAATTCAGAAAAAGAGAGGTAAAGATATGGAAATAATTACATGGGTATTGAATGTGTTGTGGACAATCACTAAAGCGGTTGTCTACCTGTTATCAATCATGTTTAAGTTGCAATGGCAGGGAATTCTGTGTTGTTTTATCCTAGCGCTGGTCTTGCTGTTTTACTTTGCAACATCCGAGCATAAAGGATTACGAGGAATATGTGACATGATTGGGATGATGTTTGTCTTCAAACCGTTGTATTGGATTGTAGAAGGATTGTATTGCAGAAAGTATAACATTAAGAAAGGAGAATAAAATGGGTTGGTTTTGGTTATTTTTAGATCACGCAAGTGATGGTGTATATGGCATTTTGGGGTTTGTCGTCATCATGTGCATTCTTGATCTGGTAGGATTTATTGATTTCCTGGATCATAGATTGTTTATTTCTTTGTTTGAATTGGTTTTGTTTATTTGCTTCATTCTTCTTATAAAGAATACCCTGACAAAGCAGGGTAGAAAGGATATGAAAGAACTCATCAATATAATAAGGACATCAAAAAGCAGAGGTACATTGATTGATGACTGGTTCAGATTTACTGCATATACACGACAGGATATGCTAGAAGCAAAAGCCGCAAGGAAGGCAGAGAAGAAAAAGAACAAAGCATAAAAGCAATGGCTATTTAGAATGAAAGAGGCTTGCACAATCGCAAGTCTCTTTTCAGAAGTTCAGATCATCTTCAATTGTTTCAATGCATATGCTATGCCATCTTCTGTGACTGATTTTGTTACAAAGTCAGCCATGTTTTTGATATCTTCTACAGCATTTCCCATAGCTACTCTATAACCGGTGCTTTCCATCATTTCCTTGTCATTGTAGTTATCTCCAAAGGAAACAACTTCTTCTGGTTTCAGGTTTAGTATGCTTATTAAGGATTTGATGCCTGTACCTTTGTTAATACCATGTGGTGCTACATCATAGCCATCTGCAGAGTATTGTTTGAAGGAGAGGGTGCTTGTTTTGGCAAATTGTTCGACAAGTTCTGGGTCTGCGTGTATACATGCACTCTGGGGCAGTTCTTTGAGATGGTGTGTTTGTTCTGTTGGGAAGATGAATGGGTCTTTACCGATATCAGAGTTCATTTGTCCTTCTAACCAGTCAATCTTTTCAGGATACTGGTAGATGTACATGTGTTCTGGGAATTTGAAGACTAGTCCTGCATTTGTTTTATGGGCAAAGTCAATGAGGGATTCACATTCTTGTAGTGTCATGTCACAGTGGGAGAGAATTGTCTTATTCTTGTCAACGACTACACCACCATTTGCTGCGAGTATGTAGTCAGCATGAATACTGTTAATGGTTTTTCCTAAGTCGTAGTGTGTTCTTCCTGTTGCGATTGTAAGTATAATGCCGTTACGTTTCAGAGCTATGAGTGCTTCTTTGCTGCTCTCTGAGACAATGTGTTCTTCCAGGTCATAGAGTGTTCCGTCTACGTCAAAGACTGCCATTTTGAAAGTCATATATTCACCCCCTCTTTCTTTATAAAAAGTATAACTCATGGAATTGAAGAAATAATTATGGTTGGTCTAATTTTTCGTCAACTTTGACCATAGATGAGTCTACAATATGGTTAGCAGTATGTTGTTTTGGAGGATAATGAAAAATGAGTGAAGACAACAAGAAGTACCAGTATGGTACAGAAGAGAATCGTTTGTTTCTCAAAGAGGTAAGGGATAATCTGCTTGCTTTTGGTTATCAGTTCCCGTCTCTTGGTGGCAGTTCCTATTACCTTGGAGATGATGGAACACCATGGAAAGACAGAAATCGTGAGACATGGATTACGAGCCGTATGATACATGTATATTCTCTTGGCAGTTTCCTGCATCATGAGGGCAGTGAAGAGTTGATTGATGCTGGTTTGAAGGGATTAAGAGGAGAACTCCATGATACAAAGTATGGTGGATGGTATGCTGGATTAACAAAAGATGGTGAAATTGTACCATCTAAGCAGTGCTATGCCCATGCATTTGTCATCCTTGCGGCTTGTTCTGGATTACTTGCTGGAAGACCTGGTGCCAGAGAATTGTTAGAGGATGCATTGAAGCTCTATGATCTTCGTTTCTGGAATGAAGAGAAAGGTTTGTCATGTGATACATGGAATACAGAGTTTACTGTATTGGATGACTACCGTGGTATTAATGCAAATATGCATACCGTAGAAGCGTTCCTTGCGACAGTAGATGCGATTGGTGATGAGAAGTACAGAGTTCGTGCAGGAAGAATTATCAATCATGTTAAGGAATGGGCTAAGAATAACAACTGGCGTATTCCTGAGCATTTCAGTAAGGAGTGGGTACCAGATCTTGAGTGCAACAAGGATAAACCGGATGATCAGTTCAAACCATATGGTGCAACACCAGGACATGGTATTGAGTGGTCAAGACTGATTGCACAATGGGCACTTTCTACATATGCAAATGAACCTGAGAAAGCATCAGAATACATTACTGTTTCTGAAAACCTGTATAACAGGGCAATTGAAGATGGTTGGAATGCGGATGGTGCACCAGGTATTGTTTATACAACAGACTGGGAAGTAAGCCAGTAGTCCATGACAGGATGCATTGGACATTAGCTGAAGCTATCAATACTTCTTCTTTGTTGTACAGGGTGACAAAGAAACAGAAGTATGCGGATGACTATTATGCATTTATGCAATATCTTGATGAAAAGGTATTGGATCATGTGAATGGCTCATGGTTCCATCAGTTAGACCAGAACAATAATGTCATTGGTACTGTGTGGCCGGGTAAGTCAGATATCTATCATGCATTACAGTCTATGTTAATTCCATACTATGCATGTGATGTATCAATTGCACCTGCAGTAAAAGAAGGTAAGACAAACTAGTTGATATGAGGAGCACTTCGAAAGGAGTGCTCTTTTGCTCTTTTTAAGAAACTTGAATTGACATAAAGCGTCTATTTTCTTAGTATTTATGTGTTTTACCGCCATTTTGGCACATGGAGGGCATATGGCAAATAAGAAAGTAGTAAAGACGAAAAAGAAGAATAAAGGATTCAAATTTGAACCTTGGATGGCAATAACTGGTGTGTATGCAATATCAGCGGTTGTATTGCTTGTATTGTTATTGATGGCTAAGTTATTACCTGTATCCTATCTAATAGCAGGTATTTTTGGATTAATTGCTATTGGACTTCTTGTATTTGCTTTAACTAGATATAAGAAGAAAAAGGTGCTTTTTACCATCGGTACTATACTTGCGGTTCTTGGTCTTGTCGTGAACTGTTTTGGTAGTTTCTATTTACATAGGACAGTTGATACATTACGTGCTATGTCTGGTGTAGATGTAGAAAGACATTCTGTCACTTTCTATACGTTGGCAGATAATGAAGCAGAGAATCTTGCAGATCTGCAAAATGGCACATTTGGTATTCTGACTGCGCTGGATAGAGAAAATACAGATGATGCTTTGGCTAATGTAGAAAAAGAAGATGGGTTTGCATTAGCTACAGCAGAATATGATTCATTGACTGCTATTGCTGATGCATTATTGAACCATGAAGTAGATGGTATTGCCATGAACGAAGCATATCTTGGCATTTATGAGGAAACAGAAGGCTACCAGGAATTCCCTAATCAGATCAAGGTTATTTCTACGGAGATAGTTGAAAGAGAAGTAGAGCAGGTAAGTGCAGCAGATAAAGAAGTGTTTACTGTATTGATCAGTGGTAGTGACACAAGAGGACAGTATCTTGATGTGTCTGGTAGAAGTGATGTCAATATCCTTGCAGTAGTGAATAGAGAGACCCACCAGATTCTTCTTGTTTCAACGCCTAGAGATTATTATGTAGAACTTGCTATACCTGGCGTTACTGGTGCAATGGATAAACTGACCCATGCAGGAATTTATGGTATGGATTGTTCGATGAATACGATTGGCAATTTGTATGGAGTAACGGTTGACTACTATTTCAGAATTAATTTCACTGGCTTTGTGGATATTATCAATGCGTTAGGTGGTATTGAAGTGAATTCAGAAACAGCATTTACATCTATAAATGGGTACTACTTTAAGCAGGGAATTAATTACTTGAATGGTGATCAGGCGCTTGCCTATGCTCGTGAAAGATATGCTTTTGCGGAAGGCGACCGCATGAGAGGGAAGCATCAAATGGATGTTATTCAGGCAGTAATGAACAAGGCGATGAGCCCCTCCATTCTGAATAGTTATTCCAGCATTCTGCAGAGTGTTGAGGGATGCATCGATATGAGTATCCCATACGATCTTCTCGCCGGTATTGTGAATGATCAGTTAGCAAATAATGTTGCATGGAGTATTGAAAGCATGAGTGCTGATGGTACTGGAACATATTCTTCCACGTATTCCATGGGTGCTCAGCAGCTCTATGTCATGATTCCAGATCAGACTACTGTAGATGCGGCGAAAACGAGAATTAGTGAAGTTATGGTAGTTTCTTCTGAACAATAAAAACAGAATCAGGGCAATAATTGATGACAATCTTTTATTGCCTTTTTCTATGTTTGGGGAGAAATTTGGTATATAATTTTTAAGAAGTGATGAATTTGTGTGGGAGATATTATGAACTTTGAGAAGAAAAAGATAGAACACTGGCAAGTTGTTGCTGCGTATCTATTGTTGTTTGATATTGTAGCGATCAATGCGTCCTATTTTCTGGCGCTGTTTTTGCGATTTGATCTTCATTATTCATTAATCCCTGCTGTGTATCTGAATGCGTTGCTGAAATTTGCGCCTGTATATACTATTTTTACGGTAGTTGTTTTCTGGATATTCAAGTTATATAACAGCCTTTGGCGTTTTGCGAGTATCAGTGAATTGAATCGTATTTTGGGCGCTTCTTTGATTGTAACTGTTTTTCAAATTGTTGGGATGACAATCTTTGTACAAAGAATGCCAGTTTCTTACTACATATTTGGTGCTGTGATTCAATTTGTTCTTGTGGTTGCAGTACGCTTTTCTTATCGTTATGTCACTATGGAAAGAGTACGCCGTGAACAAGAGCAGAGGGCAGAACATCGTGCAATGGTCATCGGTGCCGGTCAGTCAGGGCAGATGATTTTGAAAGAACTAAAAACTTCTCGTGAAATTGACGCTGTCCCTGTTTGTATTATTGATGATAACCCCAACAAATGGGGCAGAGTCATGGAAGGTATTCCTGTGGTTGGTGGAAGAGATGATATCCTTGATGCGGTAAAGAAGTATAAGGTAGACCAGATTCTTCTTGCTATTCCCTCTGCTTCTGCTGAGGCAAGAAGAGATATTCTGAATATATGTAAGGAAACAGATTGCGAATTAAAGACTTTACCTGGTATTTATCAGTTGACGAATGGTGAAGTATCTATGGCAAGAATGAAGCCTGTTGCTGTAGAGGATCTTCTTGGACGTGATACGATCAAGGTTAATCTGGATGAGATCTTTAATCATTTGCAGGGAAAAGTGATTCTTGTAACTGGTGGTGGAGGTTCTATTGGTAGTGAACTCTGTCGTCAGATTGCAGGACATGGTCCAAAACAGTTGATTATATTTGATATTTACGAAAACAATGCATATGAGATTCAGCAGGAATTAAAGAGAAGATATCCAAACTTAAATCTTGTAGTACTCATTGGTTCTGTACGTGATAGCAAACGGGTAAACTGGGTATTTGATCATTATCGTCCTGAGATTGTATATCATGCGGCAGCACATAAACATGTGCCATTGATGGAAGATAGTCCTAATGAAGCAATTAAGAATAATGTCATTGGTACATATAAGACAGCTTATGCAGCTTTGAAATATGGTTCTGAGAGATTTGTATTGATCAGTACTGATAAGGCTGTCAATCCAACTAACATTATGGGTGCCAGCAAACGTCTTTGTGAAATGGTCATTCAGAGTATGGACCGTGTTAGTAAGAGTAAAGATTATTCAGTATTGCCATTTGTTTTGGAACATCTTGATAAACACACTGGTGGTCAATTAATTCCAGATCCAGAAGATCATATGGCAATTGTAAAGGCTGAAGAAAAGGATATGATTGGTGGAACACAGTTTGTGGCTGTACGGTTTGGTAATGTGCTTGGCAGTAATGGTTCCGTTATTCCTTTATTCAGAAAACAGATAGCTGCAGGTGGTCCTGTTACGGTTACCCATCCTGATATTGTTCGTTACTTTATGACAATTCCTGAAGCAGTCAGTCTTGTATTACAGGCTGGTACATATGCCAAGGGTGGAGAGATCTTTATTCTTGACATGGGAGAACCTGTTAAGATTGATACATTGGCAAGAAATCTTATTAAGCTTTCTGGTTTCAAACCAGATGTAGACATCAAGATTGTCTATTCTGGATTAAGACCAGGTGAGAAGCTTTATGAAGAAAAGCTGATGGCTGAAGAAGGTATAGAAAAGACTCAAAATGATCTGATTCATATTGGGAAGCCAATTGAATTTAATGAGAAGAG
>CAJKOS010000088.1 GCA_905201565.1 uncultured Erysipelotrichaceae bacterium
CATACTGATTGGCAGCTGTAGCGCCGCCCCATAAGAAACCTTTTGGAAAACTCATGTTTCTTCCTCCTTTGGTTTTATTATACAAAAGGGAGAAAGAAAACGAGAGTAAGACAGAAAGAGAAAAAAACCGCTTTATCAAGCGGCTTGTGTTTTGAATGGTGACTCCTGAGGGACTCGAACCCTCGACCCACTGATTAAGAGTCAGTTGCTCTACCAACTGAGCTAAGGAGTCATTTCCTGTGTGCTTGATTATTATAACGCTGACAGGAAATAATGCAACAACTTTTGTGCATTTTTGAAAAGATTTTTTTCATGGATGGCATCGTAAAAGTTTTACCGTTTTTTTCTCTCTTTAAAAGTGTAAAAAGAACCGGCAAGAGCCTTTTGTGAGGTGGCTGTAGTGAAATTTGTTATTTCTGCAATGCTGCATGGCGCAGAAACAAAGGGAAGCGAGCCGCCTTTTCAGGTTGAATGACTTCTTTTGGTTGTGCTGGTTTTGTTTCCTCAATGTACAGGGCATCAAAAGAAGTGCGCAGTGACTCATAGAGTTCAAGCGGGGAGAGTTCAGATGCGTAAATAACTGTTTTGTTCATAGTAACCTTCTTTCTTTGTGAGTGAAGAATATAATAAAAAAGCTTTCTATGTGTACTTGTGTTTGTACAATAAAAGAATTCATCGTTTCTACACGAAACGGGTAATGTAATGGAGTATAATGAGTATGGAGGAAATAATGAAAGAAATAAACGATACGATAACTACGCTCCATAACCGGATTGAGCTGCCTACGCTTGGTTACCGTGTGATTGGTGCACATGGTCATGTGTATGAAAGAGTGCAGAAAGCGATCCGTGCCGGATACAGATTTTTTGATCTTTCTACAGAGCCTGAGGTAGAAAGTGAATTTGCCAGAGCATTAGAGGATAGTCCTATCAGCCGTGCAGATATTTTTCTGACGGTGAAGATTCCAAATGATGATCATGGGTTTAATGCAGCACAGCGTGCATTCAGGCAGAGTTTGAAGAGATTGAAGACGGATTATGTGGATTTGTTGTTAATAGACTGGCCAAATCCAAAGAAGTTCCGTGATAGTTATGAGACAACTTCTGTTGAGACATGGCGTGCCCTGGAGTCTGCGTATAAAAGTGGTGCAGCACGTGCAATTGGTGTAGCCAATTATGAAGCAAGACATATTGAATATCTTCTTGAACATGTAGAGATTGCACCAATGGTCAATGAAGCAAGGATTTATCCAGGTTTCCCATTTACCGATAATCTGACTTGTGCAAGGGAACACAGGATTCTGACTGTTGGCTATATGCCGGTGGAATATGAAAAGGTATTACAGTCCAGAGAGATTGGTATCTTTGCCGAGAAATACCATGCTACACCGGAACAGATCTGTATTCAGTACCTGTTTCATAAAGGTTGTATTGCATTAGCGTATGGAGAGGATGAGGAGAAGCTGCAGAGCAACTTCCTTGCTTACAATGTAAGGCTTGAGGACAATGATGTGAAGTACATGGATGTGATGAAGAATTATGGTCCTGCTAACATCAATCCGGATGAAGCTGATTTCTAAATGAAAAGGGTCTGTCGTTATGACAGATCCTTTTGTTAACCGTTCATTTTGTTGAGAATGGCTTCCTGTTCGAGTTTTTGTGTGACTAACTTCATACAGTAGAGGTAAGCCGGAATGAGGTAGAGGATAGCAGATGTCCAGGCTGTCTGGTCTGCCCAGGTGATGGCGTCATAGCCAAACATCGGGACAAAGACAAGGGAGACAAATGTTCTCGCAAACATTTCGACTACACCGCCAAAGACGGCTGTTGTGGAATAGCCAAGTCCCTGGATGGACATTCTGGAGACGATGAGTATGCCAAGTATCGGATAGAAGTATCCCATTCTTCTCAGGTAGAGGGCACTGGCGTCAAGAACTGCACTTTCTTCGGCAGAGACAAAGAACAAGGAGAGTGTTCTGCCAAGGGTGATCATGACAAGGCAGGCAACGATGCCATAGGTGATAGAAATGGCAAGCCCTGACTTATATCCCTGGCGTATGCGATCCAGTCTGATGGCACCGTAGTTTTGGGAAATGAAGGTGGAGACACCTGCGCCGATGGCGTCAAACGGACACATCATGAGTTGCTTGATGCGCATGCCTGCAGTAAATCCGGAGACATAGGTTGTGCCAAGGGCATTGTTGCTGGATTGCATGACCATGGAGCCGATGGCTGTGATGGAGAATTGTAATCCCATTGGAATGCCCATCCCGAGCAATGTCAGACAGTTTGCGCTTGACATGGTGCGTTCGGATTTATGGACATGGAGAGTTGGTACTTTCTTGGCAATGTAGAGAAGGCAGAGAATGCCGGATAGTCCTTGCGAAAAGATGGTCGCAATAGCTGCTCCTGCACATCCCCAGTGGAGTACGAGGATACAGAAGAAGTCAAGACCGATGTTCAATATGGCAGAGAAGGCAAGGAAGAGAAACGGTGTTCTTGAATCTCCGATGGCACGGAGTATGGAAGAGAGGTAGTTGTAGAGAAGGGTGAATGGTATGCCAAGGAAGATGATGATGAGGTAAGCGTAGGCGTCATTGTAGAGTTCGCTGTTGACTTGCAGAATGTTGAGAATAGTTGGACATAGAAGGGCGGAAAGGGCTGTGATAAGGATGGCGAGGATGGCTGTTAATATACTGCCATTGAAGATGTACCGCTGCATCGTTTCTATGTCTTTTGCACCAAAGCGCTGGGCAATGGGGATGGCAAATCCCTGGGCTATGCCCATACAGAAACCTAGGATCAGAAACTGGACACTGCTGGACGCCCCGACAGAGGCAAGGGCATTTGAACCGAGTGTCTGTCCGACAATGGCAGCGTCTGCCATGTTGTAGAATTGCTGGAATAAGTTGCCGAGGAGCAGGGGAATACTGAAGGAGAGAATCAGTTTCCACGGACTGCCTGTTGTCATTGTTTTTGCCATAATACATACCTCCGATGTGTATTATTATAGCTGGATTTGTTTTACAATGAAGTCACAGGAGTTTGTTATGGAAAAAGAACAGGTGAAATCATTGTTTGATTCGAAGTTTATCAAAGTTGTGGACATTCAATATGAGGAAGGCAAACACTATTACAATGCGACTAGAAGGGAGATGGAAGATCTTCCGTGCATGAAAAGTGATGAGGAATTTCAACACATGGTGCCGGATGCGGTGTCTTGTGCGGTGATTTTAATGATGGAAGATGGTCCAAAGCTCTACATGTCTTATGAATACCGCTACCCTGCAGGCAGGTACTTGCTGAGTCCGGTGGCAGGTCTTGTGGATGAAGAGGACAGGGAAAGGGATGAACCACTATGTTCTGCTGCCAGGCGTGAGATTCAGGAAGAAACGGGTATTACAGTGGGTGTTGGTGATCGTGTGTTTGTGGTCAATCCCCTTGTGTTCAGTACCCCTGGTATGAGTGATGAAAGCAATGGGATTGTGGCAGTTGTATGCAGTGATGTGCATGACTTGTCTGTTGATCAAAGTGGTGCAGTTGGTTCGGAGAAGTTTGCTGGGTACAGGCTTTTATCATTAGAAGAGGCACGTGAGTTGTTGTTGCGGGGCAGAGATGAGTATGGGAATTTCTTTCCGGTATATGGACTGGTTGTGCTGCAATATTTTGTGAGTGAACAATGGAGGGGTTAACCCTTCTTTTTCATTACCTTCTGGTGGTGGAAATCTGTTACACTTTAGGTATAACAATTTGAGGAACAGACAATGAAACTGGCAATGGTACAGATGTCCATGCGTAACAACATGAACGAAAATTATAAGAAGTCTTTAGGTTATATCGAAGAAGCAGGTGGGAGTGATCTCTTGTTCTTTCCCCAGTTGCAATTCTCCCCGTATTTTCCACAGATGAGTGGATTGAATGCATCTGTGGCTTTGAGCAGGGAGAGTGATGCCAGGATTAAAGGTATGGCATACCAGGCAGGGAAGCACCATATGTGTATTTCTCCCAATGTGTATCTGGAAGACCATGGCAAGCCTGCCTGTGCATCTTTGTTTTTTAACAAAGAGGGAGAGATGAAGGAGATTGCGGAGCAGATGCACCGCTTTAACCAGGAAAACCGGTATGAGAAAGAGTATTTCCGGGAAGGGAGAAGTGGTTTTGTAGTCCATGATGCAGGGTTTGCCAAAATTGGTGTTGTCATTGGCAGTGACAGGTTATTCCCGGAGAGTGTCAGGTGTTGTGCTTTGCGGGAAGCAGAGCTTGTGATCATACCTGCTGCTATTACAACAGAGGAAGACCTTGAGATGGTGAAGTGGGAAATGCGTGTACAGGCAAAGGAGAACCAGGTGTTTATTGCTTTGTGCAACCGGGTTGGCAAGGAAGGAAAGCTTGTGTTTGCCGGGCATTCGTTTGTGGTAACACCGGATGGTTCATTGTTGTATGAGGCAGATGATACAGAGCAGTTGATACGGGTGAATGTGGACATTAAGGGTTGGAAGCAGAAGAAGTTTTCGTATCTTGATGAAAGATGTCCAATGTATTATGGGGTACTTGCCCAGGTGAAGGAGAACAGGAATGAGAATCGTTGATGAAAGAGTAAATCATATGGATAATCCTTTGGGTTATCAGCTGGATAATCCGGATTTTTCCTGGCGGTTGGATGGAAATGCGGATGAGCGTGTAACAGACACAAGGATTACGCTGTAAGGAAGATGGGGAGGCTGGTGATACCGGATGGACAGATCCGGATAATCTTGGTACCAGTGTAGCAGCAATGCTGGAACCAAGGACAAGGTATACATGGAAGGTTGCGGTAAAGCTCACTGATGGAAGTGTTGTGGAAGGTAAGGAACACTGGTTTGAGACAGGCAAGATGGAAGAACCATGGTCTGGCAGGGGGATTACGATAGAGAACCAGAAGGAGACAAGACACCCGGTCTTTCATAAGCGTTTTACGGTTGATGAAGAAGTGAAACGGGCAAGGCTGTATATTACTGGTCTTGGTTTGTATGAGGCTTCCATCAATGGCAAACCTGTCACGGATGAGTGTTTTACTCCATATTGTAATGCGTATGACCAGTGGTTACAGGTACAGACTTATGATGTGACGGATTTGTTACAGAAGGATAATGAGATTGAGGTCATTCTTGGTAATGGCTGGTACAGGGGCAGGTTTGGCTTTGATCAGAGTGAAGAACCTGCTTATGGCAGTACATGGAAAATGATTGCGGAGCTCATCATCACCGATGCGAATGGTAAGGAAACAGTTATTCCAACAGATAATACATGGACTGTCACACGTTCAAAGATTACTTTTTCCAACTTCTATGATGGTGAACATGTGGACATGACAGTAGAGGATACAGAAGAAGAAAAGGCGGTGTTCTGTGAGGAAGAAAGCGCACCGCTATGTGACAGAATGTCTACGGCGGTACGAAGACATGAGTTGTTCCGTGGGAAGATTATCATTACACCTGAGAAAGAGACCGTAGTGGATATTGGTCAGAATCTTGCCGGGACATTTGTTTTACACGTCCAAGAACCAAAGGGCACAAAGATCCGATTGCAGTTTGGTGAGGTGATGCAGGATGGTTGTTTCTATCGCGACAATCTGCGTACAGCAAAGGCAGAATACATCTATGTGTCGGATGGCGAAGAAAGATGGGTTTCTCCACGTTTCACATTCTATGGCTTCCGTTATGTCAAAGTGGAAGGGATGAGTAATTTCAAGGCAGAAGACTTTGTGGCTTATGCGCTGTACAGTGATATTCATGATGTTTCTACACTGAGGACTGGTCATGATCTTGTGAACAGGTTGATTGGTTGTGCAGAGTGGGGTATGAAGTCTAATTTCCTAGATGTACCTACTGATTGTCCACAGCGTGATGAGCGTATGGGTTGGACTGGTGATGCACAGGCATTCTCAAGGACTGCAATGTATCTTTCTGATTCCTATGCTTTCTATGCCAAGTACCTCTATGACATGGCTATGGAACAGGCGGCTTGGAATGGACTTGTTCCGCATGTTGTGCCTTCTTTCCACATTCATGAAGCAGCTACGGTATGGGGTGATGCGACAACCATCATTCCATGGAATATGTATCAGTTCTATGGGGACGCCAGAATTCTGGCGGACCACTATGATGCCATGAAGGCATGGGTGGACTATGTCCATGACAAAGAAGAAGATAACCACAGCTGGACAAAGCAGTTCCACTTTGGTGACTGGCTTGCATTAGATGGAGAAAAGAGCAAAGAAGGTGTCAGGGGTTTAACGGATGAAGCTTTCATTGCGGCTGTGTATTACAGAAAGAGTGCGTTGATTGTTTCTGAAACCGCAAGGGTTCTTGGTATAGCAGAAGATGCGGAGAAGTATGAGCAGCTTGCGGAAGACATCAAAAAGGAAATATTGAAAGAATGGTATACCGCAACAGGAAGATGTGCGATTACAACCATGACAGCACAGCTGCTTTCCCTCAATGAATGTATTGGAGATCCGTATATTGCCAAAGATGAGCTGGCAAAACTTATTCGTTTCAACAATGGCAAACTTGCGACAGGTTTTGTTGGTACACCATTACTCTGTCCGGTATTGACAGAATATGGTATGGAAAAGACGGCATATGACTTATTGCTTAATGAAGATTACCCTGGTTGGTTATATGAAGTGAAACTTGGTGCTACTACGGTATGGGAAAGATGGAATTCGTTGGATGAGAATGGTCATATTACGGGTGTTGGTATGAATTCTCTTAACCATTATGCGTATGGTTCTATTGTGGAATGGATTTATGCATATTGTGCTGGTATTAAACAGATGAAACCAGGGTTTAAACGTGTCATCATTGAGCCTGTGATTGATTACAGGTTGAAGTATGTGGATTGCAAGTATAACAGTGCTGCTGGTCCATATGAGGTACATTGGAAGATTGTGGACAGATGGCATATGCATATGGAGTGGTCTATTCCATATGGATGTGGTGCAGAAGTACATCTGCCATTCTATAAAGATACTGATAGTCCAATTAAAGAACAGTTGAAGAATGGTTTTGGTTACTTTACACAAGGTACATATAGTGTGGACTATGAGACAGAAGAGCCTCTGGATCAGGTTGTTACTATTTCTTCTATGGTAAAAGATGCTCTCAATGTACCAGTAGTAAGAGAATACCTGGAAAAACTGCCAAGGTTTAAACAGAGTGAATTCTCGTTCATGGGTAGTACCATCAAAGAAGCACTACAGTCTTGTCCAATCAATCCAGAAGACTACCAGAGAATAGAGAAAGAGATCATAGAGTTGCAATAAGAGAAAACATCCTCCGAATCCGGAGGATGTTTTAGGCTCTATGACATTTCTGGAAAATAGAGAAATGTAAATGAAGCCACGATAATCCCCACATTGGTGGGGTGATTTCAATTTCCGTTATTTATTAACTCCGAAGCGTAAGCGAAGGAGTTCTGGGATGGGGAATACCCCGCAGC
>CAJKOS010000089.1 GCA_905201565.1 uncultured Erysipelotrichaceae bacterium
TCAGACGGACGCCCGCTTTTTTAAACATGAACCGCGCTGCCACACTGGAATCCGTATCGTGGTATTTATCGCTGTAGTACACCACTTCCGAGATGCCAGACTGGATGATGGCCTTGGCACATTCATTGCATGGGAACAGGGAAACATAGATCGTACAGCCGGAAACAGGCCATTTGGAATTGAGGATGGCATTGAGTTCGGCATGGACGACAAAGGCATATTTGCTGTCGAGCACTTCTCCTTCCCTCTCCCAGGGAAATTCATCATCTGAGCAGCCCTTCGGCATACCATTGTAACCAACCGAAACCACCCTGTGGTTTTCATCCACAATCGCAGCACCCACCTGGGTGTTGGGATCTTTTGAACGCAGTGCTGAAAGATGGGCAAGACCCATAAAATACTCATCCCAGCTTAATACATTTTCTCTTTTACTCATATTCACTCCCTATGTATGTTTCCAATACATCTGTACCATATACATCATCGAGTTTGCGGGCAAGCTGTTCACCATACTGGTCCAGTCCCATTTTCTGATATGTCTCTATCAGATTGATATCCGTTCCAAGGTAAATTGGCGTATTGCCCATTTCATAGCGTGTAGTGGAAAGATAGCCCATACCCCCAAGGAATAACACCCCGGCAAGCAGCCAGTGCTTCCGCTTTGTTTCATCAAACCCCGGTATGAGGATTGCTGAGGTGACAAAACCAAACAGGAAGCCACCAAGGTGGGCAGTCCAGGAAACACCCGGCAGAAAGTTAATGAGCAGGTTGATGATCACCGTGCGCAATATGCTGTTCATCATCATCGGGTTCTGATACATCTTCGTTGCATAAACAAGATGCAGATACCAGGCAAACAAACCATAGATACCTGCTGACATGCCAACCGCAACAGAGGTGTTATCTGCCACAAACACAAATAATGAACCACCAAGCACCGACATAAGAAAGACAACAGCAAACCGCAATGAACCACCCATGGATTCAAGAACCGTCCCGAGCGATAACAGGGAAAGGCAGTTGCACAAAAGATGCATAAACGAACCATGGACAAGAAGTACGGTAATCATTCGCCACCACTCTCCGGCAAGCACGAGCGGTTTGTAGTAGCCACCCATGAAGATCGCCTGTTCTGCCGTATTGGATAGTGGCAGAAACAGCCGCATGATCACCATCACAATACAGGTGATCACAATGAGTGACAAGGTCACTGCCGGTATTTTACCTATACGCTTCATCCTGTTTCTCCAGCATGGAAAGCAATTCCTTGAAATAGTCAGGAAGCGGTGCTTCAAAGACCATGGTCTCATGAGTTGAAGGATGTACAAGCGTCAGCCGGTAAGCATGCAATACCTGTCCCTGTGTATCCATGAGCTTGCACTTTCTGCCATACTTTTCATCCCCCATGACCGGATGACCACAATACTTCATATGGACGCGGATCTGGTGTGTTCTTCCTGTTTCCAGGGAACATTCGATATAGGTGGCATCGTGGAATCTCTCCAATACCCGGAAGTGGGTGCGGGCAGGTTTGCTGTTGACATCGGTCACAGCCATCTTCTGCCGATCACGCCGATCCCTTCCAATCGGGGCATCCACAACAGCCGCATCGCTTTCCAATACACCATTTACAATTGCCCGGTATTCCCTGTGGCATGTCTTATCGGAAAGCTGGCGGGCAATTTCACGATGTGCTGCATCATTTTTGCACACGACAAGACATCCGGTCGTATCCTTATCAATGCGGTGGACAATACCCGGTCTGATCACCCCGTTAATGCCGGAAAGATCTTTGCAATGGTAGAGCAGTGCATTGACAAGGGTACCGCTGTAAATACCAGGAGAAGGATGAACGATCATTCCCTTTGGCTTATTGATGACAATGATGTCATGGTCTTCATACAGGATATCGAGGGGAATGTTTTCCGCCTCTACCTTCAGTTCTTCATTTTCCGGTATATCCGCCTCAATGGCATCACCAAAAGATACCTTGAAACTGCTTTTGACAGCTTTGCCATTGACTTTTACCAGTCCGTTATCACACATTTCCTGTACACGGGTACGGGACAATTCACTGACCTCGCTGAGGTAGCGGTCAATGCGGAGTGGTTGTTCATTTTCCGCAATATAGTTTTCTATCATTGATGTTCCTCCTCAAGAAAAGCCGCCAGAACCAATAGTCCAACACCAACACACAGGGCGATGTCCGCAATATTAAACACCGGAAAGTCATAGCCAAAGATATAGAAATGCAAAAAGTCACGCACATATTGTAAAAACAGGCGGTCAACCATATTGCCGGCTGCCCCTCCTGCCATCAGGGCGACTGATACAAGGGTCAGACCCTTTGGCTTTTTGACAACGATGTACCACAACATCACCCCTACCGCAACAGCAGAGATCAATGTCAGTACCCCGGTCATATCACTGAACATCGACCAGGCAGCACCGGTATTTTTGACATAGGTGAGATAGAAGAAATCACGGATAATTTCTACATCCTGCAAAGCAGACACATGCTGGATGAGAAGTTTGCTGAGCTGATCTGCAATAAGCACAATGGCCGCAATCACAATTCCCATCATTTCTTCACCACCTCTTTGAACAAGGCAAAGGTTTCAAATTCATATGGTTCATAGCGCATGCTGTTTTTCTCATAGGCATGATCAAAATCCGCAATGCTGTAATCCTGTGTCAGCCTTTCCTTCAGCTTTGCCTTCAACACAGTGCTGTTTCCATGAGAAAACATGCCCTCACGCACATAGTCAACCGTACCATCTTCTTCAAGAAGCACCACTTCAAACCCATAGTCCTTATCACCATCAAGGGACCCCACAAGTTCATCATCTGCCTCTTTCATGCAGAATGGAATATCACTGCATTCGAGACAATCATCAATCGCAATGAGGAACAGATCCAGAATACCCTTCTCTACAAACTGGATGACCACATCATTTTTCTTTGCGGCCTTTCTTTCTCCTTTGGACCAGAGTCTGTCCTTGATCATAAACAGAAACGTATTGTTTCTGAAATCGAGCCAGATGCCATCCGCATCCGCATTTACTTTTTCACCAATCTTATAAATACTCATAACACAGGCATTTTAGCATACTAATGCAAAAGAAAAAAATGACTTCACGAAGAAGTCATCCCTGGTATGCCTTCAGGGCACGGGCAATCTGATCCGGGCAGGATGTAGGCTTCATACCGCAATGAATGCCTTCAAGGCGGCTGATCACCTCATCGATCTTCTGTCCTTTGCACAAAGAGCAGATACCTTTCAGGTTACCATTGCAGCCACCGATCACCTGCATGGAATCAATCGTATTATCATCATTGATCTCAAAGATCATCTGTCTTGAGCATACACCGCTCGGTGTATATTCATAATGTTTCATCATGCTGTCCTCCTCAAACATACGATATCCTACCATAGACAAAAGGCATTGGAAAAGAAAAATGACTTTCTATCCATTTTGTGATACCCTCGTGCATATGGAAATCAAAGAACTTAATGAACCATTGCAGAAAGCACTGCAAAACATGCACATAGAATCCCTGTCCGAAGTACAGCAATGCATTCCGGATATCCTGGAAGGTAAAGATATCACAGTACAGGCACCTACTGGTTCTGGCAAGACACTTGCTTACCTTTTGCCAGTATTACAGCAGCTTGAACCACAAGGGAAAGGAAAACACTTTCCAAAAGCCCTCATCCTTGTACCGACAAGAGAACTTGCCTTACAGACAGCCGATACGGCAAGAGCACTCCTTTCCACCCAGGAAGGCATCCGCACTGCGGTATTGACAGGTGGTGTGGATATACAGGTACAGATCCGCTCCTTTTCCAAAGGAACAGATATTGTCATCGCAACCCCGGCAAGGCTGTTGGACCACCTGCGCCGTCATACCTTCAAACCAAAACTGTGCACAACACTAGTCCTCGATGAAGCGGATGTCATGTTATCCATGGGCTTTAAAGAAGATGTACTACACGTTTGTGAAGCACTTCCTGAGCACCAGACGCTCCTTTTCTCAGCCACGTATCCACAAGAGATCGAAACACTTCTTGCAGAATTAAACCTCACAAATGCAGAAAGATTTATCATCGAACAATCAAAGATGCTCGAACGGAAAACAGACTTCCGTTTCTATGATGTGAAGAAGGAAGGCAAAAAGAAACTTCTGTTATCCTTGTTGAGAAAGCGGCGGAAGAAGACACTCATTTTCGTCAACACAAGAAACGATGTCAACGCCCTGACAGCCTTCCTTCAGAAATCCCATTATCAGGTGGAAGGATTGCACAGTGAAGTGGATCAGAAGAACAGAAAGATGGTCATGCACAACTTCCGCAATGGGCAATTGCCACTGCTTGTCGCAACGGATATCGCATCCCGTGGTATTGATATCAAAGATATCGACATCATCCTCTATGACCTTCCACAAACAGATGAGGACCTCATCCATCGCACTGGCCGCACATCCCGTGCCAACACACAGGGAACCTGTATCCTGTTCATCACAAAAGAAGACGCAAAGCGCAAAGACCATATACAACAACTGTTAGAAAAAAAGGGGTGAAAACCTATGTCAACCAGGTTTTCATCCCCTTTTCATTCTCAATAGTTTTCCTTCTTGACTTCGAAGTAAGCACGTGGATGTGCACATACCGGGCAGACTTCCGGAGCTTCCTTGGAAACAACGGTATATCCGCAGTTGCGGCACTGCCATGTAACTTCATCCTTCTTGACGAAGACTTCACCGTTGGTGAGGTTTTCAAGAAGCTTCTTATAACGTGTTTCATGTTCTGCTTCAACAGAAGCTACACCTCTGAACTGGCGGGCAATTTCTGTGAAACCTTCTTCATCCGCCACTTCAGCGAATTCCTTGTACATTTCTGTCCATTCATAGTTTTCGCCTTCAGCAGCCTGTACGAGGTTGTCAGCTGTGTCATGGATTGCGCCACCCTGCAGAAGCTTGAACCACAACTTTGCATGTTCTTTTTCGTTCAATGCTGTTTCCTGGAAGATAGCTGCGATCTGCTCATATCCTTCCTTCTTTGCCTTGGAAGCAAAATAGTCATACTTGTTGCGTGCCTGGCTTTCACCTGCAAATGCTGTCTGCAGATTAGCCTCTGTCTTAGTTCCTTTAAGATCTTTCATGATTACAAATCTCCTTCATTGCCCTTATTCTACATCATCAAATCAGCCGATTCAACTACATTGCCCGCCTTCTGTCAAAGCATATGTACCCTTATCAAGATCAATTTCTACCACTGTGCCATCTTCATACACAGCTCTTTGCCTTGTGCCCTCCCTGTTGAGCAAAGCAAAGTCCGTCATCCTGCAAAAGGCAATGCGTTCATGCAGCTTTTGTACCACATGACAGCGGGCGATATCATTTCCAATATCGGATGGATCCCTTGCAAAGGCACCATCCACATCCGGATAAGCCCCTTCCCTGATCAGATATGGTGCACCACCATTGAGCAAGGCAAATAACATATTGTCCCTGTCTTCAGTTTTATCCATGATCCAAGGCACGATGAGACAGTCATGATAGACAAGGGAAAACAGTGGTACCGGAATACCGGGTGCTGGAGTACCCGGTGGTAACATCTGTTCTTCATATGGTGCATAGTGGGCAAACACAAGATCCGTGACCGCCCAGTCAGAAACTTCTTCAGAACTGGAGAGGATGCCATTTGCCATAAGCCAGGCAAAGCATTGTCTTCTGTATTCATAGCAGTCTTTACGGCTCATGCGGTGGTATGGGTTATAGCACTCATCACCTTCATTGCATGTAAAGACATCAAGATATGCCCCATCAAGGGTAATGCCGGCATTATGCATCAATGCAAAGTTTCGCCTTACATAGGATGGGGCAAGGCTTGCGCAGAGATAGGATTGTTCTCCCCCTGCCCAGATTGCCTGTTCAAAGATCTTTCCATCTTCGAGCATGATCGCATTAGCTTCATCAAAGGAAGGTGCTTTCTTATAGTAATCCCGATACTGATCGTGAATACCAAACAGTCCACAGGTTTCATGCATCACATCTTCAAGCTTTTTCATACCTTCCCAGCCACCTGCTTCAATACAGGCCGGATAATAATCAGGATGGCAGTTATCATAGCCAGGTTCTGCCCAGCCATCGAGGTGCAGATACATCTTTGTTGCGCCAAGTTTCCGCAGCATCTGGATTTCTTCTGCCCGCTTTGCAAAAGGGATGAGGGCAGCATTGTTTTCCGGATGTTCTGCATCGTAGAACCTTGATTCTTTCTGAACAACTGCCTTGATGCCAAAGTGGACAAAGGCACTGCCCACAAGGTCATTCACCTTTGGATTGCGCAATGCTTTTTCTTTGAGGGTGGTGAGCTTTCCCTGTTCTTTGACAAACTGTCGATAGATAGAACAAAGGCTTGCAATATCCGCATTATCCCTGAAGGTGTAGCGGATGATGCGCCGGTAGTCCATCTTTCCTAGTGTTGGTGTCATCCATTGTGACAATGCTGTACTGCCTTCCTCCTTATGTTCTGCCTTTACCCCGGCATCCCATGGCGTCAGTGAGATGGCGATATACCCTGCCTTCCTTTTGCCCTGGGCAAACCAGGGCATATAGCAGCCTGCGGTAAGAAACATGCCATCAAATGGCAGTGGTTTCAGTTCATTCTTCCATCCATAGGGAATGTACAACCCCTGCCGCAAAGGCAGAAGGGACCAGGAATCTTCTTCCTGTAATGTAAAGGATGCCGGCCAGTTCACCTTTTGGATCGCTTTGTCTTCCATCAGGGGAATCCATTCAAAATACACATCTTCACTTGTTGTATCAATGGATATGATGGTCGCAAATGAGAAGGCATTAAGCCACGTATAGCATGTGCGTATACCCTTTGCCGTACCGGTTTCATATTCTTGGGTTTCAATGGTATCCGCATCAGAAAAAGCAATTGTACCTTCTGCTGTTTCCAGCATTCCCTCTCCATCTGTGTCCCAATGGACACCCTTGTGGATGATGGAAATAAGCTTTCCGGTATCTGTTGTTTCAATACATGTGTCTTTGACAATAATTTTATGCATAGCTGTCCTTTCAAAAAAGAAGCAGGAGAGCATCCTGCCTCATGATTTCAATACTGGCATAATGAACCAGAACAAACTGCCTTCACCCACTTTGGACTGTACACCATATTGCAGGTGGTGCAGATCGAGGATTTCTCTTGCAATGGCAAGGCCGATGCCGGAACCCTGGGTGGTGCGGACATGTTTCTTGTCCACTTTATAATATCTGTCCCAGATATCATTCAGCTTGTCTTCTGGTATACCTTCACCGAAATCCTGTACTTCTATTTTGACATTTTTATCCGATACGATTTCCCGGATGATGATATGTCTGCTGTTACCAGAATAGTTGATGGCATTGATGACA
>CAJKOS010000090.1 GCA_905201565.1 uncultured Erysipelotrichaceae bacterium
CAGCAAACACATTGCGCCCTGCCCTGCAGGTACTTCGGACAGCACCAGGCAAGAAGCTTGCGTCTGGATTCTTTGTCCTCGATGTACCAAAGAGTGACTATGGTCAGCATGGTACATTTGTCTTTGCGGACTGTGCATTGAACCAGGATCCAAATTCTGAAGAACTTGCCGCAATTGCAAACGATGCTGCAGAATCTTTTGAAAGTCTGTTGGGAGGACATGCGCGTGTTGCCTTCCTATCCCATTCCACAAAGGGAAGTGCAAAGCATCCGATGGTCAGCAAGGTAGCAGAAGCTGTTACCATTGCCCACCAGGAATATCCACACCTCGATTGTGATGGTGAATTGCAGCTCGATGCTGCCCTGGATCCATTTGTTGCCAAGATCAAGGCACCGGGCTCCAGTGTTGCAGGTCATGCCAATGTCCTTATCTTCCCAAATGTTGACTGTGGCAACATTGGTTACAAACTCGTTCAAAGACTTGCCAAGGCTGAAGCCTATGGCCCAATTCTGCAGGGACTTGCTGCACCGGTCAATGACCTCTCAAGAGGATGCTTCTATGAAGACATCGTCGGTGTCGTTGCCATCACTGCTGTACAGGCACAGCTTGCCCAGGCAGCTGCAAAAGTTGAATAAACACACAGGATGTGAGGAAACTCACATCTTTTTTTAAGCACGACAATCTCAGCCTATGGTATAATTAACTCGGTTATAACCGAGTCGGAGGAACCCGAGTGATGAATTTTTATGGTAGAGAGCATGAAATCAAGACACTACAACGATTCATACATCATAATCGTTTCAACGCCGCAATGATTTTTGGCAGGCGGCGTGTCGGAAAAAGCGAATTGATTCTGCATTGTCTGAAAAATACAGATATCCCATCTATTTACTATGAATGCAGAGAAACAACCGAATTGAGCAACCTCAATCATCTTTCGGTTCTCCTTTCAGAAACCTTTGGATTTCCCAAACCTGATTTTTCCAGCATAGAGGAATTATTAGACTTTTTGTTCCGCAATGCAATTGATAAACCGCTCGTTTTAGTACTTGATGAGTATCCATATCTCCGTCAATGCGTAACTGGTCTTGACAGTATTCTACAATCCGTTCTTGATACATATCGCGACACTTCTTCACTAAAACTTATCCTTTGCGGTTCTTATGTTGACATCATGCAGTCATTGCAAATGAGGGATAATCCACTATATGGAAGAATTGATCAGGTAATAGAGCTCAAGCCAATGAATTATCAGGAATCTTCACTTTTCTATTCATCTTTTTCCAATGAGGACAAGGTGAGGTTGTATAGTGTATTTGGGGGCATACCTTACTATAACAGATTGATTGATCTGGACCTTTCTGTAAGAGAAAACCTGCTAAACCTTCTTATAAGAGATGATGCACAATTGATTAACGAAGTAGATATTTATCTGAAATCAGAAATTCGTCGCATAATCAATGCCAACGAAGTGTTCGATGCATTATCCCGTGGTTTTTCCCGCTTCAATGATATTCTTTCACAATCTCATGTCAGCAGCAGTCCGACCCTTTCTGATGTTCTGGACAAGCTGATACGTATGGGCATGGTAAAGAAAGAAGCACCTATCAACGATGAGAACAACCGGCGTAAATCTGGTTACTATATTTCTGATAATCTTTGCGCCTTCTATTTCAAATACATCTTCCGTTATTCTTCACAACGCCTTCTATTAGATGAAGAAGTCTTCTTTGACAGATATATCAATGAGGATTTTGAAACAAGTTATGTTCCTCACGCATTTGAAGAAATTTGCAAACAATATCTGATTTTACAAAATAAAAGCGGTAATTTAGATACGCCATTCGATAAAATAGGCAAATTCTATTACGATGATCCTGCCAGTCACAAAAACGGTGAATTTGATATCGTTACATCTGACCCATATGGATATATTTTCTATGAAGCAAAGTTTCAGAAAAAACCTGTCACAAGACAAATGATTGAAGAAGAAATCGAAGAAGTAAAACAGTGTGGTCTGAATTGTTATCAATATGGATTCTTTTCACGCTCAGGGTTTGATACTACACCAGAAAATAACATGGTTTTCTACACTCTTGAGGATTTGTATCAATGACAAAGGAAGTGCAATCAGCGCACTTCCTTTTTTACTGCATATATACAACCCTGCTGCCAACAGATGCAAAACTGTTCTGGAATACCATTTCTTCAACAGTATAACTTCCCCGAAGTGGATCCAGCACTGCATAACCATCAATGGTCTTTGCTCTCACCACAAGGCAATGGAGATTTCTGAGTGACTGATATGTCATCACACCGGTATTCCAGACAAGTGTGCTGTAAAGTGGTGCTTCAAACCCAATGGTCACCCAGCAGACAACCGGTCCCTGATTCACAAGTTCATCAAGCTGCTCGATGGAAATCCCCTGCATACCCACAAGCACTGCTTCTTTTCCAAGAGATATGAGGTAGTTATTACCTGCCTGTGCTAATGGCTGTTCATAACAATACCAGCCTCCATCCTCACTTCTTGCATCTCCTCCGTATGCCTGTTCCGGATCTGGTCCAAAGAGCATGCCATCCTGCAATGTCACCTCCCCTTTGGCAAGGAACTGATCATACAGCAATGCAACAGATGGAGTATACCCATACATCTGTAACAACATGGTCAGACTTGTGATTTCACAACCATTAGGAAATTCAGGCTTTTGTAAGATCAAAACATCTTTCTCATCTTTCTTCTGCAACCAGGAAATCCCCGCAAGACAAAGAACAATTGCCAATCCCCATTTCACCCATGATCTCAGTTTCCGTTTCTTCTTCATATGTTCATATTCGCAAAGAAACTGTTTCAAAGTCATGCATGCTGGTGTAACAAAACTGTAACTTATTGAAGAAATGATTCGAGAGAAACCATCGCACTATCTTCTGGTGCTTTGACACTGTTGCCATTTGGATTAATGACGAGGTACATCTTACAGTTGTCTGGCATATCCATCGGACACATCAGTACATAGCGGTTTTCAAAACTCTCACCATGTTTGAAATCATACTGATGTAACGCTGTCTGTTCTGTTGGACCTGGCTGATGAGAATGGTAGAGAACAGTATTATCCATGTAATAGAGTTCTCCTGCTTCATCCATAAATGCATAGGCTGCCGCATAGCCATAACCTGTATAATCAGAGAGATCACATCCATCATTCCGGATGTTGACATCCACCACAAGATACGTCCACCCTTCCTTTGGTGTATGTTCATCCTGCATATATGGTTCAAAGTATTCAAGACCACCCCATTTCGTATCATCAATGGAAAGTGCATCATACTGATCTGTCACAAACACATTCTCCACAGTCCATTGCAACAAAGAATCATTCATGACAGAAGTATCCTGAAATTCAATTATCCTTCCTGCATCCAGACTGCCATCTCTTTTCTGCAATTCCTTTAAATTGGATAGCAACATCTTTGCCTGTATACCTTCAGCAGTAATCTGTCCACTGAGTTCATTATACTGGTCATGATAACTCACATAATCGATGCCGGAACTAATTGTATCTTTATCTGTATTTTCATCATCGATAAATGATTCTGCTGACATTTGCGGCTTTAAACCAGGAATATCTTCCTGCGCCTTGAATAACACAGAAAGCAGATGATCCTTTGAAACATAGACTGCCAGTAAACAAACTACGATAAAGACAGCCAAAACCATTATTCTTTTCTTCTTCATAAGCCTTCACCATAAATCATTGAGATAAACCATTTTCTTAACCGGATAGATAGACATCGTTACCGCAAAAGGAAGCTGTTCAAAGAGATTACCTTCAACACCATAGTATTCACTGCATTCTGTAAATGGGATTTCAACATAAGCTTCTTCCCCAGGCATAATATAAGGCGAAAACGTGGAAGTATCATTATTGTGCAGTGCCTGAAAAAGAAATAAATCCATTCCATTCGTGCTAGTTTTGGTTTCAATAACCATCTGATACAGCGGAACTTCGACCGATAAATCATCTGTGGTATTTTTGACTTTTACACCAACGAGACCTACATACAAATCTTCAATATAGTTAAAAGACTCATCCAAATCATGTTTATCACAAAATGTTTCCATCCGTTCCGTTTCAAAAGAAACCACTTCTACCTGGTAGTTATCAAATTGAACGGGTTCATGAAATCCATACGTCTCTGTACCCTCAAAATGATGTACGGTATTCTGAACATATGCTCCACGAATACACCAGGCAAGGAAGAGACAAATGACCACAATCAAAACCTTTTTCTTCATTCCTCTTTCCTCCGGTAGTCCGTTATTTTTCCTTCTTCAATGCTATACAAAACATCTGACAATCCTGAAAGAACAGTTTTGTCGTGACAGGCAAGAAAAACCAAAGCACCACGATTCTTTTCTTCCATGATAATTTCCTGACAGGCTTTGGCAGAACTTTCATCTAATGCGTTAAATGGCTCATCAAGAATAATCAGATCTGGTTTTTCCATTATCGCAGCCGCAATACCTAGTTTCTGCTTCATACCTAGCGAATATTTTTTGTATGTCCGTTTATCATCTGGTTCAAGACCAATCCGCTTCATTGCAAAAGCGATATCCTCCTTTGAGGCAACTCCACGCAATGCCGCAATCATTTCCAGATTCTTCTTTCCGGTATATTCTTTCAAAAATGCAGGGGACTCTATCAAAGCGCCAACACTTTCGGGGAAAGAAAAATCTTTTCCCATCACCTTTCCATCAATTTCCAATGACCCTTCTGTCGGATAAATCAATCCGCAAAGCGCCCTTAATAACATTGTCTTTCCACTGCCATTAATACCCTGCAGACCAACAATTTCACCACTTTGAAAAGACAGATTTATGTCTGATAATATTGTCTTTTTACCAATTACTTTAGTATAGTGATTCAACCTGATTTCCATATCTTCACCTCTCCTGTAGAAAGTCAAATTTCCTTAACCGTACATTTCCAATAATCCATAAGATGACCAGTAGTCCAATTTCAATGAGAATGGCATATGGCTGCTCAATACATGACAATGTTTCATCTGCCATCATCCTGACCTGGGTAAACTTTCTTGCAAGCATGGAATAACACCCCAACACCCAGTAACTGGTTGTATATGCACTCATGATCATATAGACAAGTACGGTAAAGAATGCATACACCGGTTTTACAAAAAGACTCAGCACCATCTGGCCAACAGAAATCACAATTGAAGTCAATATCGGAAGCAGGACAAGTCCAATCCATAACGAAGCTTGTGTTTCCCATTCAGGAAAAATGGAAACGATAAAACTGCACAAGCCATGATTGATGGAAAAACCAGGTGTCAGAAACAGACAGGAAAACACGAACAATGTACAGAATGCGATGCCATAAAAGAGAAGTACCATCACCACACAATATCCCACTTTTCCAAGTAACCACTCCGATTTCTTATGACTGCGAATCAGGTACTGTAAACCTTCATTTTCCATATCCCGGTTAATATGGTCTCCAATGATCCAGGCAATCATCATCTGTGCACCAAGCCAGTTCAAAGGGGCAATGAATTGTTGACCAATGAAGATTTGTGGAAACCCCCCAAATGCATAAATCCAAAGATCCACAAAACCTGCTGTTCCCGGATCATCGACAAGCGTTTCATATGTCCGATATAAACGCAAAATGCCAAATCCAATAAAACTGTACAAAAGAACACAAACAAGAAATTTCATCTTGTTTTCCCGCAACCCACTGCGCACATCCCATTTCATATGTTGGAAAGAAGAGATTAGAAACTGTTTCATCAAAAAACATCTCCCTTCCTTTTGTAGAGGTAAGTAAACAAAGCTGGCAAAAAGAGGATCAGACCTGTTACCAGAAATACGAATGGTGTGACTTTTGAAGAAAACAATGCCCCACAAAGGAAAGTATATGGAGACCATTGATCTTCCCCCATAGCAATAGAAGCCGTATTGGCAAACATAAACAAAACAAAAGGAAAAAACAATGAGACAAAGCGCTGTTCAAAGACAAGACCAATCGCTACAGAAAAGCAGGCGACAAGACCACAATAAAATGATGGAATGAAAAGATAAATCAACGTATATACCAGTGGATGTTCAAAGAACAAAGCACCCCACATCGTAACCCGTCCAATTGGAGCAGATCCTCTTCCATCTTGTGGAATAAGCAAAGGATAAGTACTTGTATGTAATAGAAAGTTAATCACCATGGGAATTGCTATAACCAGCATGCCAGAAAGAAAAGCTGTCATAAAGCCAGTAAGATAATACGCCTCTCTGTTTTCCCGGATTACAACATGCCTGTTGTATCCAGATAAATGATCTTCCAATAGTTCCGTCCCATATGGCAATACCGCAAGTAATGGCATTGCCATATAAAACACCACTGCAAAAAAAGAAAATGTATCTACACCAATCCACTCCTCATATACCGTATTGGGAGCCTCCATACTGATTTCTGACACACCAACCAAATCATCAACAGGGAATAAATAAGCACCAATTCTTCCTGGATCAGTCAATAAATATGTTGAATCCAGCCATTGTAGTACTGCAATAGCAATGCCAATACATAAAGCAATTTTGAACTTTCTGCCATGTAACATTCTTTCCCAATGCAAAGCAAAACATTTTTTCATATTCTGATACAAGGAAGTCACAGCATAAAGCTGTGACTTCACCTTCCTTTCTACCGAATGATATAGTCAGACGCAGGAATAACACCTGCTTCATATACACTATCTGGCGACCAGACACCTGATGCACTTTGTCCAGAAATACCTTCTGCCCTTACACCGGCTAATGGGCAATTTCTTTCCCGCACATAATTGTACATAAAGCGCTTCTGCCCTTTTTCAAACTTATAATGATAATGTTTTTTGGGCGTTGCCGGATCAGAAGAACAGTCCGTTTCAAATACCTGTCCATATTTCCACCCTACCGCATGCGCTTCGTATTCCGTAGCAGTTCCCAGCATAAAGTGCATATAAAGACTTGTATCGTCTTCCTTTACCTGCCGGTCAGTGACTGCAGTACCACCGATAAAGTGAAATTCATACGGTCTATCCTGATTACTTGCATTGATCTTTGTTGAAAGACCAATTGTCGCAATTGCCATAGCAGCCATAGCTGTTGTTATCAGTTTCTTTTTCATTTTCATAATCTCCTTGAAAAAAGCATTATTCTTTGTGCAAATGATGTGAATGACATGGCTTATGTGCTATATAGACTGCTTCCTGTAAAAACCACCCATTCACATGAATTTCTTTTCCTTTGACTCTGTATAGTAAATACAGAGTCATTCTAAAGTGGTACCCATAAGGAGGACAGCACCTTGACAGTGCTGGTACCCCTGTGGT
>CAJKOS010000091.1 GCA_905201565.1 uncultured Erysipelotrichaceae bacterium
CACCAATTGATTATGAACATCTTGTCGAAGCTGGTTCCATGATGGGAAGCGGCGGCATGATTGTTCTGGATGAAGATAACTGTATGGTTGATGTTGCCCGTTTCTATATGGAATTCATCTGTGATGAGTCTTGTGGAAAGTGCACACCTTGCCGTGTCGGTACAAAGAGACTGTTGGAGATGCTGACAAAGATTACCGAAGGTGAAGGAACGATGGAAATGCTCGATGAGATGGAAGAGCTCTGCTATGAGATCAAGGATACGGCTCTTTGTGGTCTTGGACAGACTGCTCCAAATCCGATTCTTTCGACATTGCGTTACTTCCGTCAGGAATATATCGATCATATTGTGGACAAGAAGTGCCATGCCCATGTGTGCAAGAACCTGCTTGTCTATTCCATTGATCCAAACAAGTGCCGTGCCTGCTCACTTTGTTCAAGGAACTGCCCGGCTGGAGCAATTACCGGTGTGCCTGGCAAGGAGCCATATCACATCGATACGACAAAGTGCATCAAGTGTGGTGCATGTATAACAAACTGCCGCTTTGGTGCAGTAGAGAGACATTAGAAGGAGGTGGCATGAAGAATGAGCGAAGTACATATCAAAATCAATAACCGGTATATCACAGCTGAATCTGGCGATACGATTCTTGAAGCTGCCAACCGTGCCGGTATTCAGATTCCTACCCTCTGCTATCTCAAGGATGTCATCAAAACCGGCGCATGCCGTGTATGTCTTGTTGAGGTAAAGGGAGCAAGAGCTCTGCTTTCTGCCTGCACAACACCTGTTTCGGAAGGTATGGAAATACTGACGAATTCAGAACGGGCGATCAAGGGCAGAAGGACGACGGTTGAACTGATCATGTCCAACCATAACAAGAACTGCCTTTCCTGCAAGAGAAACCAGAATTGTGAATTGCAGAGACTTTGTGAAGAACTCGGCATCCGACAGAACCGCTTTGAAGGGGCAACAACCCCAGCAACATATGAAGACGCAAGTTATGGAATTGTGCGTGATACTTCCAAGTGTGTGTTGTGCGAAAGGTGTATCGGTACATGCGCGAATGTACAGGGCATTGCTGTGCTCGGTCTGCAGAACCGCGGTTTCAATACGGTTTGTGGTCCGATTTACAACGGTTCGTTCAACGATGTCAACTGCATGCAGTGCGGACAGTGTGTCATCGCCTGTCCGGTAGGTGCCCTCACCGAAAAGGAAAACATCCATGATGTCATTGCAGCGATCAACGATCCTGACAAGGTAGTCATCTGCCAGACTGCTCCGGCAGTCCGTGCTTCTCTTGGTGAGGAGTTTGGCATGCCGGTAGGTACACGTGTGACAGGCAAGATGGTGGCAGCATTGAAACGGTGTGGGTTTGATCGCGTCTATGATACGAACTTCGGTGCGGATCTGACGATCATGGAAGAAGGACATGAATTGCTTGAAAGGTTGAAGAATGGTGGCGTATTGCCGATGTTTACATCGTGTTCGCCAGGCTGGGTCAGATATATTGAATTCCAGTATCCGGATCTTCTCGATCACTTATCCAGTGCGAAGTCTCCGCATATGATGTTTGGGGCAATATGCAAGTCCTATTGGGCAAAGAAGCACAATGTGGATCCAAAGAACATTTATGTTGTGTCCATCATGCCGTGTATTGCCAAGAAGTCAGAAATCCATCGTGCAGAGTGCAAGACGACAGAGCTTGAGGATGTGGATGCGGTGCTGACAACACGTGAGGCAGCAAGGCTGATCAAGATGTACGGTATCGATGATCTTGAGGCTTTAGAAGATGAAGCATATGACCAGGATCTGCTTGGTGAATATACAGGTGCAGGTGTCATCTTTGGTGCATCGGGTGGTGTTATGGAGGCGGCGCTGAGAACGGTGAAGCAGCAGGTAGAAGGCAAGAAGCTTGAACGGGTTGACTTCATGGAGTGCCGTGGCATGGTCGGTGTCAAGGAGGCACAGGTTGAGATTGGTGGACAGAAGTTATGGATTGCGATTACTTCTTCCATGACTTGCGCAAAGCCACTGCTCGATGAGGTGCGCAATGGCACTTCCAAATATGCCTTCATTGAAGTGATGGGTTGCCCGGGTGGCTGTATCAATGGCGGCGGCCAGTCGATTATCAGTGCCCGCAAGAAGCATGGCAGGCTTGGTTATTCCTATAAGGAGAAGCGCATGCAGGCGCTGTATGATGAAGACCGCTATAAGGAATTGCGCGTATCGGCTGACAATCCACAGATTAAAAAGCTATACACCGATTTCCTCGGTTCGCCAGGAAGTGAGGTGAGTGAGAAACTGCTGCATACGACATATACCCCAAAACCGAAGTTTACAGTGAAGATCTGAGGGGAAAACATGTTGAAATCCTGTGAAAATGTAAGCGTTTGAAACAAAGAAAATAAAGATTGTGTTAAATTGTATAAAAACGTTATTCCACAGGGTATTTCGATGGTAAAAAACGACCATTCTTGTACTATAATGGAAACAGAAAGAGTGCTATTTCAGGAGGCAAAATAATGAGAGCAAACACTATGGCGGCCATGATCCTGGCAGGTGGAAGAGGTTCCCGTTTGTTGGATCTGACCAAGAAAGTCGCAAAACCGGCAGTTCACTTCGGTGGCAAGTACCGTATTATCGACTTCCCGCTCAGTAATTGCGCCAACTCTGGTATTTCTACCGTTGGTGTACTTACACAGTATGAATCAGTCATTTTGAACGCATATGTTGCCAAGGACCAGTTCTGGGGCCTTGACACAAATGACGGTGGTGTTTATGTACTTACACCGCGTGAAAGAGACACAAAGGGTCTTGAAGTATATCGTGGTACAGCCGATGCGATTACACAGAACATCGACTTCCTCGATCAGATTGCGCCAGAGTATGTACTGATTCTCTCTGGTGACCACATCTATAAGATGAACTATGATGAAATGCTTGCTTATCACAAGGAAAAGCATGCGGATGCGACGATTGCAGTTCTGCAGGTTCCTCTGAAGGAAGCGAGCCGTTTCGGTATCATGAACTGTGATGAAGATGACATGATTATGGAATTTGAGGAAAAGCCGGCAAAGCCAAAGAGCAACCTCGCTTCCATGGGTATTTACATCTTCACATACAAGACATTGAGAAAGTATCTCATCGCAGATGACAAGAATGAAAATTCCAACCATGACTTTGGTAAGGATATCATTCCTGCTTATCTCAATGACCAGAGACGTCTTGCGGCTTACCGCTTCAAGGGTTACTGGAAGGATGTAGGTACGGTTGATTCTCTTTGGGAATCCAATATGGACCTTCTCAATGACAATAACGAACTCGACCTTGGCGATCAGTCCTGGAAGATTTATACAGAAGATGTCAATGCTCTTCCACAGTACATCGGTGAAGATGCAAAGATTGAAAATGCCTATATCACACAGGGTTCTGTTGTCATGGGTACGGTAATCAATTCTGTTCTTGGCACAAATTGCGAAGTAGGCAAGGGTGCAAAGGTAGTTGATTCTGTCATTCAGCCGGGCGCAAAGATCGGTGAGGGTGCAAAGGTTACCCGCTGCATTGTCGCTGATGATGTTGAAATCGCACCTGGCGCAACTGTAGGTTCTGCTGACAGTGAGCATATTGAACTGGTTGCAAAGAAGTACGTGGAGTAAGCGGAGGAAAAGACATGAACGCACTTGGAATTATCTATTTTGAAGGCAGCACAGCAAATGTGCAGGGCCTTGAAGAATATCGTCCTGTACCGGCAATCAGTTTCCTGGGCAGGTATCGTGTAATTGACTTTATCCTGAGTAATATGACAAACTCCGGTATCGACAATGTACAGGTTTACTGCAAGGAAAAGCCACGTAATCTGATTGAACACCTCGGTACTGGTTCTCATTACAACATCAACTCTAAACGTGGTAACCTGCGTATTCTCTATGGTGAAAAGTCATTCTCTTCACCGGTTTACAACCACGATATCGCAAACTACATGTTGAACATGCAGTACATTGAGGAAGACACAAATCCTTATGTTGTCCTTGCACCGAGCTATTTCATCTATAGCCTCGATTTCAATGAAGTGTTGAAGCAGCATACAGAATCTGGTGCAGATGTCACAGTTCTCTATACCAATACAACTGACGCAAAGCGCGCATATCTTGGTACAGATACATTGACAATGGACAAGGATAAGAGAGTCCTCAGCGTTGAAAAGAACAGAGGCACTTCCAAGAACAAGACCATTTCTCTTGAAGCATTTGTGCTTTCCAAGAAATTGTTCATTGAACTTGTCAAGAAAGCAGCTTCTATTTCTTCTCTCTACTGGTTCAAGGATATCCTTCGCGATTCCGTCAATGAACTCGATATCAGAGGTTATGGTGTACGCGGATTTGTGGCATGCATCAACTCCCTGGAAGAATACTACAGATGGAGTATGTCCTTGCGTGACAGAAGTGTTGCGAATGGTCTTTTCAAGCCAGGCTGGCCAATCTACACACAGACAAATGACTCTTCTCCGACAAGATTCTCCAAAGAAGCAGATGTCAAGGGCAGTGTCATCGCTAATGGCTGTGTGATTGAAGGTACAGTAACAGGTTCCATCGTTGGACGTAATGTCACCATCCAGAAGGGTGCTGTAGTCAAAGACAGTATTATTCTCTCTGATGCATTCATCGGTGAGGGAGCCAAGCTTGATCATGTGGTTGTTGACAAGTATGCCATCATCCATCATGTCAAGGCATTGACGGGTACAGATGAAGAGCTCGTCTATGTCAAGAGAAGAGATCGTATCTGAGGAGGAGGTCTGAATGGGAAGATCAATTCTGTTTGCGGCTAGTGAAGGTCTGCCATTTATCAAGACAGGCGGACTTGCGGATGTCATCGGCTCTTTGCCAAAGGCTCTTGCAAAGCGCGGACATGATGTGCGTGTCGTATTGCCGCTCTATAAGAAAGTTATTGAAAAGCATTATGATGAACTGGAGCGCCTTGGTACTATCCAGGTTCATTCCGGCTGGATCGATCAGCCTGCTACATACTACACAGCTACAGTAGATGGTGTTGTCTACTACTTCATTGAACACCAGTACTATTTCGAAAGAGATGCACTGTATGGTTACGATGATGATGGTGAAAGATTTGCTTTCTTCCAAAGAGCACTTCTCGATATGATTTACTTCATCGACTGGTGGCCAAACATCATCCATTCCAATGACTGGCAGTGTGGTATGGTTCCGCTGATGTGCCATGCATGCTATGCAAGTGACTATCGTTATCAGAACATCAAGCATGTCTATACGATTCACAACCTTGCATTCCAGGGTAACTTCGGTGTCGATATGCTGCCGAGCTGCCTCGGTCTTGATTACAGCTATTTCGATAATGGCTCCATCAAGTTTGATACAGGTATCAGCTTCATGAAGGCAGGTATTGTCTATGCGGACAAGATCACTACCGTATCTCCGACATATTCCAATGAGATTCTGACCCAGACATATGGTGAGAGAATGGATTCCATCCTCCGCTACAGAAGAGAAGATCTCTGGGGTATTGTCAACGGTATTGACTATACGCTCTGGGATCCTGAAACAGATAAGCTTCTGGCAAAGAACTATGGTCAGAAGAACTGGGTTTCTGGCAAGAAGGCAAACAAGAAGGCATTGCAGGAAGAGCTCGGACTTGAGGTCAATCCGGATGTCATGTTAATTGGTATGGTTTCCCGTCTGACAAACCAGAAGGGTGTTTATCTGATCACAGACCGCCTTTCTGAGATCATGGGACTCAATATCCAGTTTGTCGTACTTGGTACAGGTGAAGCAAATGCTGAAAATGCATTCCGCTGGATGGAAAACAACTACAAGGGCAAGGCAGTTTACTATGGTGGATACAATGAAGATCTTGCACATCGTATCTATGCTGGTTCCGATCTGTTCCTGATGCCATCTCTCTATGAGCCATGTGGTCTCAGCCAGCTGATTGCTCTGCATTACGGTTCACTTCCACTTGTTCGTGAGACAGGTGGTCTCAAGGATACCGTACAGCCATACAACCAGTACACAGGTGAAGGTAATGGCTTCTCCTTCTATGCAGCAAATGCGGATGATATGGTATATACATTGCGCTGGGCTACAGACCAGTTCTATAACAACAAGACTGGCTGGAAGGGACTTGTCAAGACAGCTATGAGTGAAGACCACAGTTGGGAAAAGAGTGCTGACGTTTACGAGCAGCTCTACTACACCATCTGCAACTGGCCTGACAACTAAAAATGAATAGGCCGGGAAACCGGCCTTTCTTCTGTTGAACAGATGATATACCACCTTTGTGAAAAAACGGGTAAGCAGACATTTACCATAAATTTGTCGGGTGGTATAATATAACACAGCAAATAAGGAGGAATTAAAATGTCTAAGGTTACTGTTAAAGATCTGGACGTTAAGGGCAAGCACGTAATTGTGCGTGTTGACTTTAATGTACCGCACAAGGGAAGTGTCATCACTGATGACAATCGTGTTCGTGCTGCACTTCCTACTATCAATTATCTGACTGAAAATGGAGCTAAGGTTCTTCTCTTGAGCCATCTTGGCAAGGTTAAGACAGAAGAAGACAAGGCAAAGAACGATATGTCTATCGTCGCTGACTGCCTTGCAAAGCTGCAGAGTGCTCCTGTCAAGTTCGTCAATGCTACACGTGGTGCTGAACTTGAAGAAGCTGTCAAGAACCAGGAAGATGGAAGCATCGTTCTGATGCAGAACACCCGTTATGAAAAGGGTGAATCCAAGAATGATCCTGAACTTGGCAAATACTGGGCAAGTCTTGGTGACCTGTTCGTAGAAGATGCATTCGGTTCTGTTCACAGAGCCCATGCTTCTACAGTTGGTATTCCAAGCAATCTGCCAGAAGGCTGCGCAGCTGTTGGTTTCCTTGTTGAAAAGGAACTCAATGTTCTTGGTAAGGCTTTGAATGATCCGCAGAGACCATTCATTGCAATCCTTGGTGGTGCAAAGGTTTCCGATAAGATCGGTGTCATTGACAACCTCTTGAAGATTGCGGACAAGGTACTTGTTGGCGGCGGTATGTCCTATACATTCTCTGCTGCAAAGGGTGGCAAGATTGGTACATCCCTGCTTGAAGCAGATAAGATAGACATGGCGAAGGAATTCATGGAAAAGAGCGAGGGTAAGCTCATTCTTCCTATCGATACGGTAGCAGCTAATGCATTTGATGATGCTACTGATGTCAAGGCTGTAGCAGCTGGAGAAATCCCGGATGGCTACATGGGTCTCGATATTGGTCCTGAAACAGTCAAGCTCTTTCAGGCTGAACTGCAGGGCGCAAAGACAGTCTTCTGG
>CAJKOS010000092.1 GCA_905201565.1 uncultured Erysipelotrichaceae bacterium
GCACCACCCCAGAAAAAGTTCTTTGGAAAAGACATATTTCTTATCTCCTTTACTAATTCAATTATAGCATCGCATTATGAATTCAATAATATTTTATTATTTTGGTCGCTCCATTTCCTCCTATACACGGTATAATAGCGCCATGAAAAAAAGAAGATTGTTCGCTGCAGCTCTTGCAGCATTACTGATATTTACAAAACCTTCCGTCATTCAGGCTTCTGAAGACTCTGACACAACCGCAGCTTCCCTCATCAGCCAGTATGCCTATGTCTATGACCCCGATACCGATCAGGTATTGCTTGACAAGGCAGCCGATGAAAGGATGTATCCTGCTTCTTTAACAAAGATGATGACCGCCATGGTTGTACTCGATAGCAACCCTGACCTCTCTGCTACGGTAACGATCACCGAAGAAATGCTGGCAGGTCTTTATGAAGCTAATGCTTCTGTAGTAGGCTATGGGGTTGGTGCCACACCGACAGTATTGGACCTTCTTTATGGAACAATCCTTCCAAGTGGTGCCGATGCAGTCAATGCCCTTGCCTTCTATACTGCAGGTTCCATCGATGGCTTTGTGAACATGATGAACGAAAAGGCTGCCGAACTTGGTATGAGTGGTACACACTTTGTCAATCCTACTGGTCTGCATGATGATAACCATTACAGCACATGCCACGATATGGCAGTACTTGTTGACTATGCCATTCAGAATGAAACATTCCGTACCGTATTTGAAACAGAAACTTATACCGATACAACAGGTATTACGATGGAAGCGACAGTTCTTCCTTATACTGCAGCCAATCAAATTGCTATGCCCGGCTTCCTGGGAGATAAGACAGGCTATACACTGGAAGCGGGACATTGCATGGCAAGTTACAGTGAACTCAATGGCATGCGCATCATCACCATCACCGCCCAGGGCATGACCGGAATGTATGAACCGTCACATGTCTATGATGCAAGCACCATCCTTTCTTGGCTCAGTGAAAACTATGGCAGAAAGACAATTCTGGAAGCCAATGATGAACTTGCGACTCTTACTGCTTCTGAAGTCATTGGTGAAAAGGAAGTCACCGTATATAACTCGGAAGAAGTTTCACTTGATGTTCGCAATGATGCAGAAATCACCGTCACAACCGACATTCCCGAACAAGTTGATGTCAAAAACGAAAAACAGGTGAAAACAGCAACTGTTTCCATCCTGTCCAACGGTGAAGAAATCAGCTCACATACGGAACAATACACCGTTCCGTCATCAGATGATCTCTTCAACAAAATACTCATCTTCCTGAGGGATCTCTTCTGATCCCTTTTTTCATATAGCCAACAGCCTTCATGCGAAGCGTTGCCGGCACAACAAACAACAATTTGTTCATCATCCCACTGATGATGACTGGCTTCTTCTCTACAAGAGAAAGACACTCTGCTACCTGCTCTGCACGTTGGGCACCAAATGGAACTTGACCACCATATTTCTCATAAAACCTGGTCCTTACAGGCCCGGGACATATACAGCTCACATGTACACCTGTTCCCTTTAATTCTTCAGAAAGTGCCCTTGTATAGGAAAGCACAAATGCCTTTGTCGCATAATAGCAGGCAATATATGGTCCTGGCTGAAAAGCACCGGTAGAGGCAATGGTCACAAGTGTACCATGTCCTCTATCCTTCATGATTCTTCCATACAGCTTGAGAAGATTCATCACACTGATGCAATTCAGTTCCACCATCTTCTCATCTTCTTCGATGCTTCTTTGCAACGCTTCACCTGTTCCACCACTTCCAGCACAAGCGATTACCACATCCACAGCATCAAAACTTTCTACCAGCTTATACACCTGTTTTTTCTTGCAAAGGTCTACAGAAACAGCAGTGACAGGTACTTTGTACTTTCTGAGTTCCAAAGCTGCCTGTTCCAGCCTGTCTTTATTTCTTGCCGCAAGTATGATGGCATAACCACGCTTTGCATACCACTTTGCCATCGCAAAGCCAATACCTTCTGAGCCGCCGGTAATCAATGCGGTTTTCATTGCTCAGGAGCACTGCTTTCCAAAGCCTTTGCTGTGCCGCCAATGCCATCTGCCACATGCTTTGCGGAAACAAATGCCCAAGTTGTTCCACCACCTGCCGGCATATCTGTACCAAATACATTGCCCACAGCACCACCGATGACATAGAGATTTTCAATCGCACTGCCATCCTGCTTTAATACACGCAGGTTTTCATCTGCCGATAGTCCCCCCAATGTCATCCATACCGCTTCATGTAAAGGAACAATTGCATAGCCTTCGCTTTCCACCGGTGACAGTAATGTCTCTGTATCTCTGCCATATGCTTCATCGACAAGAGAAGAACAGTATTCTGCATATTGATCAACAGTCTCCCGCACCTCCGCCGCATCCAGGCCAGAAAGTTCTGCGGCTTCTTCCAGAGTCTCTGCCTGCAATAAAGCATCCATGCCGGTTTCCGGATCACTGAGCTTTTCAATCAATTCCTTATCTGCACCTTCCAATACCATTTCCTTAAAAGTGTCATACGTGCTGCCATCCATAACAAGATAGGCATCAACACCATCGGCAACAGCATTCAAAAGCTCATCCATATCTGTTTCATCCGCAAAGCGACGACCTTCACCATTGACAATAATCGCACCATGATTCACCGCTTCTTCCATTGCATCCGCCGCATCGATGGCATAGTGTTCCTTCACCTTTACAGCAGGCCATAATGTTTCTTTCTCTGTCACCGAACTAGTCGCAAGAGTTAGATCATTTCCCATCACGAGAATGTCACCGGTATTCCCTTCCGGTCCATAGTACAAACTATCCGGCAGCAATGATGTGCTGTTTCCGTAACCACCTGAAGCAATGATGATATTCTCGGCAAAAACCTCATATACCGTACCATCGGAAGCCTTAGCCTTAACACCTGTGATCTGCCCATCTTCCTGGAGCAATTCATATGCCATCGTTTCTGTTATCACATTTGCGCCAGAAACATTCAATTCCTTTTCGAACAACAACTGTAAAGACTCCGGATCATCCGTCATCGTAGAAAGAGATAAACGGGAATAGTCTTCATCTGCCGCAAGGGTATCTGAAAATTTAACGCCAAGATCGGATATCTCCCAGTCTATTGTCTCTCCAATACCCTCAAGCAATATATTCTGCAGCACTTCATCTGCCTCATTATTTCCAATGGCGTTGAGATCTTTTTCCAATATTTCAATACTGCCATCTGCCGAAAGAGAGCTGCCTGTCACAATCTGTGTACCGTCAATATACTGCAAAGAGGCACCAATCTCTTCCTCTTTCTCAAGAAGGACAACCGATACACCAAGCTGCTGTAAGCGCAGTGTTGCAGCAATGCCGGCAATGCCGCCACCGATGACAACCGCATCTGTGGTAAGCGTCTTCGTACTATCAATATTTTCTTCCGTTGTATCCTTCTGCCAGAATGAGAGATCTGCCCCAGCCTGACTTAGACAATCAAGCACAGCGTTCTTCACCGCATCAGATGTGACAGTCGCACCGGTTGAGCCATCCACATTCACAGATTGTTTGTCCACAATCCTTGCCGGAACATCGCTCAATGCGGAATCCGATATCGTCATCGATTCCGCTTCTTCAAGAATCTTCACAGAAGAAATCGCTCCGGATAAAATTACGGTCTCTACTTTCACCTGTCCGCCATAGCCATCCGCAACAGCTGTATATGTGCCATCCTGAATATTTTCATCCACTGCTGAAGGCTGCTTCTCACAACCGGCAAGAGAAGAAAGCAATGCCAGAGAAAGTGTTGTTAGTATTACTTTATTGTGTCTCATGTCAGTATTTTACCACGCCATACAAAAGATGAAACTGAATCATTGCGCACATTTTGTGAAGAGAATCTGATAAGATACAGACAAGAAGGAGATATTTACATGATCTATCCAGCAATTCTCAAAAAAGGAAACACCATCGGCATTGCTGCACCAAGTGCAGGTGTTGGTGAAAAACTCGAAGACTTTGACAATTCCCTCCATGTTCTCCATGAAGAAGGATTCAAGACAAAAGAAACAAAGTCTGTCCGCACACCCCTGACACGTTCTGCAGACGCAAAAACAAGAGGAGAAGAACTCACTTCCCTGTTTACCGATAAAGAAATCAAAATGGTCATGGCGGCAGCAGGCGGAGACTTCCTGAATGAAATGATACCCTATGCCAACTTTGAAACCATGAAACAAAATCCAAAATGGATGATGGGAGCCTCTGATCCAACCGGAGTTCTTTACCCTTATACAACCATTTATGATGTTGCGACCATGTATGGTATGAATGCCGGCAGTTTTGACATGGGCACAAAGTGGGACTACATCCGCAATGCCCTAAACTTCATACAAGGGGATTTCAAAGAAGAAAGCTTCCCCATGTGTATGACAAAAGCCAAATTCATGGTAGAAACACCCGCCTATGACACACCTGACATCTGGCATTCCCCTGTCAATGACATCGATGTCTCAGGCAGATGCATCGGCGGATGTATCGATGTACTCAAAGATCTCATCGGTACACCATATGATGGTACAAAAGACTTTGTGAAACGCTATGCACAAGATGGACAGATCTTTTACTTTGATAATTTCTCCATGAGTGCTGAAAACTTCTACCGCACCCTCACCCAGTTCCGCTATGCAGGGTGGTTCGACCATACCAAAGCTGTCATCATCGGAAGAGTCTGCTTTCCAAGCAGTGAAACCGGTATGACTTATGAAGAAGCAGCCGCAAGGGCATTAGAAGGTATTCCATGGGTATGTAAAGCAGATGTAGGGCATACCATTCCATGTATGATCATGATCAATGGAGCAATGCTCAACTTCCACTACCACAAAGGCAAAGCAGACCTGGAATTCCACCTTGACTAAAGTCTTAACGTTCTTCCAGCACAGTGCTACAATACCTGTATGGGGTCATAGCTCAGCTGGGAGAGCGCCTGGTTCGCAATCAGGAGGTCGCGGGTTCGATCCCCGTTGACTCCACCATATGAGTATCTGACGAACACTTATTTCTTCCCGGGAGGGTTTGCAGTAAGAGTTAGACTTGACATAGATCGCTAGAAATAGCGATTTTTTTATTTTAGTTAGATTGAAGCTCTAACTTGTGAATCATTTTTCTCGTTGATAAAGTATAGATGAAAGGAGAAGCCATGAAAAGCAAGAACTTTACTATATTCGAGATAAAAGATAAAAATTATATTTTTAGTTGGCTCTTCTTTTTTTACCACCTAACACGATGCGACAAATAGTGACATGATTACTATGCTATGATACATAAAAGATATGGAATGGATAGGATTGATGAATAACATACAGGCTTGTGCAAGAGAGAGTGTAAATCACGAAATAGATTTTATATAACACTAAATAACAGGGCTAAGATACTTTTTCGAGTATCTTAGCCCTGTTGATTTTTCGCAAGTATGCCCTGTTCTGCTAGAATGATTAATATATATTTATTAACGATAAACATTAAAAAATAGTTGAAAAACATACCTCGGAAGTGTATGCTAAAGCTATACCAACAGAGGAGGTAATATTTATGGATAAAATCATCAAGACATCCAAAACTATTCGAGCAATTCTCAAAGTTCTTTTTTGGGTGGTCGCCGTAGTAAGTGTAGTTATTTTGGCAGCTATCCTTGTTGCATTATTTATGAAAGGCGGTACAGCATTGGATGGTGGTTTTTCTATCACACTTGGGAACTATTCACTGCTTTTAAGTCAGGAGTATTCTTCGCAACAGCTTACACCGTTGTATTTTATGACATTTGCAAATGTTGCACTATTTGGAACATTGTCCTGTTACATCATTAGGGTACTTCTGAATGTATTTGAACCAATGTCTCAGGGGAAGCCTTTTAGCACAACTATAAGTGTTGCTTTGAAAAAGCTGGCGTATGCGATTCTAATTATGGGCATTATAAGCCTTGTTCTTCAGATTGCCACGAATTTGATATTCTACAATGTATTTGATATTCCGTCTCTATTCAACGCAGACAGGGTACAGTCTTGTTCTATGTCAATTGTGAGTGACGGGAGCTTTATTATTTGGTTCTTTATTCTTCGTTTAGTCGGTCACATCTTTAAATATGGGGAAACATTGCAACAATTATCGGATGAAACATTGTAAATTCAAACAGGAGGGAGATTATGCCAATTATTTTAAGATTGGATAGGGTTATGGCTGATAGAAAAATGTCTCTCAACACATTGTCTGAGAAAGTTGGAATAGCCAATGTTAATTTATCAAAAATTAAAACAGGCAAAGTGAGTGCCATTCGTTTTTCAACATTAGAGGCAATTTGTGAAGCATTAGATTGTCAACCTGGTGACATTTTAGAATATCAACCGCCTATAACTGATGACAAATAAGTATCAATACAACTGGCATGTCATACGGTGGCCACTTGAATTACCGGATGGTCTACAATAATTTGTAAAATGCACCCCCTAAAGCCAAAGGGGGTGCATTGTATCAAAATAAGGGTTATTTGCCAGATTATGACGTCGTCTATGGATATCGCATGGCGGCGAGGAATTATAGGACACCCCTGCAAATAACGGGGTGTCCCACTTTTTTACGCTCTTTTTGATTATTCCAGGCTTTGCCTGGAGATCAGATTGCACCAATGAGGAAAATGAGGCGAGTAACGCCGATTTTCATAATTGGTCTATTGCGCTAATTCTGACATAGATGTTTCTCCTCGCACTGTTTTTTCTTAGAGGTGACACGAGTGTTTTTACACAATAGAAAAGCACCATATCATTTTCCCAATCTTTAAGTAATTCTGCTTTAATATCTTCAGGGCATTTCTCGCTGATGTATAAAAATGGTTTATCCTTTTGCGGTGTTTCGCCATTTTTAAAGTTGCATGGAAATACGGTAAAATATCTGGAGTATTTATCTAAAGTAGTCTTTTTTGTTTCGCCCATTTTTTCCACTCATTCTTATTGTATGCTGTTCTTTACCAGCTATCATTTTATGCAGGAGATCCTTATTTTTTCATCATAAAAGTCTTCAATGGTAGGTTCAGCTTTTTCTTTTTTATCACTAGTCTTAAAGCCAACTGCTTCTTTCCTATTATTAAATTTTTCATAAAGATCAGCAAAGGCTCCTCCTGCTAATATTATCATCTT
>CAJKOS010000093.1 GCA_905201565.1 uncultured Erysipelotrichaceae bacterium
CCAAATCACAAAAAAAGTGCCAGCCTAAGAAATCCTTAGGTTGACACCATTGGGATAATTTCACTCATCCGTTTTTTTCTCTTCTTTCTTTTCGGGTTTTGTATCTTCTTTATGTTCTTCTGTCTTCCTGTCGTTGACAGGTCTTCTAAATACAATTTCCTCCGTCACAGCATCATCCTGCGGAACCTTGCAGCCACAGTGGTGGCAGAACCTTTCATCAACTTCAAGTTTTGTGCCACATTCCGGGCAATAGCGGATTACCTTGACTTCCGGATCTGGCTGTCGCATACCACAGAATGGACAGAATAGTGATCCATTAGGAATACGGCTGTTGCAGGCAATGCATCTGACAATGCCGCGCATCTCATCGATGGAATCCTGTCTTTCTTCAATTTCCCTGCGGAGTCTGACTGCTTTTTCGATGAGATCTTTATTCATATCATCCGGATCATTGCGATGTGTATCCACATAGTCTTCTCCAAGTGAGCGGTAGATGACATTGAGCTGTTTGCGTAATGAGCGGATCTGTATCTTCAGTTTGCATATGGAAAACTGTTTCTTTACCCAGTCTATAGCTTTCTTTACGATGTTCATGGCAACATTATACTCTTTCTGAAAGAAAAAGTCCCTGTTTATACAGGGACAGTCATTGTTATTTAATAATTGCTTCAAGCCATTCCTTCGGTGGTTCGTAACCGAGAAGTTTGACAACAGTTGCTGCAACGTTAGCAAGACCGAAATCATCGCCTTCCTTGACTTCTGTACCTTCTGGTCCGTTGTAGACAGCAAATGGAACTCTTGCAAGGGAGTGGGATGTCTTTGGCTTTGGTGTGCCATCCGGGTTTGTGCCCTTGTCATACATTTCATCGGAGTTGCCATGGTCAGCAGTAACAATCAGTGCATAATCCATCTTCTTGCATGCGTCCATGATTCTTCTCAGCATGAGGTCAACAGACTCAACACCGATGAGAGTTGCTTCATAGTTACCTGTATGACCAACCATGTCACCGTTCGGATAGTTGCATCTCAGGAACTGGTATTTGCCGGATTCAATAGCTTCTACCATCTTGTCTGTGATCTCTGTAGCCTTCATCCATGGCTTGAGGTCAAATGGGATGATGTCAGAAGGAATTTCAACCCAGTCTTCGAGTTCATCAGAGAACTTCTCACTTCTGTTACCATTCCAGAAGTATGTGACATGTCCAAACTTCTGTGTTTCAGAACATGCATAGGAACGTACGCCCTTGTTAACAAGGAACTCAGACATTGTGTTTGTGATGTGTGGTGGTTCAACAAGGAAGTGTTCAGGAAGCTTGAGGTCTCCATCATACTGCAGCATGCCTGCATAGTAGACATCAGGCTTCTTTGTCATATTGAAACCATCAAAGCCCTTATTCATATAGTCAAATGCCTTGGAGATTTCAACAGCTCTATCACCTCTGAAGTTGTAGAGGATGACGGAGTCACCATCATCAACTGTACCTACAGCCTTGCCATCCTCAGCGATGACAAATCCTGGAAGATACTGGTCTGTGTAGTTGTTTTCTGCACGGTATGTTTCAATAGCTTCTTTTGCGGAAGCGAACTGTCTGCCTTCACCACATACATGGATCTGCCAGCCCTTTTCAACCATACCCCAGTCTGCTTCGTAACGGTCCATAGTGATGACCATACGTCCACCACCAGAAGCGATGCAGCTGTGGAATGTATCATCATTGAGTTCAGCGATAACACCTTCGAGCTGATCAACATACTGCAATGCACTTGTTTCAGGAACGTCACGGCCATCGAGCAGAATGTGTACTCTGACTTCTGTAAGACCTTCCTTCTTTGCTTCCTTCATCATCGCGATGAGGTGGGAAATGTTGGAATGTACATTACCATCGGAAAGAAGACCGAGGAAATGGAGCTTGCCATTATGATCCTTGGCAAACTTGACAGCATTCTTCCATGCCTCAGAATCATAAATCTTGCCAGATTCAATGGACTCATTGACGAGCTTTGCGCCCTGGGAATAGATCTGACCACAGCCAAGAGCGTTGTGACCAACCTCAGAGTTACCCATATCAGAATCTGAAGGCAGACCTACTGCTGTTCCGGAAGCCTTGATCGTTGTATGAGGCCACTTTGTCATCAGTTCATCGATCTGCGGTTTATAGGAATGCATGACTGCATTACCCATGTCTTTGTCGGTCCAGCCGACACCGTCCATAACGACTAATACTACTGGTTTTGCCATATTTAGTTATGTTCTCCTTTTATACCTATAAATATAGCATGATTTATGCCAATGGGTGCTGTTAACAATTCACCAATGCTGATTTTTACTCTGTTCCCATCGTTCTTAGCTTTGTAAGCTTTTCTGCATCCAGACCATATTCCTCTTTCAAAAATGTCTCTGTATCAGGGTACCTCTTATGGATTTCATCAAGAATCATATGACCAATCTTTTCGGAAACACTTTCCTTGATCGTCAATAGCTCCTCAAGTTCTGGATGTTCCGCAATCTTTTCCTGGTGTTTTTCCAACACCTTTGCAAGTCTTTTTGCACGGCTTTCCTTAGAGCGGATATAGTCCGCATAGACATGATCATCATCTGCCCCTAGTGCTAATAGCAGCACCATAGCCGCAACACCGGTTCTGTCCTTTCCGGTTGCACAATGGATTAATATTGGCAGGTGTCCGGCAAGAATATGGTCGAACATGATGTGGATCGCTTCATTTTGGAATGGCATTTCCTTATAGTAATACATCAGCTTCTCAAGCTGTGTTTCCGCATCCTTGCCGGTTTTGTTCATGCCGGCAATGGAAAAGTCGATGTCCTCTCCACCTTTGGAGACAAGACCTGAGTGCTGGATCATCGTCACTCCCTCAAAGACAGGGTCTTTGTTCAGTTCACATTCCTTACGTGTTCTCAGGTCCAGTACATACCGTATGCCAAGTTCTGGAAACCTCTCCCTTTCCTTCTTACTCAGAAAATACAGACCGGCACTGCGGTAGAACAAACCATATTTCACCTGTTTTCCATCCCTTACCGGTATGCCGCCAAGGTCACGGAAATTATGTTCTTTATGTGTAATAATCTCTTCAAGCATATGTTTATCATAATCGAAACTGATTAGAATTCCACATTTTTCTATAATAAGGTAAAATACCTGCGATAACAGAAAGGACTGCACAATTGTGCAGGATTACAATATGGAACGAATTCGACTTCTCATCACATCTGATGTACATGGACATATCTCTCCATACAATGACACAACAAAACTACTGGAAGCCAGTGGTCTTGCAAGATTCAAAACCGTTGTCAATGCCTTAAGAGACGACAACACATTGGTATTGGACAATGGTGACACACTTTCCGGTACACCACTTTCCTATTTCCATGCGGAAAGATATCCGGATGAAATTCCACCTGTCACAAAAGCCATGAATGATATTGCCTATGACTATGTCAACATTGGCAACCATGACTTTGACTATGGTGAAGAAATACTCATGATGCATTTGCAGAACCTGAAAGCCCCATGTATTACAAATAACTGGCAGTACTATGGAAAGCCTTTTGGTCCTACCTATGTCATCCGTGAAATTGCCGGTAAGAAGATTGCCCTTTTTGGTCTTGTGACTTCCTATGTACCACACTGGCAGAAGAAGGCAAACATCCGCCATTGCCGTTTTACCGATGTCGTTGAAACCGCAAAGAAAACGGTAGAAACAGTAAGAAGGCTGGAAAAACCAGATCTTGTCATCTGTATGTACCATGGTGGTTTTGAAAATGATCCGGTTACAGGTCTTCCGATGACTGGTAACAAAGGTGAAAATGAAGCCTACAGACTATGCCGTGAAGTCAGTGGTATTGACCTTCTCATCGCAGGTCACCAGCACACTTCCCTCAAAGGAAAGATCAATAACACGTACTACATCGAAACATCCGCATTCGCAAAGGAAATTGGCTGTGTAGACATTGATATCGATAACAAAAACATGGACCTGCACCTTCTCAAGTGTGATGCGGAAGTAGATGAAGACTTGTTAAAACTCATTGAAAAGGAACAAAGTGAATGTGAACAGTGGCTGGATCGTGAAGTATCCAGAAGCATCATGGACCTCTCTGTTTCTGAAAAACCAGATGACAGGGTAAACAAATCCAACTTTGTCACATTGATGAACACCATCCTTCTTGAAACAACCCATGCGGACCTTGCCTCTACAACACTACGGAAAAACTGCAAAGGACTTTCGAGATCCATTACCATGCGGGAAATCTTCTCCCTTCTTCCGTATGAAGACTCCATCGATATGTGTTCCATTACCGGAAAGGAATTGAAAGCATATCTGGAAAAGTCTGCTGAACTGTTGAAACATGACACAGATGGCAAGCCTTGTTTCAATCCTGCATATATTCCTACTATGCAATATACTTCCTATGACCTCATCGATGGTGTGGAATATACCATGGACCTCTACAATGAACCTGGTTACCGGATTACATCTGTTTTATATAAGGGAACAGAAGTGGAAGATGATCAGAAACTGACCATTGCCATGAGCCATTACCGCCGCAATGGAAATGATGGATATGACATGTTAAGAGATCTTCCTGTATTGAAGGAATTTACCCTCAGCCAGAGGGAAATGATTGCCCAGTATCTATCCACACATCCTGAAATTGACTTTGAACCAGTAAACAATATTCACATTATCTGAACACTTTGTGAGTACAATAGAAACAAGGAGAAGGCATATGTTGAAGATGGATATGGCACTCAAAGATCTCTTGTTTCTCAAAGATACGATCAAAACATTGGAAAACTACATCACCTGTACTACCTACCAGGATGAAAGTGTACGTATTGAAATTCCAGATCAGTTTGTGAATGATTTCCTGCTTGACTGGCGTTCTGCCTATGTGCGCCTTGGCAAGGGAGAACATGGTTCACTCAGAAAAACTGGTATAACCCTGGACAGGATTTATCAGGAATCTATTCTTCCAGCACTGCACAAGTAAAAAATACAACATTTCACAAAAGTACAAAAGTGTTGAAAACCGCATCATTAAGCGGAAATTCAACACTTTTTCTCATTCCAACTGTCAAACGATCATTATGCCATCTTATTCCCATCAGATGGATAATCACTATCGACATCAAACTGTTTCTTCTCTGGATGACCATCATAGAGTTCGTTGACATAATCATGTACAGCATCTGTTTCATATGGATGATGTGCGAGAAATCTCATAATATCTTTTTCACTATCATATTGGACACTAGTAAAATATCCAGTAAACATTTCAATCTGCTCATCTATTATAGGAAAGATGTCGCTGTGTTTATCCAATCGTTTCATCACATTGGTTGCCATCATCAAAGATACTGTTTCTGGTACATATTTTGCTTCATAGATGTATCTTGCAAGAATGCGCAACATTGTGCCAAACATTTTGTTTTGTTCACCAGCAAGTTTTTCAACTTTTTTTGTTGTGAGATTTTCTGATCTTCTCAATTCTTCTGAACATAGGAAATAGGTGTTTTTCAATCCCGAAAAATACACTTCACATTGTTCTCTGTCTTCAATATCCAGACAGTTATAGTCATTTTCCCACTGCTTCAAAATCTCTGAAAAATCTTTTTTCTTCATACCGCATCCTCTTTTACATTATGACAAACGTGCTGTTTCCAGCACGTTTACATAACTTGTAATTCTTTTCTTGCAAGTCCGATATACATTTCTGCGGACTTGAGATTTTCTGCCATTTCTTCTTCTGTCAGCTTTCTCACCACTTTTGCGGGCATGCCCATGATCAGTGTACCATCTTCGTAGTGATGGTTTTCTGGCAGCAGTGCACCTGCCGCAACAATGCAATGATTTCCAACAGAGCTTCCATTCATGAGGATCGCACCCATACCAACCAGTGTTCCATTACCGATATGAGAGCCATGAATGATGGCATTATGTCCAATGGTCACATCATCTCCCACTTCTACCGTATAGCCTTTTCCGGTATGGACGGTCACATTGTCCTGGATATTGACACGGTCACCAAAGGAAATAGAGCCGCTGTCACCACGGATGACGGCGTTGTACCATATGCTGCAGTCTTTTCCAAAAGTGACTTCACCAACTATTTGTGCACCTGTTGCAATGTATGTCATGGCAGTTTCCAGCCCATAGCCGGATAGATGTGGTCAAGGATATATCTTCCAAAACCATCTTCTTCATTTGTGTAATCGGTAATGACATCTGCACATGCCTTTGTATCATCACTGCCCTGTTTGAGGCATACACTCCATCCTGCCATCTTCAACATTTCATTGTCATTTGTCGTATCCCCAAAGGCAATAACCTCATCAAGAGAAATGTTGTTATTCTTACAGAACTGTTCCATCGCAAAGCCTTTATTGATGCGGGCATCCTGGAATTCCATCATCGTTGGCTGTGTCTTGAAGAATGCATATTTGTCACTGCGATGTTCTGACAGGTACTTTTCTACTTCTGGCATCTGGTCTGCACTCTTGAGTCTGAACAACAGCTTGTTTGTTTCATGTGCCCAGAAATCAGAAAGCTGTTTGACTGTTGTACATTCGATGTTGTGGCGCTTCATGGAAGCTGTCATTTCTTCATCAATGTACAAAGACATCATGTCTTCACCAATATAGAGGAAAGGATTGGCATCCATCGGTTCCATAAGTTCGATAATTTCTTTGATCTCACGTGGCTGTAACTGGTAGTAATCATTTCTTGTATTGCGCACATTATCCTGCAGCTGACCACCATTCATACCAATCCATACATCAAAATCAAAATCAATTCCCCATTCTGCTGCACCTTCATAAATATGCTCACCGAGTGGTCTGCCTGAGGCAATACCGAGATATACACCTCTGTTATGAAGGTCTTTAAGCACTGCTCGTGTTGTATCCAGCATGTCACGATTCTGATTGACGAGTGTTCCGTCAATATCCGCAATGAGAAGCTTTACGTTCTTTATCATAATTTCCTCTTTTCTGTTATTAGAATTATAACGGAAATTGATATGTAATTTTATGTCTAAAAAAGCAGTCCATACATTTATCAACATTTGTTGATGCTTATGTGAACTACTCCGACTTATAGAAGTCGGAGCTTCCAGGAAGCTTTTTCTATTATG
>CAJKOS010000094.1 GCA_905201565.1 uncultured Erysipelotrichaceae bacterium
CCTCATCCGCCATTACACACGCGAAGCTGGTGTAAGACAGCTGGAGAGAGTGATTGCTTCCCTTTGCCGCAAGACGGTACTAGCCATTCTCAATGAGGGCAAGAAGAGTGTGACAGTCACAAAGAAGCTCATCAACCAGTGGCTTGGCAAAGAAATGTTTGAATATGGCACAAAGGAAAAGAAGGACCAGATCGGTGTTGTCACAGGTCTTGCCTATACTTCCTTTGGTGGTGATGTACTTTCTGTTGAAGTGAATTACTTTGAAGGCAAGGGTCGTCTTGTGATGACTGGCAAGCTTGGTGATGTGATGAAGGAAAGTGCAGAAATTGCCCTTGACTACATCAAAGCCCATGCCAAGGAATTGAAGATCGATCCAAAGTTCTTCGATACCCACGATATCCATATCCATGTACCGGAAGGTGCAGTACCAAAGGATGGACCTAGTGCTGGTGTGACCATGACAACCGCAATTGTCAGTGCGCTCTCTGCACATCCTGTCCATTCTGATCTTGCCATGACGGGTGAAGTGACATTGCGTGGCAATGTGCTTCCAATCGGTGGTCTTCGTGAGAAGAGCCTTGCGGCAAATCGTGTCGGTATCCGCAAGATTCTCATCCCTAAGAGCAATCTCCGCGATCTTGATGATATTCCAGAGGCAGTGCGTGAAAGCATTACCTTTGTACCGGTAGAGAACATGTCCCAGGTGCTCAAGGAAGCACTTGTCCGCTGATATGCAGTACCATGAGGCAAAGTTTCTGATTTCTGGTGTGCAGCCATCCCAGTGGCCTGACAGCACACTTCCCGAAATCATCTTTGCGGGCAGATCCAATGCCGGCAAGAGTTCTCTGATCAACACCCTTGTCAACCGCAAGAATCTTGCTTTTTCTGGCAAGACTCCGGGTAAGACAAGATTGTTGAACTTCTTTGAGATCGATGGAAAGGTGATCTTCACCGATGCGCCTGGTTATGGTTATGCCAAGAACAACCAGGGCAGTGCCCGTGAGTTCAGCCGTATCATCGACCCATACTTCCGCTTACGCAAACAGCTCAAGGCGATGGTGCTTGTGGCGGATGGAAGAAGGGTGCCTAATGATGATGATATTGCGATGGTGGAATATGCCAAGGCTAATCATCTTGCCATCATTGTGGCAATGACAAAGACGGATAAACTCACCCGTTCCGAGCAGGTATTAAACCGCAGGAAAATTGCATCTGTACTCGAGATTTCGGAAAATGTCATCGTTCCGTGTTCTTCTTTGAAGAAGACAGGCATTGAAGAAATCTGGGCAAAGATAGATGAACAGATAGCACGCAGTGCATGAAGCAGATCGAAAGGTCTGCTTTTTTTGTGTGTAATTGACAAAGCATATATATCATATTATTAATATCTATGCTATCTGAAAGAGGTGAATATGAATAATGATAGACGCTATATTGCCATTCCACCAGGGATGACCATACAGGAACAATTGACTGACAGGGCTATGAATCTGAAAGAATTTGTAAACAGAATGGAGATGTCTGAAGAAGAGGTCAACAGCCTCATCAATGGAGAATTGCAGCTTACACGTGATGTGGCGGTGAGACTGGAAGAGTTTCTTGGAACACCTGCCGGTTTCTGGAATAACCTGGAATCAATTTACAGGGAAAAGATCAGACATATGATTGGCAAATAGAAAGCATAGTATGTCTTATCGGATTACAAATATGTGACATTCTCAAAAACTTGTCTGTCTATATCGTATGATTTTGCGTATTTATGTTTCATTGTGGTAAAATTTACAATATATGTGCAAATGTACATATATTTGGAGGCAGTTTTATGAAAGTATTGATCGCTACCGGAGGTACCGGCGGTCATATATATCCGGCACTTGCTCTGGCGGATATCATCCGTAAAGAGAAAAGTGACTGGGAGATAGTATTCTGGGGTTCCAGCAACCGCATGGAAGCAGAGATGATTCCAGAACGCGGATACCGCTTTTATGGAGCGAAGATGTCCGGTATGACAAGTGGCATTATTGCCAAGGTGAAATCGCTTGTTTCGCTGATGGAAGCAGAGCGGTATGCAAAGTCTGTATTGCGCAATGAAAAACCTGATATCGTTGTGGCATTTGGTAACTATATCAGTGTTCCTGTTGTGCGTGCTGCAAAGAAACTGGGCATTCATATCATGCTACATGAGCAGAATTCTTATGCAGGCAAGGCAAACCGCTATCTTGCCCGCATGGCAGATGCGGTTGCCATCAGTTATGAAAATAACAAAGAGCAGATGCCTGATGAAATTGACCGTATGCGGCTGACAGGTAATCCAGAAGCAACCCTTGCCAGTGAAGTTGTCTATGATCCTTCTATCACAGCATCTTATGGCATTGATCCATCAATTCCATTTGTGGTATGCATGATGGGTTCACTTGGCAGTGAGACGGTATCGAAGGTCATCGATGAAGCATGTGCATTGTTTGATCATGAGTATCAGGTGCTCATCGCTGCCGGCAAGGCAAATGACTACACCTATACATACAAAAGTGATGCGCATATCCGCATCGTGCCATTTGTGGATGGCAAGCAGATGCTCAAAGGCTGTGCCCTGGCAATTGTAAGAGCTGGTGCGACAACCCTTGCTGAGCTTACGGCAATTGGTACGGCTGCACTTGTGATACCGAGTCCCCATGTTGCTAACAACCACCAGTATTACAATGCGAAAGCACTTGTGGATGAGGGGGCAGCGGTGATGATCGAAGAGAAGGACCTGACAGCAAAGGGTCTTTCGAATGCGGTCAACACGCTGATGAAGGATCCTGCAAGGCTAGCGAAGATGCGGAAAAATGCAAAGAAGACCGGCAGGGCTGATGCGGCTTATGCGATGATACGTTGGATTGAGGAGTTATGTGCATGAATGAAGTTTTACAGCAATTGATGGCTTTTGCGCCAGTAGAAACAGACAGATCGTTCAAGGATCTTACAACTTTGCGGATTGGCGGAAAGATCAGATACACAATATACCCCAAAGATATCATCGCTCTTGATAGTGTCATTGGCATATTGGAGGCAGCTGCGATGCCTTACAAGATTGTAGGCAAGGGCAGTGATCTGCTTTGCTCAGATAGGGACTATGATGGTGCAGTCATCAAACTTGACCGCTTTTTCAATGATTCTTATGTGGATGGTGACCGGATGGTCGCAGATGCCGGATGTTCCATCATCGCCTTATCGATTGAGGCGATGAAAAATGGACTTTCTGGTCTTGAATTCGCTTCGGGTATTCCTGGCACATTAGGTGGTGCATTGTTTATGAATGCAGGTGCGTATCGTTCTTCGATGCAGGATGTTGTCGAAGAGGTATGTGTCTATCATGACCGCATTGTGGAATGGATGCCGTTAGAAGCATGTGAATTCTCGTACCGGACAAGCATCTTTCAGAAACACCCGGACTGGATAATCCTGGCAGCGGTGATGAAGCTCACCCCGGAGAATCCGGAATCGATTTCCGCATTGATGGAAAACCGCAGAGAGCGCCGCATGGCTTCCCAGCCATTGGACAAGCCGAGCTGTGGTTCGGTATTCCGCAATCCGGAAAATGAGAATGCATGGGCATTGATCGATGGTATCGGCTATCGTGGAAGACAAATCGGTGGAGCCAGGGTTTCTGAGAAACACTGCAACTTCATCCTCAATGTTGGCAATGCCAATGCGGAAGATTATATGGAACTTGTCGAAGAAATTCAGGCAAAGGTTTTTGAAAAATATGGCATCAGACTGGAAACGGAGATGGAGAAATTCAACTGGTGATGGATAACGATTTTGAGACGGAAAATCTGGAAGAGATTTCCTATGACCATGTGGAACGGATTCTCGATAACCGCAGGCGGAGAATGGATGAAAAGCTGTTTCGCTCTCATCAAAACAGCATTGCCATCAAGGCGGTGCTTACAGCACTGTGCTGTGTCATCCTCATCTATCTCATCCTGCCCATCAGCCACATCCATACAATCCGCATCACGGGTCAGCACTTTCTCACTGATACCTATATCAAAGAGATTGCCGGCATCAGTGAAAGCGACCGCTTTTATCTCACCATTCCATCCATTGTAAAAAGCAGGCTTGAAAGCAATCCTCTCATCGCTTCTGCTGAAGTGACGATGGCAGATGATCAGACCATATCCATCTCGGTTGTTGAAAATGAGATGATCGGTTACCGGTATATCGATAAGCCGGAAGTTGTATTGAAGGATGGAAGTGTTGTAGCCCTTGAAAGTGCATATCTTGATCTTGTGGCTATGATACCGCTCATCAAGGGGTTTGAAGATGAGGAAAAGCTCAATAAGCTTGTTACGGCATTCCAGGATGTCGATCAGGAAGTGATTGAGGATATTGCGGAAATCAGAGAGTATTCGCTTTCCTATGACCCGGAAACAATCCTTGTATTGATGCGTACGGGTGGTTACTTCATCGGCAGCTATTATTCCATGGCGAATATCAACAGCTACAATGAGGTCTATGCTCTGCAGAGTGATAAAAGCCAGTGTCTGTTCAGCCTGGAAGGGCAGGCGAAGATCAGTTCGCAGACCTGTCCATGGAACATTGTCGAAGAGGAATACTGGACAGATGCACAGGGAAACTACGTTCTCAATGAAAGCGGAGAGAAGGTTGTCAAACACTACTACAGCGATGCATCGGGCAATGATGCATTGGATAGTGCAGGAAACAAGATAGCTATTCCGATTGATGAAAAGGGAAATGAAGTCAGGGATGCGGACTTCCTTGCCCATTATGAAGCGGGTTATTATGCGACCGGAAGCCTTGTAATTCCGGCAGAATCATAAGAAAAATCGTTATATTTTCGTAAAATTCTGGAAGTTGTTGTAATATTAGTACGATAAAGGAGCTAACCATGACAGTAGAAAAGAAGACGAACTACGGCAGTATTCTTGTATCAGAAGATGCAGTGGCATCTTTGGCCGGTGGTGTGATCACAGAGAGCTATGGGGTAGTCGGCATGGCCAGCAGACAGGTTCTGCGCGATGGCTGGGCAGAACTTCTCAAGAAGGAAAACTATGCTAAGGGGGTTGTCGTCAAGAAGACAGAAAAGGGAATTGAAGTAGACCTGTATATTATTGTCAGTTTTGGCGTCAAGATTTCTGAGGCGGTAAGAGAAGCACAGAAGAAAGTTAAATATACGTTGGAGAACACATTGTCCGTTCACATTGCATCCGTGAATGTCTTTGTTCAGGGTGTTCGCGTGATAGGCTGAGTGAGGTAATGATGATGGAAATGATCAATGGCAAATTACTGAAAGAAATGCTGGAAAGCGGATGTAATAATCTGAATAACCAGAAGAAAGAAGTCGATGCGAAGAATGTCTTCCCGGTACCGGATGGAGATACCGGTACAAATATGTCCCTGACATTTACAAATGGTATCAACGAGGTCAGAAAGAGCGGCAGTGATGTCCTTTCTGTTGTTGCCAAGACTTTCAGCAGAGGACTTCTGATGGGGGCACGCGGTAACTCCGGTGTTATCCTTTCCCAGATTTTCCGTGGCTTTTCAAAGGCAGTGAAAGACAAGGACCAGGTCAGCGTTGCGGAATTCTCTGAGGCGATGTTCAAAGGTGCCCAGATGGCATATAAGGCAGTCATGAGACCGGTAGAAGGTACAATTCTGACGGTCATCCGTGAAGCCAGTGAAATGGCAGACTTCTATGTCAAAGACCATCCGGATGCTACATTGAATGAATATGTGGACATTCTCTGCAAAGAGGCAAAGGACTCCCTCGACAGAACACCGGATCTTCTTCCGGTGCTGAAGGAAGCCCATGTTGTTGACTCTGGTGGCAGCGGTCTTGTGGTCATCTTCGATGGCTTCCGGGCATATCTGGAAGGTGCACCGATTGAGGCAATGGGTGAAAAGGAAAAGCTTGAAGCAGAAAAGAATGAAAAAGCTTCCGGCTATGCGACAGAGTTCATCATGCGCATACCTGCCTCCAACAAAAACTTCTTCCGCAAGGAAGAGTTCTACAAAGCACTCGAAAAGATCGGTAACAACATCACCCTCAATGTTGTGGAAGATGTTGTCAAACTGCATATCAACACCATCACCCCGGGCAGTGTTTTGACTCTTGCTGAGCGTTATGGTGAGTTTGAAAAGGTGCAGATTGAAAACTTCAAAGGTGAACTTTCTCCTTCGATCATTGAAGAAGAAGCACCAAAGGAAGAAAAGGAATATGGCATTATCACCGTTGCGGCAGGTGAAGGTCTCCGCAAGCTGTTTACAGAATACCGCTGTGATGTGGTGGTCAGCGGTGGTCAGACCATGAATCCTTCCACAGAGGATATCTGCAGTGCCATCCGTCAGGTCAATGCAAGACATATCTATGTTCTGCCAAATAACTCCAACATCATCATGGCAGCCAACCAGGCAGCTGCGGTGACAAAGGACAAGGACATCATCGTTCTGGAAACCAAGAGCATTCCACAGGGACTCAGTGCCTGCATTTCCTTCAATCCGGATGCATCGGTAGAAGAAAACACCGAAGCCATGAAGGAAGCCGTTGCTAATGTCAAGACCGGTCAGGTCACCTATGCGATCAAGGATACGACATTCAACGATCTTGCCATCCATGCAGGTGACTACATGGGTATCTTCGATAAGGATATCCGCCTGACAAATTCCGACAAGGTCAAAGCAGCATGCGCATTGGTCGATGAGATGTGCGACAGCAATGCTGAAATCGTCACATTGATCCGCGGTGAAGATGCGACTGAAGAAGAATGCCAGAAAGTAGCAGAATATATCACAGCACACTATGATGTCGATGTCGATGTCGAAGATGGTGGTCAGCCTGTATACTGCTTTATCATCGGTGTAGAATAACAAACGGAAGGGACAGAAATGTCCTTTTTGTTTTGGCTGAAATATTGTGCCACACGTTGTACCTCTGATTGACGATACCCTTAGTCTGTCATATGATGATAACAAGGAGAAAGTATGGTCCATCTTTCGTTTAGCGTTCCAGTACACATCAATCGGGATACCACATTGCGGTCTTTTCATTGCCATCTTTTTTGATGGCTTTTCTTTTGTGTACGGGACAGGACGGAT
>CAJKOS010000095.1 GCA_905201565.1 uncultured Erysipelotrichaceae bacterium
GCCAACGGTTTTGTTATTGAACTCAAAGACATTGTCGATCATCTCTTTTTCACTTGATTCAATGGCACCTTTCTTTGCACCAAGGTCTACCATCATGCGGATCGATTCTTCTGACACTTCTTCTTCATCTGCTTTTGGATCAATACCGAGCAAGCGCAATGTTGTATTGGTCGAAACAGAAAGGAACCAGATAATCGGTTTGAAGATGGTCGCTACGGCGGTGACTGTACCTACCGTAAAGCGGGCAACACCCTCTGTTCTTTTCATGGCCACCCGCTTTGGAACAAGTTCACCAAAGACAAGGCTGAAATAGGAGAGCACAATGGTAATGCCGACAACGATGATCGTATTGAGCATGGTTGTGGATATACCTGTGATGCCGATATCATGGATGAGCCAGTTGACTAATGGATCGGAAAAGCTGTCTGCCGCAAATGCGGAAGAAAGAAATCCCGCCAGGGTGATGGCAACCTGGATGGCTGAAAGGAAATTGTCCGGTGCGCGCATCAAAGCAAGCAGTTTGCCTGCTGTTTTGTCACCTTCTTCTGCCTGTTTTTCCAGTTTTGTTTCGGAAAGCGAAATGACAGCGATCTCAGCTGCCGCAAAGAAGGCATTGATAGCGATCAGTACAATCAGAATCAATATCTTGGGTAATATGGGGTCGTCTGACAAAATAATCTCCTCCTCATCCGGCTTTACCGGATAAATAATGATGATATATTACCATAAAAATGCGTATTTCAACATAACCACCACTATTTTTGTGCCCAGATGATGTTTTGTTATTCGCACAGAATAGTGGAAATGTTTCAGGTTTTCACAAGTTCAAAACGCAATTGTAATAAGAAGTGTTATAATCAGAATGATTCGTTTGAAGGGAAAGGAATTGAGATTATGTCACTGTTTACTGGTCCGATGCATCGTCATCTGGATGGACACAAGGATCTCACACTGACGGTTGAAGTCAATACTTCCATCGATCCGGAATATGTGTATATTCCGCTTTCCAATGGGAAGTGTGAGCCATGTGTGAAAGTCGGCGACGAGGTGAAAGTCGGCACAAAAGTTGCAGAGCGTAATGACCATTTCCGTCTGCCGTTTTTCTCTTCTGTATCCGGTAAGGTTACAGCAATTGAAAAGCGCATGACATCCGGTCTTACTCCTGCAGATCATCTGGTAATTCAGAATGATCACAAATATGAGAAGGTTCGTCCGTTTGAACCGCTGGACTATGAAGCTGCCTCCTGGCAGGAACTTCATGCATTCTGCCAGGACTCCGGTATGCTGGGTCTTGGTGGGGCAGGATTTCCAACATATGTCAAATATGCAAATCCTGAGAATGTTGATCTTCTCATCATCAATGCGGTTGAATGTGAACCGTATCTGACAGCAGATTATAAGAATATTGAGGAGAATGGTGAGCTGCTCAAGACTGGTGTACTTGCTTTCCATAAGCTTTCCAAGGCTGCTAAGGCATGCATTGCCATCAAGGAAGACAAAGTGCAGCAGATCAGCCATCTCAAGGAACTGTTTGCAGGTACTGCCATTGAGGTAAGACCTGTCAAAGACCTCTATCCGATGGGATGGGAGAGAACCATTGTCTATGCTTTGACAAAGAAGCACTATGACAAACTTCCGATCGAAGCTGGCTGCATTGTCACGAATGCCGCTACGGCTATTGCCTTCGGTAATGCCCTTGTCAACGGTATGCCAATTACCGAAAAGTATGTCACTGTTGCGGGTGATGGTGTGGGCAAACCACAGAATGTGCGCGTACCGGTAGGTACTACTGCACATGACATCGTCATGGCATGTGGTGGTTATACTGCTGAAGATGTACTGCTGATTGCGGGTGGTCCGATGATGGGCAAGACCATCACAACCGATGCCTTTGCGATCGCTCCACAGAACAATGGTCTGACAGTGCTTGTCAATGAGGAAATTGACGAGGTGCCATGCCTTCGTTGTGGAAGATGTACGGAGGCATGTCCGGCAGGTCTTGAACCGGTCAGAATTGCCAACGCGGTCAAGACAAATGACACAGCACTTCTCAACAAGCTCCATACACTGGATTGCATTGAGTGCGGTCTTTGTACATATGTATGTCCTTCCAAGATTGCTGTGACAGAAAATGTGCGCAGAGGCAAGAGAACCCTGCAGATGCGTATGAATAAAGGGGGTGCCAAGAAATGAAATTTACATTCCGCGCGTCTCCAAACTACAGAGACAGCAAATCCACATCTGAAATCATGAAGGATGTCACCATCTGCCTGCTGGCAGTGTTGACATTCTCAGCTGTATGGTATGGCGTGAGCTATGGTTTGAACTATGGTATCCGCGTTGTACTCCTTGCGCTTTGTGCAATTGTTTCTGCCCTTGTGACAGAAGCTGTGTACTTCAAAATACGCGGCAAGGATATCGTCCATGGTCTTACCCATTCTTATGCATGGGTGACAGCGTTAATTATTGTTTTGATCTCCAAGATTGATACAAGTTACTATGCTGTAATCGTTGCGACTTCTCTTGCATTGATCTTTGGCAAACTTGTATTTGGTGGTTTTGGGCAGAATATCTTTAACCCTGCAGCATTTGGCGCAGCGATCATCACAAATAGCTTCTCTGCATCCGCATCTGCTGACTTTGTGACAGGTGCTACACCGCTTTCACCGATGCAGAGCGCAGGATGGGTCATGGATCCGATCAATCTCGGTTCTTATATCAATGAGTTTGGTGGTTTCGGTAATATGTTCATCGGTAACTATGCTTCAGTTATCGGTGGATCATGTGCACTGCTGATTATCCTCTGTTATGCATTCCTTACATGGCGCAAGGATCTCAACTGGAGAACACCACTTGTCTATGTTGGTACAATTGCCATCATTTCCCTGATCGCAGGTCTAGCGACAGGACAAGGTATTGAGTTCATGTGCATCAACCTGCTTGCGGGTGGTGTCATGTTCTGCGGTGTTTTCATGTTGACAGATCCTGTTACTTCTCCGGTAACGATCAGCGGCCGTTATATCTTTGCGGTTGGTGCTGCAGTGCTCACACTGCTCATCAGATGGAAGTCCAATCTGCCAGATGGTGCATTGTATTCTATTCTTCTTATGAATATGCTGACACCGGCAATTGATATGGCATGTGATGGTTCTTTGATCAAGGACATCAAGAAGATCCAGATGAGAACCATGATTATCTGTGGTATTACAGCACTTGTCGGTATTGCAGTAGGTGTGACATTGACACCAGCTGCTGCTGAAGAAAGCTCTACAGCTGCACCAGTTGAAGAAACAACGGGTGAAGAGGAAGAAGCAGAAAGCAGTTCATTGGATCTTTCCCAGTTTGAAGCAGTTGCTGAGGAAGTTTCCAACGATGGAACAACCGCTGTCTATGAATGTTCGGCAAAGGGCTTTGGTCTTGTGACGGAAGCAGGGGATGACTACAGTGAAAATGAAGCTGAAGTCACGATTAATCTTTCCGATATGACGGTTGCGTCTGTTGAACTGACACACTTTGGTGATACGAAAGGTGTTGGCGACAAGGCGACAAGCGATGATGCACTTGCTGCGTATGTTGGCGTAAGTGCTGCAGATGAAGTGGATGCAGTAAGTTCTGCTACCTATACTTCTGGTTCTGTTCAGGCAATGGTTCAGGCTGCATTGGATGCAGCGGCTGAATGAGGAAAGGGGTGTTTACAATGGAGAAAATGAAAGAATCCAGCGTTTACAAGATGGTACTGCTCGGTGTTCTCTGCGCAGTATGTGGTCTTTTCCTTTCTGTGGTCAACAGTATCACAGCACCGATTATTGCTGAAAATGCCCTTGCGACAGTGAAGGATTCTCTGGAAATCATCTATCCGGGTGCTGAGTTCACCGATGTGACAGAGGATTATATTGCTGAAGATACAACGGGTCACGTCGATGCGATTTATACAGCAGGGGATGAAGGTGTGATCTTTACCCTGAATGGTACAGGTTATTCCAGTTCTGGTCTGACCTTCATGGTCGGTTTTGACACAGAAGGTGCTATTTCCGGATTTGTTCCACTGGAGAGCAGTGAGACAGATGGTTTTGGTTCAAGAGTCTTCGAAGAAGAGTTCTACAGCACATATGTCGGCATTGCGGAAGGCGATGAGATTCCAATGCTTTCTGGTGCGACATTGACTTCCACTGCGGTAAGAGATGGTATTGAAGCTGCACAGGCACTTCTTCCATCTGTTCTTGGAAACTAAGAGGGGTAAGTGAAAATGAGTGAAAAGAAAAAGACAAGCTTCTTTGACAAGCTTCTGACACAGAACCCTGTATTTGGTCTGTATCTTGGCATTTGTTCTACACTTGCCATCACAACAAATATCAACAATGCCCTCGGTATGGGTGTTGCCGTTACAGTTGTTCTCGTATTGTCCAATATCCTTGTCTCCTGTGTGAGAAACATCACACCGGATGACATTCATATTCCGGTTTACATCGTCATCATCGCAACGCTCGTTACGGTCGTTGAGATGTTTATGCAGGCATATACAACAGATCTTTATGCAGCACTTGGTGCATTCATTGATCTGATCGTTGTTAACTGCATCATCCTTGGCCGTGCTGAAGCATTTGCGTCCAAGAATCCGGTTGGCAAGTCTGCAGCAGATGGTCTCATGATGGGTGTTTCCTATACATGTTCTCTGTTTGCGATGTCCTTGATCAGACAGATTCTCGGTACTGGTGCATTGACACTGTCCAACCCATTTACCAATGCGACAATCTTCTCTTTGCAGATATTGCCTGCAGGATATGAGATCGGGCTTTTCACAAGCCAGACTGGTGCGTTCTTCACCTTTGCACTGCTTGCGGCAGCAATTGCAATGTATAAGGAAAGCAAGAGCAGAAAGGGGGCTGAATAATGAATCTCTTCACATTGTTTATCAGCGCTATGCTGATTAATAACATCATTCTTTCCAAGTTTCTGGGTATGTGCCCGTTCATGGGTGTTTCCACAAGACTTGACTCAGCCTTCGGCATGGGATGTGCGGTCACATTCGTCATCTTCTGTGCATCTGTTCTTTCCTGGGGACTGTATCATTTCATTCTTGTTCCATTTGAACTTGAGTACATGGAACTGATCTGCTTCATCCTGCTCATTGCGGCTTTCGTACAGCTTGTTGAAATGTTTGTCAAGAAGACAAGCCCTTCTCTTTATAAGAGTCTTGGAATTTATCTTCCTTTGATCACGACAAACTGCACAGTTCTTTATGTTGCTATGGATAACATTACACAGAACTACAATCTGATCGAAACCATGGTGAACTCCATTGCTGTTCCACTCGGCTTCATGCTGATGCTCGTCATCTTTGCGACCATTCGTACAAGACTGCAGAGCAATGATATTCCTAAAGCATTCCAGGGTAATCCGATTGCCTTCGTGATTGCTGGTATCATGGCACTGGCCTTTGGGTCTCTTGCCGGACTGGTATAAGCTATGAGAGTAGTCCTCGCTATTGGCCTTGTTGTTGCATTGTTCTTGCTGGTAGTAATCTCTTACCGTATGAACAAGAAGACACCGGTTCCGGAGGGGTGTGAAAACCTTCATCCGGACTGTCAGGCATGTGGGATTGCGGATTGTGCAATCCGGGGGGATATGATGAAGAAAATCAAGGAGGAACTGGATCATGGAAATCATTAAAGCAGTTGGTCTGATGCTTGTTCTTGGCGCAATCATCGGTATCGGACTTGGCTTTGCCGGCAAAAAGCTCGCCGTCAAGGAAGATACACGTGTTGCGGATATTCTGGCAATGCTGCCGGGGTATAACTGCGGTGGATGTGGAAATCCGGGATGTTCTGGTATGGCCCAGGCTCTTGTGGATGGTACATCTCACATCGACGATTGCAAGCCTTGCAAAGCTGATCAGAAAGAAAAGATTAAAGCCTATATGGCTGAAAATGGTCTTTGATCAATTGAACTTACAGTGCAGATATAAAAAATCTGCACTTTTTTTGTGGAACATCCGTTTTTCTGACAATACATATAGTGAAAGGAGATGACTTATATGTTAGTCAGAAAAGTAATCTTTATCATTCTCGCTTCCATCTCCCTTGCCTCCGCATGCATATTTGCCTCTCGTACTTATGCGGATTACCGCATTGCCATGGTCACTACGGTAGTTGCAGCAAGGGACATTCCACCAAGAACACAAATCACAGAAGAAGATCTTGTGGAGATTTCCATTCCAGAGAATTATCTGCAGAATGCCTGTCTTGCCAAAGAAGAAGTCATTGGTAAATATACAGACATTCAGGGCATGATACCTGCAGGCTCTCCCATCTATGCTTCTATGATTCATGATCCTGCTACACTTCCTGACCATCCTGAGCTACAACTCAAAGAAGGACAGGCGGTCTTCACATTGGAAACAGATCTTTCTGGCGCAGGGAGTATTGCATCAGGACAAAGGGTGGATGTACATCTCTCTCTCGAATTGGAAAACAAGACACCACTCACCGGGAATATTCTCAATCATGCCCGGGTCATCGATATCAAAGATCATCAGGGAATATCTCTTGATGATCCAGAGAGTACTGGTGTTCCATATCTGATTCTGCTTGCTGTGAAAAGGGAAGATGTAGAACTTCTCAATATGGCAGAGCTCACCGGAGAAGTGAGACTCTTTGCTTCAAGCAGTTCTTATGATACAGAACTGGAAGCAGAAAGGGTGACGGATTCACCAATCTATACCTATTTACAATCCCTGCTTACTGCAGCAGAAACCCAAACAGGAGAACAATCATAGAAAAAAAGTAAAAAAATGCTTGATTTAACATTCTCTTTCCTGTAACATAATCAATGCACACGGCGGCTATGGTGAAGTTGGTTAACACACTGGATTGTGGCTCCAGCATTCTAGGGTTCGAGTCCCTATAGTCGCCCTGCATTGAGAAAGTCGCTTATCAGCGGCTTTTTTGTTATTGTCGGACTTCTTGATGGTGTTGTTTTCTTGTGTCCCATGTTCTTCTTCAATCAATATGGTGAACTACTCCGACTTATAGAAGTCGGAGCTTCCAGGAAGCTTTTGGCTTCCCT
>CAJKOS010000096.1 GCA_905201565.1 uncultured Erysipelotrichaceae bacterium
AAAAAAAAAAAGCCATACCTTTTTGAAATGGATGCCATACTTTTGTTTCATAACCTTGAAACTGTGCACGATGATATAAATATTACCAGGCACAATGGACAATACACAGCCTGGATAACCAATGAGCCAGATGAGCGGTACCATGATGATACCTTTGATCAACAGGTTGACAAGCAATACCTTCAAAGCTTCTTTGCGCATGCCAAGTGCCATGAGAAGATTTGTGACAACCGGTGTCATCGTTGCAAGAAACCCTTCAATGGCAAGCCATCTGAGACAGTTTGCGGCAGTTTCAGGATCTGCTGTATAGAAGAGGATGTGGTAGATATCCTTTGCATACAGGAATATGCAGAAGGCTACCGGAAGTCCGATATACCAGATAATATTCAGACAGTCCACAACATTGCGACCAACCTTCTTGTAATCCCCTTCTGTCCGGGCAGCAGTAATATGGGGAATCAGAGCAGCCGCAAAACCTGGTGAAAGGATCATCGGAATGGCGGTCATCTTCGTACCGACATAGTTGAAGGCAGAAAGGATGATATTCATCTCTTCATTGCTATAACCATGGACCTGAAGACCTACAGGCAACAGGATGGAGTTATAAATATCATCCGAATAACCAAATACCGCCACAAGCAGATAGGGAATCGCAAGGGCGATGAACTCTTTGAAGAGTTTCTTCTTGCGGACCGTCTTTGTTGTCTGATGGCATGCATCTTCTTCTATTTCGACATAGTTCTTCTTGTCAAATCTGACTATCTGCAAGATGCCGGCAATAGCCGCAATACTTGTGGAAAGTACAGCTGTGTAGAGGGCATATTTGCTGTCGAGATGCAATACATAGACGATAAGATATGCCATCGACAACAAAAATCCAACACGGAATACCTGTTCAAATACCTGGGAAACGGCATATTCGCCCATTTCCTTGCGTCCCTGCCAGAAGCCGCGGAAGCTCGATAGCAGTGGAACAAAGAAGATAGCAAGTGACAAGATGCGAAGGCAGTTGCCCATCACCGATGAACCAGCACTGCCTGCCACAAGTGTTCCCAAAGGCCAGGAAAGCACAAACAGGAGGACCATACCGATAAAACCGGTAAAGCCCATCAACATATTGGAAAGCTGTTTGATCTTACGCAGAGCCCTTGCATCATTGCGCACGGTATACTTTGCGACCAGTGTTGATACGGCAAATGGAAAGCCAGCGGTAAATACATTGAGAATATAGCTGTAGATCCGGTATGCTGTACCGTAGTAGCTCATGTAGGCATCGCTGCCAAGAATAGAAGACAGCGGTATGGAATAAAACAGTCCTAACAACTTGGCAAAGAAGAGTCCGGCAGTACCAACAAGACCACTCAGTACAATACTCTTTTTTACCTGTTCTTTTTTTGTGTCTTTTCTCTCACTCATGTAAGCCTCATTCAAATAAAATCCCATTTATTTTACATGATTTCCTCTCATTTTGCCATATATGCAAAAAAGCCTGCAATGTGCAGGCTCTCTCTGATCATCAGGCAAGCATTTTGCCGAGGTTTTCACAGGAAGCAAGTGCATCCGCATCCGGATAACCATTGGCGATGACACCATCATCCACAAGAATTGCGCCATCATCCTTTACCCTGTCCTCGAAGTTGTGCATCCATGTGCCATCACCCCAGCCATAGCTGCCAAACAAACCAACCTTCTTGCCGGACAACATGCCTTCAATGGATAAAAGCATCGGTTCAAATACTGTTTCTTCCAATACTTCCATACCCATTGCCGGACAACCCAGGGCAAAAGCATCATAACTGCCCATAGAACCAGCATCAAATGCATCAGCAGTTATTACTTCTGCTTTGCCTCCAGCACTCTCTACACCCTGAGCAACAGCATCTGCCATCGCTGCGGTGTTACCCGTGCCACTCCAATAAATCACTGCAACCTTACTCATTTTCTTTTACCTCCGTATAAGATCCTGTAGTGTTTTTCCCTGTGCAAGTGCACATGCATAGGATTTTGTACAATTGTCATATGCCGCAAAAACCTGTTTTGTTTCCTCTACATTGCCATATACCTTCCAGAGTCCGGAAAACAGACATTCTCTATTTTCCATAAAACCGATCACATCCATAACCGGGTAACCCAGAAACAAACCGATTTCATGGGGAAAGCCATCTTCAGAAAGACGTTCGAGGAGTCTTGCAAGACATTTGTCCACGCTGTCAGTTTCATAGCCTAACAACTGCAGTATCTCTTTTGTTTTCTCTGCTGAAAGATCTTTCTCAAGCATTGCCCTGCGATAGATATAAATCCTTGCGGCGGATTGGGTAAAGCCAAGTACTGATGCGTGCATGCCACCCTGTTCCAGGATCCTGTTCAGTTCACAAATATCCATCTGTAAGGACTTCCTGTCACGATAGGTGCTCGTAAACAGACTTGCTGTTTTCAGCCCGGATAATGTAGGGGCACAATATCTTACAATCGTTTCTTCTGACATATTCCTTAAATGTTAGTTATGACTAACTCATACCGTTAAGAGAAACAGCCTTTCGGCTGCTTCATTACTTTCTGATCCATTTTGTCTGAATGACAACATATGGACCAATTCCGTTGACGATGTTTATCAGGTCTTTTTCGTCCAATTTCTGTTTGAGAAGTACGTTGACTACACCTGCAGAATGATCTGCTTTTGCATAAACACCGTTGAGAAGATTCAGTGCGTTGGACACCTTTGTTTCACATCCTTCACACATCATTCCATCGACCGTCAGATCGACTTCATATGGATAATGGCTGCGGTCAGGATCAGACGGTTTGATCCGTCTGATCTTTTCACCACCACCTCCACAACATCCTGTTGCGGCTCTTTTGACAGTTGAGCGTATCCCGATAAATATGATTACGATAAGAATAGCAAGGATTACCGCTGTACCCATCGCTATTTATTTCGCCTCTGTCGTCTTCAGCACTTGTGCTTCATGATATGGACGGACAAGCATGTAAATGATACCCGCAATAAGGGCAAGCGAAACAACTGTCCAGATATTGAATGTGCCAAAGAGTACAAGATTACCGATATTGTAAATGATGAGGGCTACGACATATGCCCATCCGCATTGATAACCGATCGCAAACCATGTCCACTTCGCATTGTTCATCTCTCTGCGGATTGCACCAATAGCGGCAAAGCAAGGTGCGCACAACAGGTTGAAGGCAAGGAAGGAATAACCAGCGAGGTAGCTGCCGCCAAATGCAGCATTGAGCATATTGAATATCTGCCAGCCGTTTTCAGCAACTTCACCAGCACCATAGAGAACACCCATTGTACCAACGACATTCTCCTTGGCGATAAGACCTGTAACTGTTGCCATTGTCGGCTGCCATTCACCCCAGCCAAGCGGGATAAAGATCCACTTGAATGTATTACCAATCACAGCAAGGATAGATTCGCTCTGTTCAACTGCACCAAATCCACCATCGGTGAATCCGTAGGAACTTGTGAACCAGACAAAGATTGTCGCAAGCAGGATGACTGTTCCGGCTTTTCTGACAAAGGAGGAACCTCTTTCCATCATGGAATGCAGAATATTGGAAGCTGTTGGCATATGGTATGCCGGAAGTTCCATGACGAATGGTGCCGGATCACCCGCAAACATCTTTGTCTTCTTGAGCATAATGCCGGAAAGTACAATACTTGCAATACCGAGGAAGTAAGCAGACCATGCCACAAAACCGGAGTTATTGAAGAATGCACCGGCGATCAATGCGATGATCGGCAGTTTAGCGGAACATGGAATGAAGGTTGTTGTCATGATTGTCATTCTTCTGTCACGTTCATTTTCAATCGTACGGGAAGCCATGACACCTGGCACACCACATCCTGTACCGACAAGCATCGGGATGAAGGACTTACCGGAAAGACCAAACTTACGGAAGACACGGTCCATGACGAAGGCAATACGTGCCATGTAACCACATGATTCAAGGATTGCAAGGAAGAAGAACAATACGAGCATCTGTGGAAGGAAGCCAAGTACTGCACCAACACCGGCAATGATACCGTTGAGGATGAGATCCATTAACCATGGTGCACAATTGATCGCTGTCAATCCTTCTTCTACCATAACTGGAAGACCATTCTGCCATGGTCCATATTCAGATGGATCTGGTTCTTCAACTGCCGCATCTGCTTCATAATCAGCGAATGTGTAATCAGCGATGACATTTTCTTCATCGATGTTACCTTCATCATCATGAACGACTGCTTCGCTCAATGTGATGGATTCGAAGGCATCCTGATCAAGGATGACAAGTTCTTCTCCATCATATTCTGCAGCACCTTCTTCAACAGCAGCATCGATATACTGACCTGCACGTTCATCAGCTACAGCAAACTCACCAGAAGCTTCATCGTAAACTTCTCTGCCGCTGCCTCCCCAGAACCAGCCATCACCAAACAATCCATCGTTGACCCAGTCTGTAGCCATCGTACCGATAGTCTGAATAGAAACATAGTAGACGATGAACATGACTACCGCAAAGATCGGAAGACCAAGCCACTTGTTTGTGACAATCTGGTCGATCTTATCGGAAACGGATAGTTCACCAGCACCCTTCTTCTTATAAATGCCCTTCAGGATAGAAGCGATGTAAATATAGCGTTCATTGGTGATGATGGATTCCGCATCATCATCCATTTCCTTTTCTGTTTCCTTGATATGTTCTTCGACAGATGCCTTTGTCTTTTCGTCCATATTCATGGTCGCAAGAACTTTGTCATCTCTTTCAAAGATCTTGATGGCATACCATCTCTTCTGGTTTTCCGCAACACCTTCAAGGCAGTGTTCCTCAATATGTGCCAGACAATGTTCTACCGGACCGCTGAATGTATGTGCCGGAATGACAGTACCGCTCTTTGCGGCTTTTACTGCACCTTCAGCAGCTTCCATAATACCGGTTTCCTTCAGTGCGGAAATTTCATATACCGGACAGCCAAGTGTCTTGGACAGCTGTTCAATATTGATCGTGTCACCATTCTTACGGACAAGATCCATCATATTGACAGCAATGACAACCGGCACACCAACTTCCAAAAGCTGTGTTGTGAGATACAAGTTTCTTTCAAGGTTTGTGCCATCCACAATATTCAAAATGGCATCCGGCTTGTCATTAACAAGATAGTTTCTTGAAACGACTTCTTCCATTGTATATGGAGAAAGTGAATAAATACCCGGAAGGTCTTCGATCACAACATCGTTGTGCTTCTTTAATCTGCCTTCTTTCTTTTCCACTGTTACACCAGGCCAGTTACCAACAAACTGGTTGGATCCGGTCAATGCATTGAACAATGTTGTCTTGCCACTATTTGGGTTACCGGCAAGCGCTATTCTGATTTTCTTCTCACTCATACATTTCCCCTTTACTTCACTTCAATCATTTCTGCATCCGCTTTTCGCAAGGAAAGCTCATACCCGCGAACCGATACCTGAATTGGATCACCGAGCGGTGCGGCTTTGCGCACATAGAGCTCTGTACCTTTTGTGATTCCCATGTCCATGATGCGACGTTTGACAGCACCTTCACCATTGATACGGACAACCGTTACCGTACTGCCGATTTTGACTTCTTTCAGTGTCATAACATCCTCCCTTAAATATAAATTTTCATTGCGAGGTCTTTACCGATCGCAACGCGCGTATCTTTAATATTGACAATCACACTTCCACTGACGTGGGATATTGGCATCACTTTTGCGCCTGCCACAAAACCAAGATCCGCAAGATGTTGTTTCTGCGCTGCAGATCCGCCTACTTTCATCACAATGTATTCCTGCTTTTCATCAGCCAGGGCAAGAGGCATCATACAATCCCTTCTTTCTAATTAGTTATAACTAACTTACTCAGTTAGTTTAATATGACTAACCACCTATGTCAATACTATCTGAGAGTATTTTCACAAGTTTTCTGAGAGTATTTTCACAAGCTTTCTGAGAGTATTTTCACAAGTTTCTATCTGATATTATTTTCACAAGTTTAATGATCCATATAAAGAAAGAAAAAACCGGATTTCTCCAGTTCATCTTGCCGCCCTTCTTCGTGCACAATAATAGAGATATACTTCTTCAAGCCCCAGTTCATCAGTAACAATTCCAAACTCATCAGGAAGTCTGTCGCCGACAAGCCGCAATACCTGTCCATCCTGACGTTGGTATAAAGAACCAAATCCGTACCGCTTTTGATACATTACAATTTCTTCCGGTGTACATTTCTTTTCTGCCACCTTTCCTGCTATAGATGTAATCAGTTCTTCTGGTGTTCCAGAACATAAAAGCTTCCCCTTTTTCAATAGCAGCACTTCATTAGCAATGCATTCCACATCTGTAACAACATGTGTCGCCAGTAATACAATCCTGTCACGGGCAAGTTCTGAAATAATACTGCGGATGCGGATACGTTCCCTTGGATCTACACCAGAAGTAGGTTCATCCAGTATCAAAAGAGATGGTGATCCAAGCATTCCTGCCGCAAGCAGTGCCCTTTGCCGCATCCCACCAGAATATTGACCAAGTTTGCGATTGGCTACTTTCTTCAATCCAACCATCATTAACATCCTGTCCGCTTCATCTGCCACTTCCCTGCGGGGAATACCTTTGAGTTCACCCATATAGAATAGAAATTCCCGCGCACTCATTTCCGGATAATAGCCCTGTGACTGTGGCATGTAGCCAAGTTCTTTTCTGAAACTTCTGCCCAGTTTCAAAATATCTTCACCATCCCACAAGATCTCTCCAGACTGGTGGCGAAGTGTATCTGTCAGTAAACCAAACAAGGTGCTTTTGCCAGCCCCGTTAGCACCAAGAATACCATAAATACCAGGTGTGAATGTATAGCTGAAATCGTTCAGCGCCTTCACCCTGCCATATGTTTTATTGAGATTTTCTATCGTCAGTTTATGCATCGTGTCTTCTCCATTCATACTTTGAAGCAGCCATTGAAACTACCCCACATACTATCCACACAAATAGCCACACAAACGTTTT
>CAJKOS010000097.1 GCA_905201565.1 uncultured Erysipelotrichaceae bacterium
TACACGCTCAAGGACTATTAGTAGTCCTTTTTTTATTTAATAGGTGGTGGGATCTCATGATTATTTCTATAGTACATTCAAATTCTCATATAACAGAAACAATAACCAATATACTTGATTATCATCTACATCATCCTTATACAATATCTAACACTCTTATTCCTGCAGATTTGTGTTTTACTGATACACTTGAAGATATACCAAGAATAAGAAATATAAATAAAAAGGCTTTTATTGTGATAGTTACCAATCACCCATTAGGTCCTGAAACTGTCATCTATCAGCCTTTTTACTATATATTTGAAAATAGTCTAGAAAAAGATATTCCTTTCATATTATGCACATTCTTTCATTCTCGTGATTATTATCATTTCAAGTATAATTACCAGGATATTTCTATTCCTATTAATCATATTATCTACATACATACACATGAACATCTCACTACAATATATACAAAAGAAAAGAACTATCATCTCTATAAACCTTTAAAGGTGATATTAAAAGAGATTGGTTCTAAACAGATTGTACAAATTAATAAGAATACATGTGTAAATACACGTTATATTACTAAAATTAATCAATTAGATATCTATCTTAATCTAGAGATATTTAAGCTAAGCTATAAATATAAAAATAAATTTTATGAAGCATTAAAAAAGAAGTCCGAAGACTTCTTTTTGTTTCTCACCAGTTTTTGTAATCTTCCGGGTTTAGAAGAGATGCGGCATCCTTGTCCGCAATGATGGTGAAGTTTGGATGTAGCTTGAGCACAGTAGATGGCAGTTCATCCGTAATTGGTGAATCGAGCACCTTCTTAAGTATTTCCGCTTTCTCTTTGCCGTTGACTATCATGACGAGGTGTTTGACACGCATCAGGCTCTTAGGACCCATGGTGTAGATGACCGGTGCTTCAGGACGTTCTGGATAAGTTGGATTGACTGCTCTTTTCTTTGCGCGTTCCATTTCATAGCTGTAGCTGTCAAGTGGTGTGCAGCGCGGGCAGTTGGAGCAGAAATGTCCATCCCAGCCAAGACCGATGACCATGACATCAATACCGCCAGCTTCCGCAATCTCTTTGTCATAGGTGCTCCAGTTTTCCGCATCAATGCAGTGGATTCTTTCATCTGGAATGTTTGCATCATCAAAGAAAATCTCATGCATTTCCTTCCAGTTTGGTCCATGCTTTTCACCAACATATGGTGCATCATCAAACAGGTAGTACTGGATGTCCTTGTACTTTTCCTGATCCTTTACATAGGGGATCATCATCTTGTACATGGTACGTGGAGAACGGCCGGACGTCAGGGAGATGTTCACCCGCTTGTCCTGCATCATCGCTCCAAGAACAATCATCATGCAGCTTTCGCTCATCTTTTCTTCAGTGTCTTCAATGATCAGTTTCATAGTATAAATTACCTTCCTGCCTTCATTATTTCAGATTTCATAACACAAGACAACTAAAAAAGAGGCATATTGCCTCAATTGTCCGTATAAGCCCAGGAAGGCACTTCTGTACCCCTTCTGATCAGAACTGTTTTCTGATAATCAGTCTGGTTCAAAAAGTGCAAAATCTGATCTGTTTCTTCCTCTGTGCATCCAATCAGCATCTTGACATCCAGTTCCTTTGTCAGGATATCCGCCGCAATGGCAAGTGCGGTGATCTGGTTGCGGTCACCACTACCCGCATAGACGGTCACCCCTTCATCCGAGACACTCTTTGTGTCTCCCAGGTGTCCATAGTCCGTTGGATAGATCAGATTTTTGAAAACAGGATGGACTTCTCCTTTTTTCTTTGTCAGATTCAGTTTTCCAGAAAGAAAAAGTGTTTCTATCTTCATCCAGAAAAATGCGTTATTTTCAATTTCACTCATGAATGAAACTCCCTTACCAAGTTATTATACTAAAGTTTCATATTCATGTAAACATTCTCATAGAACAGAAACAATTTTCATAGCACAATAACCCTCTTCCAAACGCAATATTAATATGATATCATTTGGATATCAAAAAGGAGTAACTCATATGAAAGAGAAAATCTATTCTACAAAGAAAAATGGCATGGTCGTATTGTTACTGATACTTGCCCTCTATGTCATTGACATTGCTGTATTCATCATCTCAGCAGCCAATGACATCTTCCTGCCGATAATTCTCAGCATCATCGCATTCTGCCTGTTATGGATACCTCTATGCGGTCTGAAGGTCATCAAGCCACAGGAAGCCATTGTATTGACTCTGTTTGGTGACTACATCGGCACAATCCGTGAACCTGGTTTCTACTTCGTCAATCCTTTCTGCACAGCCATCAACCCTGCTGCAGGTACCAAACTTGGACAGAGTGGAGATGTGGACAAAGCCACTGGCATAACCACAAATATCAACATCAACACTGCAGAAGCGTCTGGCAAAAAGATATCCCTGAAACAGATGACATTGTCCAATGCCATACAAAAGGTCAATGATGTCCTCGGCAATCCTGTTGAAATTGGTGTTGCGGTCATCTGGAAAGTCAATGACACGGCAGCAGCTGTCTTCAATGTCGATAACTACAAGGAATACCTCTCCCTTCAATGTGACTCTGCTGTAAGAGAAATCGTCAAGATCTATCCATATGATGTTGCGGAAAACATCGACACAACCGGTGATGGTATGGCAGATGATGGAAGCCTGCGCGGTTCTACAACTGTTGTGGCAGAAAGAATCCGAGAAATGATCCAGCAGAAAGTAGAAATTGCAGGTCTTGAAATCCTTGAAGCAAGGATCACCTACCTCGCCTATGCCCCGGAAATTGCAGCAGCCATGTTGCAGAGACAGCAGGCAGCTGCGGTCATCGATGCCCGCAAGATGATTGTGGATGGTGCTGTGGGTATGGTAGAGATGGCACTTGAGAGGTTGAAGGAAAACGGAACGATCGAACTCGATGAAGAACGTAAAGCTGCCATGGTTTCCAATCTGCTTGTCGTATTGTGTGGCAATCATGATGCCCAGCCTGTCGTCAATTCGGGAAGTCTATATTAAGTGAACAAGAAACAGATTCCCCTGAGACTCAGTGAGAAACTATACAATGACATAGCGGCATGGGCAGAAGATGATTTCCGTTCCGTCAACGGACAGATTGAATATCTGCTCACAGAATGTGTAAGACAGCGGAAAAAGAATGGCAAATACGTATCTGAGCATCTCGATGAACCATTAGATATCGATATCGAATAGAAGTGGTACTGCGGTACCACTTTTTCGTATAAAAAAGAAGATACACAAATGTGTACCTTCTCATCAATCAGCTGAATACACCGCCGATATATTCCTGTGTCTTTTGCTCACGAGGCATGGAGAAGATCTGTTCTGTATCTCCTACTTCAATGAGTTCACCAAGATAGAAGAATGCGGTTCTGTCGGCAACACGCATAGCCTGCTGCATGTTGTGGGTGACGATGACAATCGTATAATCCTTCTTGAGTTCAATGGTGAGATCTTCAATTGTACTGGACGCAATCGGATCAAGTGCAGATGTCGGTTCATCCATCAGGATGATATCCGGTTCTGTCGCAATAGTGCGGGCAATGCACACACGCTGCTGCTGACCACCGGAAAGACCAATCGCATTATCCTTGAGTCTGTCCTTGACTTCATCCCAGATACCTACACCTTTTAGTGCCTTTTCCACAATTTCATCCAGTGTCTTCTTGTCGCGGATACCATTGATACGTGGTCCATAGGCAACATTGTCATAGATGCTCTGTGGGAATGGGTTTGGCTGCTGGAAGACCATGCCGATTCTCTTTCGTAACATGATTGTATTCATGTTCTTGTAAATATCCATTCCATCGAACTTGATTTCACCACCGGTTCTTGTGCCCTTGACGAAATCGTTCATGCGGTTGATGGACTTGAGGAATGTACTCTTGCCACAGCCGGAAGGACCGATCAGGGCAAGGATTTCATTCTTTTCTACATCCAGAGTGATTTTGGACAGTGCCTTGAAGTCACCATACCAGAAATCAAAATCTTTTGCTTCAATAATCTTTTCACTCATTTTCCGGTCCTCTTTCTTTCCAGGTGACTGGAATAACTTCTCAAACCAATTGAAACAGACAGGGAGATCAGAACGAGCACCATGCTGGCAAAGCTTGCGATCTGATTGGAATGCGGATTCAGGGAACCCTCAGTTCTCATAACCCAGATGTGCAGGGAAAGTGTTTCACCTGGTCTGAATGGGTTGAGAGGACATGTGACAGAGGAAGGATTCCAGTTGTTCCAGTTGATAGCTGTACTCTGACCTGCTGTATAGAGCAGTGCAGCTGCTTCACCGAAGCCTCTGCCGGCAGCCATGATGATACCGGTGAGAATTCTCGAGAAAGCTGCTGGTAACAGAACTGTGCGGATAACTTCCCAGTGATTTGCGCCAAGTGCGAACGCACCTTCCTTATATCCTGAAGGAAGAGCTTCAAATGCGTCTCTTGTCGTTGTTGTGATCAAAGGAAGAGAAAGAATCGAAACGGCAAGAGCACCGGCGAACAGATTCCATGAGCTACCTGTATAGAGAATAAATACGAGGTAAGCAAACAAACCGATAACGATAGATGGAATGGAAGAAAGTGCTTCAATACAGATGCTGAGGAAGTTCAGCAGTTTACCAGGTTTTGCATATTCTGCAATGTAGATACCTGCACCAATACCAAGTGGAACAGAAATGAGCAGTGACAGCAATACGAGATAGACCGTATTCCACAGCTGGTTGAGAATACCCTCACTTGTTGTGGTGAGAATACCAGGATAGTAGGATGTAATACCCTTGATGATGATATAGCCTGTCAGAACGACGAGGAAGCCGAGGACAAATGCACCGACTGCCCAGAACACACCCGTCATGATGCGTTCGAAGAACATCGCTCTGGCAATCACTTTTTCTTTGTTATCTTTCATGCTTTTTTCGCCTCTCCTTTACCAGAAATCATATGAATCAGGAAAATGCAGATGAGTGAGATGATAAACAGAAGCAGAGCCATCGTCCAAAGAGCGAGGTTGTGTTCACCACCACTTGCTGTATTACCCATATCAGAAGCAATCGCTGCTGTCAGGTTGTTTGTCGGAGAAAGCAGAGATGTCGGGAAGGCACGTGTCTTACCGATAACCATGGCAACCGCAAGTGCTTCACCAAATGCTCTTGCAAGACCCATGATGATACCGACAAAGATACCAGGCTTTGCAGCAGGAAGGACAACCTTGCGGATTACCTGCCATCTTGTGGAACCAAGACCAAACGCACCCTGACGATAAGCATCCGGAACACCCTTGAGGGCATCGGCAGATACTGTAGCGATCGTCGGGAAGATCATGACCGCAAGAACAATTGCAGCAGCAATGACGGAGAAACCACCCATCTTGGCATTGAATGTGTCACGGATCCATGGAACAAGAACCGTCAGACCAATCCAGCCGTAAACAACAGATGGAATACCGACATAAATTTCTGTAGCAGGACGGAGAATCTTTTCACCAAGTTCTGGTGCGATTTCTACCATGAAGATCGCTGCACCTACTGCAAATGGTACGGCAATCAACAGTCCAAGACCACATGTGAGAAGCGAACCGACAATATAAACGGCTGCACCAACAGTGCCCCCGCCTTCTGTAGCACTATCATTTGGTGCCCAGTCAGAAGAGAACAGGAATTCTGTGATGGAATGACCATAAATTGTAAAGGTACCAGAACCTCTGTAGACAAGGAAGGCACCCATAGCGATGGTGAGCACGATAATAAGCATACCGGTAGCTACGATAATCGTACGCCACGCCTTATCTGAAAACTTTCTACGTGATTTCATATCCTTTTACCCTTTCCAAAAACAAGGGCAGACGATATACGCCTGCCCCTGACGGAGTTACTTTACCGTCTTATTATTCGTGGCTAGCTACAGCTTCATCGGAAAGCTTGGATACAGCGCCATATCCCATGCCTTCCATGCTTTCAGCATATTCGTCACCAGAGATGTAGTCGATGAATGCCTTGACAGCACCTTCAGCTTCACCCTTTGTGTACATATGCTCATAGCCCCAGACTGTGTATGTTCCGTTGTATGTGTTTTCGAGGTTTGGTTCAACACCATCGATGGAAACCGGTTCAACACCAGCATCGTCTGTGATGTAAGACAGAGCGAGGTAACCAATTGCACCATCTGTAGTAGCAATTGTCTGTGTCAGTGTACCGGAGTCATCAGACTCAAGAGCTGCGTTGCTTGCTTCTTCAGCACCATCGAGTGCATACTGGGAGAACAGAGCTCTTGTACCGGAAGAAGAAGGTCTTGTGACGAGGATGACATCCATGTCTTCACCACCAACTTCGCTCCAGTTTGTGATTTCACCAGTGAAGATACCGATGAGGTCTTCCTTGGAAAGATCTGTAACACCAACATTAGGGTTAACAACTGGTGCTACTGTGATAACTGCAACTTCGTGGTCAACGAGTTCAGCAGCAGCTGCTGCATCAAGCTTTTCTTCAGCGTAAACGTCGGAGTTACCGATATCTACAGAACCTTCAGAAACCTGCTGGAGACCAGTACCGGAACCACCACCGTTTACAGTAACGATGCAGTCAGGATTGATTTCCATGAACTTTTCAGCTGCATCCTGTGCAAGAGGAAGCAGAGCAGAAGAACCAGAAGCTGTTACAGAGCCAGATACTGTTTCAGCAGCGGTTTCTTCTGTGGAAGATGCATCAGCAGAAGCTGTGCTTTCAGCATCAGTGTTTCCACCACATGCTACAAGGCTCATAGCTGTTACACCAGCGAGCAATGCAGAAGCAAATTTGAAATTTTTCATACCGTTTTCTTTCTCTCCTTTTATTTGGTACACGTGTATTATTCAAAATCCATGTAAAGTTCAAAAGGTATGAAATGTTAGATTTATGTAAAATCGTCTAATGTAATCGCTATCATTCCTGCAAATGTGAACTACTCCGACTTATAGAAGTCGGAG
>CAJKOS010000098.1 GCA_905201565.1 uncultured Erysipelotrichaceae bacterium
AATCCGCCGCACTTCCATGACATTTCCAATGACAACATAGAAAATGAAGAAATTTCTTACTTTGATACGATAGTATGGATGCGTATGATCGTGAGTTGAATGAAAAGTCTCAAATGATTCTGGGGCGGATAGTCTTTCGTATATGGCAGATTCGACATCGTCAACAAGACATTCCGCAGCATCAATGTTTTTCAAACGATGAATAAAATAGTCGGTTATATGATTAAGGTCATCTTCAAAGAGGGGAAGAATTCTTAATTCATAATTCTTATTGGTCACGGATACGTCTCCTTATGCGATCGAAAACTTCTTGTCCGGAATAACGAGTGTCTGATAGTTCAGCAAGTCTATCAGCCTCATCTAAGGCAAGCTCAATATCGTTTGTCAGATCTTCATATTGTTCGATGCTGAGGAGAACCATGGAACCATATCCGTTTTTGGTGAGGAAGACAGGTTCTCCTTTGGACAACACTTCGTCTTCTACTTCAGAAAAATGGTTCCGTAAATCTGAAATTGGTCTGATATTAATCATAATGTCACTGCCTTTCCTTATCATGATATTATCATAATTTTATCAAAATAATTAAAGATAACAACATCAGATGTATGCATGGAATGGCATGATGCAGTGAAATGTTTTACTGACAAGAGATGATGTAAGAAAAGCCTGACATTTGTCAGGCAGCTTTCTTCGTGGGGTAGACCTGTTTCAGGATGTCTTGTGCTGGTTTGAGGCTTTCATCACTCCAGTTGGCAAGGTACAGGCAATAGAATTCATCATAGGTTAATCCACTCTCAGTTACCTGCTTTGCGGTTTCTTTTCCTACATAGCGGTAGTGGGATGGTTCATAGCTGAAGCCTGTGATGGCTTCTTTACCTTGTGGATAGCGGAGTATGAAACCGTAATTGGTGCAGTTTTGCGATGTCCACTGGTAGGCATTTGTGGTGGAAAAGTCTGTATTGTCTTCGCCAACGACCGCAATATTGACAGCTAATCCACTCTGGTGTTCAGATGCCCCGGCACGTGCCGCATAGCTGTCTGCAGCACTTTCTCCATACCAGGTCACTGCGTTCTGGTAAGCGGTGTTCTGGTCCTGTGCAGAGACATAGCCATTGATGGCATAGATGGGAACGTTGGCATTATAGGCAGCCTGTGCAAATTGCAGGAAGGAATCTGCTGCTTCCTGCTGCAGTTGTATACCATCTACTGCATATTCTGATGAAATGGCTGTCAGTCCTTCTGGTACATAGCCTTCTGCCAACATATAGTGTTTGTTAACAAGACTTGTTGCGACCGGTGTTTCAATCATGGTTGTACTATCGTAGTCATTCCGGTAGCTGTGCGATAAGGTAAAGGTACCAGAGGATGAGACTTCTCTATTAGCGACAACATCATCGATATAGGTCTGTTCATTGAACTGGAAGGTATAGACAAGTAATGGTGTGATTTCTTTGAAGTCCAGTGTTCCAAACAGGTTTTGTAACTGATCGGTTTCATAACCGATGTCCCTTAATCTGTCATATAGAAGAAAGTCATCTGCGGTCAGCTCCCTGTCATCTTTGACATTGATATAGAGGGAAAGGTAATCGGTGTTGAGGTTGTGTTCCTGTATTGCTTTGGCAAGGTAGGGGGAATAGCTCTTTGTGGTGAGGATCAGTTCTGTAAGGTCCTGTTCACGGATGGCTTCTACTTCCGCATCACTATAGCCAAGGTCTTTGATTCTTTCATTGATGAGGTATCTTGGCACAAATAACAAAGACGCAATCGCCACCAGTAACAATATAAAGATAACAACCAGTGACTTGCGGATATGCCTCTTTGGTTTCTTTTTTGTCTTCTTCTTTGTCATAGCTGTACCTCAAAGCCATGCCAGTGACCCCCTGCAGGAAGGTCAGTTATGGTAATGGGCTCTTTTGTGACGGGTTGAGGAAAGGTGAGACGTGCAGCCCAAAGGGCAATCTGTCCCTTTGTGGCATGTGGGTTATATCGCTGATCAAAGAGAAGTGGTGTACCACGGCTTGCAAACTGCACACGGATCTGGTGTGGTCTTCCGGTATCGAGAAGAATATGGACAAGCGCTCTGCCATCTTTTTCAGCAATGACTTTGTAATGAAGACGGGCATATTTGCCTTTGGTTTTGTCTTTTGTGGTATGGACCATGTTTGTGCGGCTGTCTTTGATGAGATAGTCTTCCAATGTGCCTTCTTTTTCTTTTGGAATGCCATCGAGCACTGCCACATATTCCTTTTCTAGTTTGTGTGTGCGCACGGCTTCCGAAAGTCTTGCCGCACCTTTGCTTGTCTTGGCAAAGACCATACAGCCTCCTACCGGTCTGTCCAATCGATGGACAAGGCCGACAAAGACATTGCCAGGTTTGTTGTATTTCTCTTTGAGATAGGCTTTGCATAAGGAAAGCATATCTTCATCTTTACTGTCATCACCCTGTACAGGGACATTGACCGGTTTTACTACCGCAAGCACATGGTTGTCTTCATAGAGGACTTTCATAGTCTCTCCCATCTGCCATAGATGCCACAAGGCAAAAGAAGATCTCTTTCCATGAGTGGAATGGCAATTTCTCCTGTTTCTACCTTACCATCAGGATGTTCTTCAAGAACCGTTGTCTTGAGGAGGTCCTCAAGGACAATGGAAGAAAATCCTGTTGTATAGGAATTGATCAGGAAGAACAGGGCATGTGGGTCAAGGATATCAAGACATGCCCGGATGAGTCCTGTGATTTCTTTTTCAAACTTCCACATTTCTCCATTTGGACCACGACCATAACTTGGCGGGTCCATCAAAATGCCATGGTATGTTCTGCCCCTGCGTTTTTCACGTTCGACAAACTTCAGACAGTCATCGACGATGAAGCGGATCTTGTGGCCCTGCAAGCCACAGAGGTCTCTGTTTTCCTTTGCCCATTGCACCATACCTTTGGAAGCGTCCACATGGACAACTTCTGCTGCCCCGGCTTTTGCGCATGCCATGGTCGCTCCACCTGTATAGGCAAACAGGTTCAACACCCGGATTTCTTCATCCTTGTGATCTTTGATGAGATTGCTCATCCAGTCCCAGTTGACTGCCTGTTCCGGAAACAGACCGGTATGCTTAAAACCGGTAGGGGAGACACGGAACGTAAGGTCTCTGTAGTTGATCGTCCAGAACTCAGGCAGCTTCTTGTTGTATTCCCACTGTCCTCCACCTTTGTTGGAACGGTGGTAGATGGCATCTGCCTGATACCATGTTTTACAAGTCTTACTCTTAGGCCAGATTGCCTGTGGGTCTGGTCTTCTGAGTATCGTATCTTTCCATATTTCGAGTTTTTCACCATCACCGGCATCAATGCACCGGTAGTCTTTCCATTGATCTGCTGTATAAATCATATTTTCACATCCTTCGGCAAGATTATAACATGTGAAATTGTGAGTTGGGGTTTTCATGGGAATCAGGTGCCTGGAATGCTTTGACACTCCTCATGAATGAAGTCATGGGATTCCAGTTTCTACGACCACTGCATTGCCCCGAAAGCTTTTTTCATCCTGACTTGGAAATAAAAGAATTATTTTTGTTGGTAATAATTCAGGCAAAAATCATTTATTGTATTTTCTCTCTCAAGTAAACTCTACCAAGAAATTATTCATACAATCAATACATAAACAAAATATAATAGACAAAATCATTGTTCGTGGCGATATAGTATAAAGTACAGAGGGAAGCATAGAATATTTAATTTATATTGAAAACAGTGGGTATTTATTAGCTTGATAATTCAGAGGTGATCAGTATATGAGTTCAGTTACACAAAGAATAAGAGAAATAAAACAGCCTAGAGGTGGTTATATCAAACCTTCTCAATTTAAGTTGCAAAAAATTGATGATGAAAAAATACTAAATGAACAGGAAAATGTTCATGGTTCTGTAATAGGTTTGGCGGTTGATTACCTGACTAGATTTGTTATGGGGGCTGACAATTCAGAAGCATTTGAAATATCTTACATGGGAGCAATGATCGCAGAGAATTTGTTCAAACAAAAATCCGCATTAAAAACTGCTCAAGAATTATTGGAAGGTATTAAAGGACTAGATAATAATTCTGTTATCAACGCATGTAAAATGGTTACATATGATGTTTGGTATAGAAATCCGATGGGAGCAATGAAGGCAAAAGGTGTGGAAGAAACAAATCCCGATTTAGAAACTATTGGAAATATTCAGATAATGGTTGAAAGAAGTGTTAAGTTTTGGGAAGAGTTTGGGCCTATAATACAAGATGGTTTTACTTTTGAACCTAATGGTTATACAGATACAGTTAATACAGGGGATGGTGATTACTTAACGGTTGATACGCTTTGGGATTTTAAGGTAAGTAAATCTAAACCTACCAGTAAACACACTTTACAATTGTTAATGTATTGGATTATGGGGCAGCATTCGGGTCAAAAGGTATATAAAAACATTACAAAATTAGGGATTTTCAACCCAAGGTTGAATTTTGTTTATACTTTAGACATAGCGGACATAGCACTTGAAATAATAGAGGAAATAGAACGAGATATTATTTGCTATTGATTAGTGATATGACGCCAGAGTGATCCAGACGTGATTGAGGTTGTAAGGCATCAAGCCATGACAGCTTTGCAAGTAAACTGCTGGTTCACTTTGGTCGTGAACGAGAGTCATCGAGCCACAATGCTCCTCCTCGATTATCTGACAAGGAGGCACAAGAAGTTGGTAACTGTACTCCACAAGGTGGAATAATCCTATGTTTATGCGTAGTATTGACATTTTCAAAGTGTAATTTAAACATGCGACCGCATAACAATACAAAACTGATTAGTTCAACTTACATTTCACTTAACATTGGTAATTCTTTGAAATGTTCTATAATGCAAGCAATAATCAGAATATTACTGAGGTGGCAGGAATAATAAAAAGTTAGTTCATCAGAAATTGTGTTTAGGTTGCTTGTAATCTGGAGTATAGTCATACACTAAATCATTATTCAATCAATTCATAAGGTTATGCTTTCATTTGATGGTTAAAAGCATGGGTTTTCCCGCGCACATAAGTTATAATAGTGCGGAAACGGAGAATGCTATGATTGATACTTCATTTTTAAATAAAAACCAGAAAGAAGCTGTGCTGGCAGAGGCAAAGTATCTCAGAATTATTGCCGGTGCAGGTTCGGGCAAGACAAGGGTGCTCACCATGCGCATAGCGCATTTAATCCAAGACCACGAAATAGAACCAGATAGGATTCTTGCGATTACCTTTACCAATAAAGCCGCAAAGGAAATGAAGGAAAGGGTACAGAAACTGCTTGAGCAGGATAGTGCCAATCCATGGATTTCGACCATCCATTCCCTTTGTGTGAGAATTCTCAGAGAGGATATTACGGTTCTTGGCTGGCCACGCAACTTTACGATCATTGATGCGGAAGACCAGAAGAGCATTGTCAAAGAGGCATGTAAACACTATTCCTATGACCTGACGGAATATCCTGCCACAATGCTTGTCAATTACATTTCCGATAACAAGACAGCAGGTGTCAGTGTCAAACATGCGGATACACTTGCCGGAAGTGATCCGGATGAGCAGGCGAAGGCCAAGGTCTATGCGTTCTATGAACAGCGTCTGAATGATATGTATGCCCTGGATTTTGATGATCTGATTCTTAAGACAGTGAAGCTGTTGAAGACATATGAAGAAGTATGTGCCAAATGGCAGAGGCGTTTTCATTACATTCTGGTTGATGAGTTTCAGGACATTGACCGCAACCAGTATGCATTGATCCGCCTTCTGACAGGCCGTGACAATGCCCTGCTGGTGGTGGGTGACCCTGACCAGACCATTTATACATGGCGTGGTGCAGAAGTAGGCATCATCATGAACTTTGTCAAAGACTTCCCGGAATGCAAGACAGTTGTTCTGAATGAGAATTACCGTTCGACAAAGTACATTCTTGGTGGTGCAAACTCCCTGATCAAAAACAACAGCAACCGTGTAGATAAGGATTTGTTTACAGCGCGTGAATCAGATGAGAAGATTACCCACTATTGTGCATTGAATGATGAATATCAGGCTGCCTGGATTGCCGCAAAGATCAAAGAACTGCACAAAGCCGGCAAACCATATCACGATATTGCCATATTGTACCGTTCGAACTACCTGTCCCGTTCTTTGGAAAAAGGTCTGATGAATGAAAGAATTCCGTATATTGTCTATGGTGGTTTACGGTTCTATGAAAGAATGGAAGTTAAAGATGCATTGTGCTATCTGCGCATGGTCACAAGTGGTGATGATCTTGCCTTTACCCGTATCATCAATAAACCAAAACGTGGCATTGGTGCCAAAACACTGGATACCATAGCGAATACTGCGGCAGAAAAAGGACAGACAATGTATGAGATATTACGGCAGAATCCGGATCTGTTTAAGGGTAAGACTGCCGCAACATTGAACCATTTTGTCAACAAGGTGGAACAGTGGCGCAGGGAGGCACAACAGGAAGATGTGCGCATTGACCGTTTGTTTGAAAAGATTGTTGAAGAAAGTGGTCTCAGGGAATCGTTTGAAGAAAAGAAGGAATATGACAGAATTGAAAATATCAAGGAAGTCATCGAACCTCCGAACCTTATTGAGATTCAACTTCAATCATACTTCGATTTTCTACAACAGGACACGCCGGCCGCGGCCAGGAAAAACATCGGGTTACAAGGCGTTCTGAAGGAAATCTTTCCTATCAAGAGCTATGACGAAAACATTGAGCTCGACTTCGTCTCCTATGACATTGAACAGCCGAAGATGAGCGATTACGAGGCCATCCGCGCGGGGGAAACCTACAGCGCCGCCCTTCAGGTCACCTTCAAGCTCAAATCCGACAACGAGTCCAAGGAAGAAACGGTC
>CAJKOS010000099.1 GCA_905201565.1 uncultured Erysipelotrichaceae bacterium
GTGGGAGTATTCTGCTGGGGTTTTAGATAAAAACCGGATTTTTTTCCGGTTCTACAATGTCCTCACCCTAACCCCAAAACGGGTGAGCAATTGTTCAATATCCTGGATTCCCGTCATCTCCATCGCCCTTTGCACGATCATCAATGCCCCTGTCGCATCTGAACAGGCATTGTGATGGTTGAGTGGTATGTGCAATCTGTCGCACATATCATTGAGGCGATGATGTGCCATATCCGGAAACATGCGTCTCGATAAGGCAAGTGTATCAAAATAGCTGATCTCTGGTACCTGCATACCAAGATTCCTGCATGTCTTTGATAGACACGTCATATCAAAGCGGGCATTATGGGCGGTAAACAATGCCCCTTCTGTCAGCTTCTCTATATCCTTATATACTTCATCGAAAGAAGGCGCATCAATCACATCTTCCTTTTGTATGCCATGAATACTAATATTGATGGCATCAAAGAAGAAGACATTCTCCTCTGGTCGTATCAATGAATAATACGGTTTCAGCATCCTTCCCTCTTCCATGATCGCAACTCCGATTGCACATACCGAGGATGGATAGCGGTTTGCTGTTTCAAAATCAATTGCAGCAATCTTCATCATTCCCTGATATGGTCCAGTGCCATCTTGTAAATCTGTTTGATATGTTCATCTGCCATGGAATAGTAGACCATCTTGCCTACCTTGCGGCTGACGACAAGCTTTGTCTTCTTCAAAGAAGAAAGCTGGTGGGAAATAGCACTATGGCTCATTTCCAACACTGCCGCAAGATCTGATACACAAAGTTCTTTGACAAACAGGGCATTCATGATCTTGAGTCTTGTGGAGTCTCCAAACATTTCAAAAATCATGCTCATGTCATCATATTCCTTCTCACTGAGCATTTCCTCGCGGCACATCTTTACCGCTTCTTCATCTGTTATCTTAGTCTGTTGAGCCATTTCTTCTCTTCTTTTCCTTATCTTTTGCATACAGGTTCATCATCTTGCGAATCGGTCTTTTGGAATACATCTCCACACTTTCAACACTTCCATCCGTCAATTCCAGCTTCAGCACATCCACCGCATTGTGATATTCATACACCCAGGAAACAACCTCATCCCAATAGATGAGTGTACATTCATCTTTGCTCTTGCGGTTATACATCACAAGGTAGTCACTTGTAAACTGCACGAGCACCTTGTCCGGCATACCAAATATCGCAAACAGCGTCAGGATGACAAGCGGTATGAACAAAGATACCATATATGGTTTGAGAATCATGATGAAAATATCCGCTACCAGCACAATGATCAAAAACCACCAGGGCTTGACATGCACTTCATAGGCAGTGCGGGAAATATCTTCGGGAAGATTACGAGTTTTGATGACCTGCGATTTCACTGTTCTATTATAACATGTTTGTTTCTTACCTGTTCAATTGTGAAACAACTGGTTTCTGCTATACTATTACGGGAAATGAGGAATTTGAATGAAACAACCAGTAACATTTGAAATAACACATATCTGTAAACAGTCCGGTGCACGCACCGGCATACTCCATACACCACATGGTGATGTAGAAACACCGATGTTCATGCCGGTAGGAACACAAGCTACCGTCAAGTTCATCTCACCAGAAGAACTATATGATATGGGAGCCGGTGTCGTACTTGCAAACACCTACCATCTCTGGTTACGACCAGGAGAAGATATCGTGAAACGTGCCGGTGGTGTACAGAAGTTTATGAACTACAAAGGACCGATGCTCACAGACTCCGGTGGTTTCCAGGTCTTCTCCCTTTCTGATACAAGAAAGATCAAGGAAGAAGGTGTCTACTTCCGCAATACGCTCAATGGTGACCGCCTCTTCCTTTCACCTGAGAAATCCATCCAGATTCAGAATGCCATCGGGGCAGACATCATGATGTCCTTTGATGAATGCATTCCCTACCCTGCTGAATATGACTATGTCAAAAACTCCATGGAGAGAACACTCCGCTGGGCAGAACGGGGCAAAGCTGCCAACACCCGTCCAGAAGAACAGGCACTGTTTGGCATTGTACAGGGTGGTGACTATGAGGAACTCAGAAAATATTGTGCAGAGAAACTAGTGGAAATGGGCTTCCCAGGTTATGCCATCGGTGGTACATCTGTTGGTGAAGACAAAGAGACAATGTACCGCATGGTAAAGTGGAGTGCAGAAGCACTGCCATTTGATAAACCAAGATACCTGATGGGCGTCGGTGCGGTCAACGATCTGCTTGAAGCTGTATCACTGAACATCGACATGTGCGATTGCGTACTGCCTACCCGTATTGCACGCCACGGTACTCTCATGACAAGCCAGGGCAGAATCAATATCAAAAAGGCAGTCTATAAAGATGACTTCACACCACTTGATCCAGCATGCGACTGCTATTGCTGCAGAAACTATACAAAGGCATATCTCAACCACCTGATGCGCACCCAGGAAGGATTTGGCACAAGACTCATGTCTATCCACAATATCCGCTTCCTGCTGAAACTGATGGAAGATGCACGTACTGCCATTAAAGAAGACCGCTTTAATGACTTTAAGAAAGAAGTGCTGTCAACGATGAAATTTGATGAAAGAGGGTTTTAATATGGATATAAACAATCTCAAGACTAGTGATTTTGACTATGACCTGCCAAAGGAACTCATTGCCCAGACACCATTAACTGACCGCAAGACTTCCCGGATGATGGTCGTTCACATTGACCAGCAGACATTTGAACACAAACACTTCTATGACATTCTCGACTACTTCCATGAAGGTGATGTGCTTGTTCGCAACAACACCCGTGTCATCCCTGCCCGCCTGTTTGGTACAAAGGAAGTCACAGGTGCCCATGTAGAACTGCTGCTACTGAGACAGATGGAAAATGATGTGTGGGAATGCCTTGTCGGCAATGCCAAAGTTGTCAAAGTCGGCACAGTTGTCAGCTTCCATGATGGAAGGCTCAGAGCAGAATGTCTTTCCATTGGAGAAAAGGGACTGAGAACATTCAAGATGATCTATGATGGCATCTTCAATGAAATACTCGATGAACTCGGTGAAGTCCCCCTTCCACCTTATATTCATGAACAACTTTCTGACAAAGAACGTTACCAGACAGTCTATTCCAAGGTAGAAGGCAGTGCAGCTGCTCCAACAGCAGGTCTTCACTTCACACCGGAAATCTTTGCGGCATTAGAAGAAAAAGGTGTGACAATTGTGGATGTCACATTACATGTAGGTCTTGGCACATTTCGTCCAATGGACACCGAAAATGTCAAAGACCATGACATGCACAGCGAACTCTGCCACATGTCCAAAGAAGCAGCCGCTATCCTGAACAAGGCAAAAGCAGAAGGCAGAAGAATCATCGCCATCGGTACAACCAGTGTAAGAACACTTGAATCTGTCTATAACAAATTCAACAGATTTGAAGAATGCACTTTGGACACAAAGCTGTTCATCTACCCTGGCTACACCTACCATGCTGTAGATGCGATGCTCACAAACTTCCATCTGCCAAAGAGCACATTGTTAATGATGATCTGTGCCTTTGCCGGTTATGACCTTGTCTTAAAAGCATATAAGGAAGCAGTTAACGAGAAGTATCGTTTCTTCTCCTTTGGTGACTGCATGTTTCTGACACATGAATGACCTTCTTCTATCGCTTTTCTTCAATATGGTAAAATACTAGAAGAGGACTCTGGTATGAAAAATAACGTATTCACGATATCTGACATCAAATCATTAATAAAACCAATTGCAGAAAAATACAATATACACGAGATTTATTTAATTGGTTCGTTTGCACGAAACGAAGCAGATCAAAACAGTGATCTGGACTTTCTGGTATTTGGAGGATTGAACTTCAAGCTCACGATGATATTTTCGCTTGCTGAGGAATTGCGAACGATTCTGAAGAAAGATGTAGATGTGTACGAAATCAATGAGATTAATCCAGATAATAAAACAATCATGAAAGAAAGGCTTCGTGTTGCATGAAATATTCTGATGAATTGCCTATCTTGATCGGACAGTCAAAAAAGCTGAAATAGCACTGATTTCGCTTGTTCATAACGAAAGGACTCATTTATGAATGAACAGGAAAAAGAAGAATACCTTGCCTATCTTTCTTCCCGGAAAAGCTCCAATAAGGTCAACTACTACCGTCAATCCTTAAAGGAACTGGAAGAAATAAAACAAGGTGGCACAAAACCAAAACTATTGTTACATGCTTGTTGTGGTCCCTGTGCAGGATGGCCACTAGAATTTCTCCATGACACCTTCTCTATTACTATCTATTACAACAACTCCAATATATGGCCAGAAAAGGAATATGCACGAAGAAGAGATGAACTGTTAAGGCTTGTCAAAGATGCCGGATATGATGATATTAATGTCATCGTTCCTCCCTATGACAACATCACATATACAAATACGATTCTCTCTCATCGCAAAGATGATCCAGAAGGATGGAAGAGCTGCTTTGGCTGTTACAGAGCACGCATGAAAGAAGCCTTCCAGTATGCAAGTGACAATCACTTTGACTACTTCACCACCGTGATGACCATCTCAAGGCAGAAAGATTCCCAGGTACTCAACAAAATAGGATTAGAATTACAACAGGAATTTCCATCTGTCCAGTACTTTGTCTCTGACTTCAAAAAAGGTGGAGGACAGGTCAGACGTGATGAGATAGTAGAGGAATACAACCTGTACCACCAGGACTATTGTGGCTGTGTGTATTCCTATACAGAAAGACATAAATGAAAATGCCCTTGCGGGCATTTTTTGTATTATTCTTCGCTGTTATCTGCAGAATCCTCTGTTGTGTTCATGGCATCAAGCTTTTCCCTGAGCAGTTCTACAAGCTTCTTCTTGGAACGGATGAGGTCTAATACATCATTGACATCGGACATCTCAGCATTGTTTGTCTTTGCTTCATAGTAAGCTTCACCAAGTCTTGTATATGCCTTTGTGATGTCTCTTTCATTCTGGCCAATCTCTGCTTTCAGCTTGAGCTTTGCTGCCTGCTCATCTGCTACATCTTTGGCAATCTTTACACCATCAGTCACAACCTTAGCAATCTTGTCTGTGAATTCATTCAGCTGTTTTTCAAAATCTGTCATATTCTTATTCCTCTCCTATCTTCTTAATTAGATTTCTCACAATCGTTTTAATCTCTTCCGTATCCGTATTACCCCTTGCAACAAGGTAGGATATACCACCGACTATCAGTTCTGCGTAGTATTCCGGATTATCTACGGAAATCATACCATTACTGTTGCCTTCTTCAAGAAGGTTCTGCAATGTTCTTGAAGAAGCGATGCGTGCTTCCTCAATGGAAAGCATTGTCAGCTGTGAAAGGTCCACACCTTCGCTGTCACCTTTGAGACGCTTGTTCAATTCTGTAAAGGAGAGCACACAGTTCTCCGTAAACTGATTGATGCGCATAGACCAGTCCGGCGTACTCATGCTTTTGCGCATGGATTCATTGAACGCTTCTGCATATTTTGCAGATATGGCATCGATAACATCATCCTTGGATTTGAAATAGTAGTAGAACAAACCCTTGGCAACATTGAGTTCTTTTACAATGTTATTGACAGTTGTGTCCACAATTCCATTTTCCCGGAACAGTTTCTCTGCCGCATCGACAAATTCCTGTCTGCGTTCATCGCTGTCCTTTGTTTCTCTCATATCGTCCTCCTGACTACAGAATAGCAGTTGACTGACCACCAGTCAATAGTTTTGCAGCAATTTGTCAATCTTCCTGACATTCGCTATAATACAATCCATGAAATTACTCTGTCCTGTATGTAAACAGCCACTGGAAAAAGTGAGCAAATCATGGCGCTGTGAAAACAACCACAACTTTGATGAAGCAAAAAGCGGCTATCTCAACTTGTTACAAAGTGGTGGAAACCACGGCGACAATAAGGAAATGGTCAAAGCCCGCACCGCATTTCTTGAAAGTGGTGCCTATGCCTTTTTGAAACAGAAACTGATACAGCTTATCGGCAATCCCGACACACTGGCAGACTTTGCCTGTGGCGAAGGCTATTACACAAGTGGATTATGCGCAAAAGAGATAATAGGTATCGACATGTCCAAAGATGCTTTGATCCATGCCGCTAAGCACTACCCTGCAATACGATGGGTACTGGCATCCATATTTGATGCACCATTAGAGGATAACAGCTGTGATGTGGTACTCACCTGCTTTGCCCCATTTGCCAAAGAGGAAATAGAGCGCATTCTCAGACCTGGTGGAAGGTTCATCTTTGTCACCCCGGGTCCTCATCACCTCTATGAACTCAAAGAGGCATTGTATGAAACACCATACCGCAATATCCATAAGGACCTCGACACAAACCTCTCGTTAGTCCACGAAGAGACGATCTCTTCTTCCTGGCTGTGTCATAATGAACAGCTTTACAGCCTTTTTGCCATGACTCCCTATGTCTATCGAACCGGGAAGCGCGGAAAAGAAAAACTCAGCACAATTGAGGCATTACACCTCACCGCTGAGTTTGTCATCCGCATTTATCAGAAGTCATAACCTTCAAACAGTGGTGAATCCATACCTGCTACATCGTCCATATTGACCTTGCGACGGTCAGTGAACACAAACAGCCGGTTAACTTCATCCACTGTTTTTAAATTACCTTCTTCCTCTATATAGGAACCACCTTTCTGAAATGCATCCTCTTTAAATACCACAAGATGCACATAGGGCTGTTCCTTGATATGTTCAAGAAGGATGGCAGTCTTTGCCTGGATGATGGATAATGCATCTTCATGCATTTCCTTGCGCTCTATTGTTATCCTGCCACTTTCTTCAATGGCTTCCTCATACCCGGAAAGTGCCGCAAATGGTTTGAACTGGGCAGCCC
>CAJKOS010000100.1 GCA_905201565.1 uncultured Erysipelotrichaceae bacterium
GCACAGATGATGTAAAGCTGTCTGCCCTTTTGCAAAAGTGCCTTTACTTCATCAAGAACAGAGCGGAAACTGTTTTCTTCAATATAGCGGGTAACTGGTATCTTTCTGCCTTCCGGCATGGTTTCAATGGTCGAAATGTCCATATCTCCAAATACCGTAGAGGCAAGGGTTCTTGGTATTGGAGTAGCTGACATAAGCAGAAAGTCACACAGCACACCCTTTTGGCGCAATGCCCTTCTTTGTGCTACACCAAAGCGCTGCTGCTCATCCGCAATGACAAGACCTACCCTTTGAAAGCTCACATCTTCTTCCAGCAATGCATGGGTACCGGTCACAATATCAATTGTCCCTTCACTCAATCCCTGCTTTACCGCTTCTTTTTCTGCTTCACTCATACCGCTGTACAAAAGGGCAATGTTCAATTTCTCTCCCGCAAGCAGTGACTTCACACTTTCATAGTGCTGACGGGCAAGGATTTCCGTAGGCGCAAGCAGAGCTGCCTGATAGCCGCTATAGACACAGGCAAGCATCGCAAAAGCCGCAACCGCTGTCTTGCCGCATCCCACATCACCCTGTACCAATCTGTACATCACATGGGTACTGCTCATATCCGCAAGAATTTCATTCAATACCGTGCTTTGATCTTTGGTAAAGGAAAACGGGAGGCGGTCAACTGCTGCTTTGATACGCATGACATCAAATTGTTTTGGCGCCTTGTACATCCCTGTCGCATTTTCATTTTTGAGAAGGTTCATCGCCGTGAAGAACTTCAGAAATTCCTCATATTTCAATGTCCGATAGGCTGCCTTGACATCCTGCATGGAAGAAGGAAAATGCACTGCCCGGATAGCCGCAAACCTTCGCATCAGGCGGTATTTTTCTATCAATGGTTCAGGCACAATGTCATGAATTTCATTCTGGCATGCTTCATAGACACGGCTGATCGCATCCCTCACCATCTTCTGTGTGATACCTGCACGCAGTGCATAGACAGGACTGATGATGGGATGGGCATCAAGTGGCTTTGTATCATAGGTCATGGCAGTCACCCTGTCCTTACCCATATAGATACCGGTAATCGTAATCCTGTCATTGACCATGAGCTTTGAAGCCCATGGACGATTAAAGATCGTAATGCGCAATACATGGGCATCATACATGACTTCAAAGCTGCTTGTCACAAGCCTTCCCTTGCGGAAAGAGCGTACTCTTGAAACAACTTCTGCTTCAAATGTCACATGTTCTTTGACCTTCCATTGGCTATAGGGAAGGATGTTGAGCACATCATATCTTGTCGGATAATAGGAAAGCAAAGCATCTGTATCATAGATACCAAGCCTGTTCAACACTTCTATTTTCTTCTTCGTCAGTTTAAGACTCTTATCCGTCAGGTCCATATAGAGGCATTATACTCCAAACCCATAACAAAATGAGACACCTTTCCTTAGAAAGTGCCTCAATGGTTATATATCTGCGACTACCCTGCTTGGCAAACCGGTCATGCCGGCAAAATGCATGGGGTATGTATCGGCAATAAATGTATTCCCATTAGCGAAAAGACTTTTGAGATTGCACAGGTTTTCAACAATGAATACCCCATGGTCTGCACAATACTGGTCCATCTCACGATGTTCTTTACTGCGCCTTACCCCTGCACAATCGATACCGATGATCGAAACCTGCCTGGTGATAAGTTTTTCAATCAGTGATCTTGAAAGTTGGGGATGTTCTTTGCAATATGTCTTTGTGCCATAGTCTGTTTCTTCCATAAAACCTGTATAGAAAGCCACAAACATGTCCTGTTCGATCAGATGCATATCGATATCCGTTGTTTCGATATCCCTGTTTCGAATATTGTGCACATCAAAGACAATGCCTTTGCGCTCTGTGTAAGCCAATGGAAATACTTTATCCATCACATCAAAGTGTGTGCCAAGATGTCCAAAGGACGCAAGTTTAAGATTTTCCTTTGCTTCAAAAGAAATGTCTGGTGTGACTTTCAATAAAAGATCAATTTTCATTCTGTTTGTTTTTCTCCATGTGCCGCAAAATGATGGCACGGATGATATCCGAGGCAAGTTCTACATCATCGTTGCATACGCAATACTTGTATTCCCGCATCAGGTCCAGTTCCTTTTCTGCCTTGGCAAGGCGCTGCTGGACAACTTCTTCAGCTTCAGTACCCCTGCCACGGATTCTCTTTTCGAGTTCCTGCATACTTGGTGGTACGATGAAGATTGTCAAAACATCCGGTACTTTCTCCTTGACCTGACGGCAGCCTTCCACCTCAATTTCAAGCAGTACGTTTTTGCCTTCATTGCGCAGCCGTTCTACTTCTTTCATCGGTGTTCCATAGTAGTTGCCGACAAATTGTGCCCATTCGAGCAGTCCACCTTCATCACGTGTGCGCAGGAACTCCTCTTTGGATACAAAGTAATAATTGACACCATCCTTTTCTCCTTCGCGCATCTTCCTTGTTGTCATGGAAATGCTGAGACCGAGATTGAGATCCGGATCGTTAATAAACTGTTTGAGAATTGTCCCTTTGCCTACACCTGAGGGACCGCTGAGTACTATCAAAAGACCTTTTGCCATAGTGTTACTCCTTTTTCAAATAGGTTACCCGTTTCTTGTCTTTCCGTCAATGCAAAGCATCGATACAAAAACCATGGTATAATCGTGCAGAAAGAAGGAAGATATGGCATTAGACGGAATCATATTACATAAGATTACAGCCGGTATCCAGGAAGTAATTCCGGCAAGAATACAGAAGATTTATGCGATTTCCCCGATGGAAATCCTGTTTCAGCTCCATGGAGCTGATGGACGCAGGCAGCTGCTCATCAGCTGTCATTCGGTCTACAACCGCATGTTATTGACAAAGAGAAGTTACCCTGCACCGATGGAACCAGGGAATTTTGTCATGGTCTTGCGCAAACACCTTGAAGGCGCTTCTATTGAAAACATCGAACAGGCAGCACTTGACCGCTGGTGTACACTCACGATCCGCAGAAGAAACAACCTCGGTGACCTCGAGAATCTGCGCCTTATTGTGGAACTCATGGGCAACTATGCAAACATCATCCTGGTTGGTGCAGATGGAAGGATCATCGATGCCTTAAAGCGTATACCACCTTTTGAAAATAACCGGCGTACCATTCAGGCAGGTGCACAATTTACTGAGGTTGATCCACAGAACAAGAAGGATCCATTTACAGAAAGAACAGTAGACAACGATAAATCTTTGACAGCCCAGTTTGGCGGTTTCTCCCCCTTCCTTTCCAAAGAAGTGGAATATCGTATGCAGAATGGCCAATCCTTTTCTGAGATCATGGAAGAAATCGATGCTTCTGACAGATTGTATATCGCCAACGATGAAGACAAACCAGTCTTTCATTGCATTGAGCTGACCCATATCGGAAAGTGCAGGAGCTATCCATTATTTGAAGCCTTTGATATTCTCTATTACCACCGTGAAGAGAAAGAACGCATCCGGATGATGACAGGCGATCTTGTGCATTTCTGCAAGAGAAATCTGAAACACGAAACACAGAAACTGCCCAGACTCTATAAGGAATATGACAATGCATTGGATTGCGACAAATGGAAGAAGTATGGAGACCTGCTCTATACATGGAATGTGCGCGATACAAAGGGCATGAAGGAAATCGAACTGGAAGACTATGAAACCGGAGGAACGATCATGGTACCCCTGGATGAAAGGTTTGATGGACCAACCAATGCAAAGCGCAGTTTCGTACGCTATAACAAGCTGAAAAAAGGACAGCAGTACATGCAGGAACAGATTGCCATCTGTGAGAAGGAAATTGATTACTTCACTGGTCTGTTGGAACAGCTTGACCAGGCGGATGTAGAAACCGCAAAGGAAATCGAGAAAGAACTGGAGAAGCTCGGTTACCTTAAAGCAAAGACACATAAAGGAAAGCGGAAAAAGGGCAAGGAAGAGAAAGTGCATATTTCTGAAGTCACCACCCCTTCCGGCATCCGGATCAGCTGGGGCAGAAACAATATGCAAAATGATGCTTTGACATGGCATACAGCCCGCAAGGAAGAACTCTGGATGCATGCCAAGGACTACCATGGTGCCCATGTTGTCATCCATGATGAAAACCCGGATGAAGAGACGATGCGCATTGCTGCTAATATTGCTGCATATTATTCCAAGGGAAGAAATTCATCCAGTGTTCCTGTCAATTACTGCAAGCTGAGACAGCTTAAAAAAATTCCGGGCGCTAAACCCGGAATGGTACAACTCACCAATTATCACACCATCTATATCGATCCAGATGGTGATCAGCTTTCAGAACTAGGCGTATCAATCTGATGATTGACCATGCTGAGAAGCTTGCGCACTTCATACATGCGCAGTTTGCGGTATTGGCCTTGTCTGAGATTTCCTATCTCAAGGAATCCGTAACCGATGCGGTTGAGTCTAGTCACCTCGCAGTGGAAGTATTCCATCATACGGCGGATTTCCCTGTTTCTGCCTTCATAGATCGTGATGCGGATCACGGTCTTTTTCTTTCCTTCAAGGCGTGAAACAAGCTCAATATCACATGGTAATGTCATCCCATCATTCAACCGTATACCATGGGACAACATTCTGAGCATCTGATCCGTCAACACCCCATTCACCGCTACTTCATATGTCTTTGGCAGATGATACTTTGGATGCATCATCGCATTGGCAAATTCACCATCATTGGTCATGACAAGAAGACCTGTTGTCTCATAGTCAAGTCTTCCTACAGGAAAGATTCTTTCCTTCATCGGACCAAAACAATCCATGACTGTTCTTCTGCCCTTATCATCCTTGACCGCAGAGATGCATTGCTTTGGTTTGTTCAAAAGGTAATATACCTTCTGTTCCTTTTCTATTTCATGTCCATCGACGACAATTTCATCATCTTTAGAAACCTTGAAGCCCATCTCTTTGACAGTGACGCCATTGACTTTGACACGTCCTGCTTTGATCAGCTCTTCCGATTTACGCCTTGAAGCAATACCAGCTTCAGCCATAACCTTTTGCAGTCTTTCCATCCTTAACTCCTTTCAGTGGTGATTCTGTGTATTACCCCAGAATGCACTTCCGGCATGTGAATAATCATTCATGAGCACAACCGGAATGCGGGCAAAACGGGGATCACTTTCAGCCAGTATCGCACAGGCAGTAAGCCTCTTCCTTCCATCGATGCACACATATCCACCATCTTTCCGGTTCACTTCTACCGGTATCGCAACACCACGCACCCGGATACTTTCCAGCAGCATTCCCGGATCACATGGTTCATACGATATTTCTCTGATATCAACAATCGTATTAATCATAACCCGCGCCACAGTATACCCGAGTTTTCAATCGATGACAATAACATATCCTAGAGGAAGTGTAGACCTCTGTTTGAAAAAGGCTGCTGGTGTAAGGATATCATTACGCCTTCCATAGCGGCTATTATAGAAGTGCACTAATCCATTCTCTTCTTTCTGATATGCTGCATAGTGGGCGCCAGACGCATGAAAGTAGAGCACAATGCCAAAGGAAGATTGTTCCATGATGTGAGCCAGTTCATCAACCGTTCCAGCATGTAATTTCAAAGGCACCCCCTTCTTTTTGAGATAACGGTAAAGATGAATTACATTGACACCAAATGTTCCCTGTAACCATGTGCCTTTGTTTATGTCCTCAGCAGTTTCCTGCATAAAGCATTCATAGCCATACATCTTCAAGAGATTATATGCCGCTATCCATCCACATCCCTTCCGCTTTGTATCAAAGTAACCAAAGGGAACAGACGCAAACAATGACTGATTGATGATATAACCCGCTTCATCAAAAGCAGTATCTTTGACAACTCTTCGACATGGTTCAGTGATGCGCACCATCGCTTTTCCCTTGGGAAAATAGAGATTGGTTTCCAGAACCTTGCGCAGCTCTTCATCTACTCGTGAAAAGACAATACGATCCGGGTGATAGCGGGCAGTGAGCAGTGCCGTCAGGCGCATGATGACATCACGCAGTTCTTCCCCTGTCTCTCTTGTATCAAAGGATACATGAATATCATTGCGTTCATGTTCAATATGTACAAAGCCTGCAGGATGATGATCCACCTGCACTTCGAGCATATCCATAAAATGCGGCAGATCTGCCGCATGTATGTTACGAAACCGTATGTTCATCATTCCTCATTGCCAAGATGTCTGATTGTATAGATTGCCCTGCGCAATATATCCGCATCATTATCATAGGTCATCAAAGCCGAAGCATCGATCAAGGATACCCACCGCATCTCACTGACTTCTTCTTCCTGCACCTTCGCTTCTCCACCTGTCTTACAGGCAAGGAAATAGACAACTTCCTTTTCTACATCTTCTTTTGGCGAATACATTGTCTTTTCGCGGAAGCCATCAATAAACGAAATGTCATAACCGGTTTCTTCCTTGACTTCCCGCATAGCTGTTTCATGTTCTGATTCCCCATCTTCGACATGACCTTTTGGGAAACACCAGTGTCCCTGCTTCTGACGGATCAGAAGAACTTCCGGTTTATCTGTAATTTGATTGAGAATGACTGCTCCACAAGATTTTTCATGTTTCATCAGTGTCATAATTACCTCGATTCCGTTTCTTATTATACCATTTTGCATATAAAAAGAGAGTTCTCATTGTACAAGAACCCTCTCCTTATCCCTTCACTACCATACAGCCCTTTCTATAGAAAGAAATGCCATAGCTTAATACAGTATGCATACCACCATGTTTCAAACCTTCCCCATATTTCTTCTCTTCAATCTGGAGTAAAGCTTCTCTGCATGCTTTTTCAAGATTGCCATCTTCCGCATACTTCACTTCGATGACAATACCGTTTCTTTCAGGTGTCTCTA
>CAJKOS010000101.1 GCA_905201565.1 uncultured Erysipelotrichaceae bacterium
TATATTGGCTGGCAATCTGTTTCGGGAAGTACAATTTACGTTAATGAGGTTACCTATAGTGAAAATCATCAGGTTGCCAGAGTCCCTGTTTCGTATTATGGAAGTATTGGTGCTGGTACTACTATAGCGGTAAAAGAAATTGTTACTATCGATCTCACATGATCAGATGATTGCGGAAGTCCTTTTCTATGGTATAGTGAAGGCAGAGATACAGTTTTTAAATCATTGAAAAGGAGGTGTCTATGCGCTACATCTGCACCATATGCGGGTACGTATATGACGATGAAAAGGAAAAGGTTCCTTTCAGCGAACTTCCCGACAACTGGGTCTGCCCGATCTGTAAGGCAGGCAAGTCGGCATTCAAAATGGAAGAGACAAAGGAAGAAAAGAAGGTGGATGTTAAACCACTGGTAGTGGATGATGACATGAAGGCATTATCCGCTGGTGAACTTTCTGCGATCTGTTCCAATCTTGCAAGAGGTTGTGAGAAACAGTACAAAGAGAAGGAGTCCATGCTGTTTAAAAAGATGGCAGATTACTTTAAGGCCGCAACACCTGCAGTAGAAGGTGCGGATGCCGGAAAGCTTTCTGCAGTATTGAAAGATGACCTCGATAGGCTTTATCCTGCACTTTCTTCAGTTGCCAAAGAAGAAGGTGACCGTGGTACACAACGCATTACCGTATGGGGTGAAAAGGTTACCGCCATCCTTTATTCCCTGCTTGAAAGGTATGAGAAGGAAGGCGATGCCTTCCTGAAGGACACAAAGATCTGGGTATGTTCGGTATGCGGTTTTGTGTATGTTGGAGACAGTGCACCAGAACTCTGTCCGGTATGCAAAGTGCCATCCTGGAAGTTTGACTGCATAGAAGGGAGGTCAGCATGAAAACACGTGTAGCGGTGAGAAATCTGAGGCTTTGTACAAAGGACTGCCTTTGTCTCTATGTCTGTCCAACCGGAGCTGCTGATACGGAAGACAGCATCATCGATGTGAACAAGTGCATCGGCTGCGGTGTCTGTGCAGATGCCTGCCCTGGTGCTGCCATTTCCATGGTGCCGCTGGAATACCCGCCACAGCAGAAAAAGAAGGATACTGTGGTTGAACAAGCCGTCGTTCTTGCCAAAAACAAGACAAAGGAAGAAACCATTGCCATGCAATTGGCGGATAGTGCGGATAGTGATGCTGCATACCGCTTGTTTAAAGCAATGGAGAAAGCCATCCGCCTTGTGCATGAAGACATTGCCCGTGAAGCAGGTTATATGTTACCGCAGAGTGGCAATACCCATGCCTTGTTACGGGAATGGGTGAACAATCCACCGTCTGATGCATTCCCGGTTGATGCTGCTAAAGAACTTCTTGAAATCATTCCGGATAATGAGAGGAAGACAAAGAAGTACAAGTGTCTTGTATGCAATGCGGAATTTGAGGTAGAAGAAGGTGAAGAACCGATTTGTCCGATCTGTAAGGCAAAGGGCGATCAGCTTGTAGAAATCGATTGATGGACAGCTCCCCATGTGGGGGCTGTTTTATTGTCGTGCCATGAAAAAATTTCAAAGTATATGAAATATTTTTGTGAATTTCTCATTTTTATTCATGCATGCATTGACCAATGTATTGCACAACGGTAAGATAAAACGCGTTGAAAGCCTTGCAATAGAGGAGCGGCTGACAAGAGTAACCATGAGGAGAGTGTCAATTGTAGATCCATGGTGAAAGGGAAGGCCGCCGAAGCGGTGGTATTTGACAGGTATCACCAGCTGGGATGCAGCAGAATATGCTGCAGACTCTCACTGTTTACAGTGGTGGAGCTATTGGATGAATGTACATTCCTGTGATAGCGCCATGCGTTATCACTTTTTGTTTGATGGACACGTTGTAAGGCAGATAAGGAGGATAGATATGATAGCTTTTCTTGACTGGCTCAACGGTGTGCTCTGGGGTGTACCGCTCATTGCGTTAATGATTATTACCGGATTGTATTTCACAATCCGCTCTGGTTTCTTTCAGTTCCGTCACTTTGGCTGGATTGTCAAACATACAGCCGGCAGACTGACAAGCAAAGAGGAAGATCAACGTGATGCCAACACAATTTCTCCCTTTGAGGCAATCTGTACAGCAGTTGGTGGAACAGTTGGCTTTGGCAACATTGCTGGTGTCGCTACTGCAGTAGCGTCTGGTGGTCCTGGTGCAGTGTTATGGATGTGGCTGACTGCTTCTCTTGGTCTGATTATCAAGCAGGTAGAAGTCACACTTGGCTGCTATTACCGCAGTACAACTGCCAATGGCAACAAAGTTGGTGGACCAACATACTACATGCAGAAGGGACTTGGTGAAGAAAAGCACTGGGGCAGGTTCTGGAAGATTCCGGCTGTGATCTTCGGTATTGGTATCTTTTCCACATTCTTCATCACTTCCAGCAACCTCACGGCTTCTGAAGTTGTGGCTGGGGGTGCCAACATCTGCTGCCTTCCGCCTTGGAGATCTCAATATCGGTGGCTTTGTGATTGAAGGAGAAATCCTCATCGGTATTGTCTTATGTATTATTACCTACCTCATCACATCTGGTGGTGTCAAAGGTGTCGCTTCTGTCTTCAGTAAGCTTGTTCCTTTCATGAGCATTGCCTACATTCTCATGGGATTACTCATCATCGTTGTTAACATTGAGAATGTACCATCTGCAGTAGCCATGATCTTCCGTGATGCCTTCACCGGTACGGCTGCCGTCGGTGGCTTTGCCGGGGCTGCTGTTTCCCAGATTGTACAGACCGGCATGGCACGTTCTGTCTATTCCAATGAAGCAGGCTGGGGTACATCGCCGATGATCCATGCCTCTTCCAATACAAAACATCCTGTTGAACAGGGACTCTGGGGTACATTTGAAGTCTTCTTCGATACATTTGTGGTATGTACCATCACAGCTTTCTCCGTCATCTTCAGCGGTATGTGGACAAGTGGTCAGATAGGTGGAGACCTTGCATTGACTGCCTTTGACCAGAGCTTTGGCTTCATTGGTAGTGCGATGCTTGCCATCATCATGATCATCTTCACCGTCACAACATCCGGTGGCTGGTTTACCTACTACATGGCCATTCTTGAGCACATGAACATGAAGGAAAACACGTTGACAAAGGTATTGATGAAACTGTTCTATGCGGTACGAGCACTGCCTGGCCTGTTATGGACAATCTATCTTGTCAAGATTTCCAATACCGGTTATATCTGGACAGTTGTCGATATCACTTCTGCCATACCAACATTTGTGAACGTCTTTGTCATCTTCATGCTTTCTGGCAAGTACTTCCAGTTATTAAAGGACTACAAAGCGCGGTACATGGGTATTGGCAAAGTCGATGAAAATATGGTTCTTTTCTATGAAGACAAGGAGAAAGCACAATGAAACAGCTATTTTTCAATGGAACAGTCTATACCGGTAACGGTATGTGTGAAGCCTTTGTGGTAGAGGATGGTCACTTCGCCGCAACCGGAACAACGGCACAGTTGCAGTCACAGTATGGGGATGCTGAGGTGATTGATCTCAATGGTAAGTTTGTATGTGCTGGTTTCAATGATTCTCATATGCATCTTTTGAATGATGGCTATGGTCTTTCAAACCTTCCTCTTGCTGAACATACAGGTTCCTTGTCTGAACTGCTTTCCTATATGCAACAGGAAATATCCAATAGACATATTGCACCTGGTACATGGGTAAGAGGCAGAGGATGGAACCATGACTTCTTTGTGGATGGTCACCGTTTCCCAACCCGCTATGACCTTGATACTGTGTCCACTGAACATCCAATTGCCATCACCCGTGCCTGTGGTCATGCCTGTGTGGTCAATTCCAAAGCCCTGGAACTGATCGGTGTGACAAAGGATACACCTCAGATGGAAGGTGGCAGGTTCGATGTGGATGAAAATGGTGAACCCAATGGTATCTTCCGTGAGAATGCTCTCGATATGGTGTATTCAAAATTCCCTATGCCGACCAGGGATGAACTCAAGGAAATGATGGTCAATGCCATGCACCATCTGAATTCCTATGGTGTGACTTCTTCGCAGACCGATGACTTTGTCGTCTTTCATGGACTTGATTATCATGAAGTCATTGCGGCATACCAGGAACTTGAACAGGAAGGCAGAATGACGGTACGTGTCTATGAACAGAACCACTTTACCAATATCGATGATCTTAAGGGTTTCATTGAAGAAGGCTATAACACTGGTGTTGGCAGTGACATCTTCCGGTTTGGACCACTGAAGATGTTAGGTGATGGTTCACTTGGTGCCCGCACTGCCTATCTCAGTGCACCATACAGCGATGATCCATCAACTTCTGGTATTCCGGTTTACAGCCAGGAAACCTTTGATGAAATGCTTGGTTATGCTAATGAACATGGTATGCAGGTTGCCATTCATTCGATCGGTGATGGTATTCTTGACAGAATTCTCAATGCCATTGAAAAGACATTACAGGAACATCCACGTCCTGACCACCGCCATGGCATCATCCATTGTCAGATTACCCGTCCTGATCAGCTCGAACGCATGGCAAAGCTCAACCTGCACTGCTATGCACAGACTATCTTCCTCGACTATGACATCAAGATTGTTGAGGACAGGGTTGGTCAGGAAAGGGCTGCTTCCAGCTATAACTTCAAGACACTGATGAACAAGGGGGTCTGTGTATCCAATGGTTCTGACTGTCCGGTAGAACAGCCAGATGTCCTTGGCGGCATACAGTGTGCTGTGACCCGTTCTACATTGAAGGAACACATTGGTCCGTACCTTCCTGAAGAAGCCTTCACACCTCGTGAGGCAATTGACAGCTTTACGATCAATAGTGCCCATGCTTCTTTTGATGAAAAGAAGAAGGGTAAGATTGAGGCAGGGATGCTCGCTGACTTTGTCATTCTGGACGAGAACCCACTGACATGTGATCCATTCCATATCCATGATATCCAGGTGCTGGAAACATGGATGGATGGCAAACAGGTATTTGTAAAATAGTCTTTATGAAGCTCCCAATGGGAGCTTTTGTTTACCGCAGTTTAACAGGCAGATGATAGAAGAAACAATGATCTTTTCTCATAATGGTAATAGAGGAACCGTTATGAAAGTACTGACAGATCTGATGTTGCGGGAAGATATGCATACTTCTGGCTTTGTGATTCTCATCTTTCCGATGATTGTGCTCATTTTGTTATTTGTTATTCTGTTACGCATCTACTATGTCAAAGTGAAAGAGAAACGGACAGAAGGCATTGTGTATCATGGCTATGGGTATCTGTTCTCCATTGCGGTGACTTTCATCCTGATGGGTGTTCTTGTGTTTTCCATCGATGACATTTCCAATGCAAGAGCTGCCTCCAACTGGTATGTAACAATAGAAACTGTTACGAACAAACATGTGAAAATCAATACCGGGGAAAGCGGACAGGATACGTTTTATGTCACGGTTGAAAAAGATGAATTGATTGTTGCCCAAAGTGTATATGATGAGGTGGAGGAAGGGGAGCAGGTCTATGTGCTATATTCAGAAACTGGAGATGCTCAGAAGATCTATCCCATGGATATCTATAACTATATTGGTTCACGTTTGAAAGACTGATGTACTCGTGCTATTGTTGTAATAGAGAAACAAAGTACGAAAGGAAGTGGATACTATGATGCATTCTTATGTTCCTGCAACTGGTAATTATGCTTCTCCTGTTTTATGGATTGGTATCATTGTTGTGGCTGTGATTGCCCTGGTTGTTGTCCTTGTCATGAAAAAGAAGAAGTAAGATGATCAATCTGAATGAAATTGAACGATACAGGGAAAATAACCGGATTGAGGCAAAGAAGGCACTTGGCGGATTGCCAGAAAGTATTTGGGAAACGTATTCTGCCTTTGCCAATACATTAGGCGGCATCATTCTGCTTGGGGTAGAGGAATATCGTGACCATTCCCTGCATACCGTAGATCTTCCCCATCCTGAAGAGATGGTCGAACTATTTTTTGACAAGGTCAATGACAGACATAAGGCAAGTGCCAATATCCTTTCACGCAATGATGTTTTCATTGCGGAAAGTGGTGGTAACCACATCATTGTCATCAATGTGCCACGTGCTTCCAGAAGTGAAAGACCTGTCTATATCAATGGACATATTGAAGAGACATACCGCAGGTCTGGAGAAGGGGACTACCGCTGTACAAAGTATGAAATTGAAAGTATGTTGCGGGATGCGGAGAAGGTGACCCGTGATATGCATTGCCTTTCTCAATTGACAATGGATGACCTGGATATGAATAGCTGGCATGCCTACCGCAGTGCGTTATCCTATGCCAAACCAGAAGCTGGCTATGATCTTGTGAGTGATGAAGAACTGCTATGTGAAATACATGCCGCAAAGAAGAATGGTTCTTCTATCACCTTAACAAGGGCAGGGGTATTGTTGTCAGGCAGGGAAGAAGTTATTCATGCCATCTATCCTGCCTATGCCCTTGTTTGTGATGGTGAGGTGGTACATGGAAACCTGTATACCTTTTATGAGGGCATGAAGGAAAAAGTACTGCATCTTTCCTTGGAAAGTGATGTTCGCCATGCGGTGCTTGAGGCAATATTGAACTCGATTGTCAATGCGGACTATGATGCTGGTGGTCCTTTGTCCATCACTTTCAGCGAACAGGAAATCCGTATGGAAAACCCTGGTGCTTTCCGCATTGCCTTTGAACAGGCAGTGGATGGTGGTAATGCGGATCCCCGCAACAGTGCCATTGCCCATATGTTCAACCTCATCGGCGAAGGCAACCACAATGGCAGCGGCATACCAGGTATTTGGAATACATGGCGCAAACATGGATTTGCCTTGCC
>CAJKOS010000102.1 GCA_905201565.1 uncultured Erysipelotrichaceae bacterium
TTACCGCAGTGACAACTGCCATCTTATTTGGCCTGTCCCTGTTCCTGTCTCCGATTTTCCTGGCAATCCCGTCCTTTGCCACAGCACCGGCTCTGATCATCGTTGGATTCCTGATGCTCACATCAGTAACCAAGATTGATTTCAACGACCTGACGGAAGCCATCCCAGCATTTATCGCGATCATCGCAATGCCATTCCTGTACAGCATTTCTGAAGGTATTGCCCTGGGTGTTATCTCCTGGGTTGTGCTGCACCTGTTTGCAAAGAAGACAGAAACAATATCATTGTTGATGTATATTCTGGCAATCATCTTTGTCTTGAAATACTTCCTGATCTAGTGAGAAATCCGCTGCGGCGGATTTTTCTTTTGGTATAATGTTAAATGTTATGAAAACAATTGATGCTTTGTTAGAGGTGTATACCGGGAAAGAACCAGATCTATTGCAAATGGCATGTAAGGCAAAGGCATTGCAGAGGATTGATGCGATTGACATGAATTGTGGTATGAACTACACATCATTTCCACTATTTCAAAAGATGTCACCATACAGCCGCCTGCGTCACAGCATAGGTGTTGCTATGATCATTGATCACTTTACCCATGATGATGAAATGATGCTGGCAGGATTGTTTCATGACATTGCTACACCGGTGTTCTCCCATGTCATCGACTTTCTCAATGGAGACTATGAAAAACAGGAATCGACCGAAGAAAGGACGACCGATATGATCAGAAATGATCCATTTCTCTTGGAACTTCTTCACAGTCACAACATCCCATTGCAGGCAGTAGATGACTATCATCGCTATCCCATTGCGGATAACGATACCCCAAGGTTATCTGCGGACAGGCTTGAGTATTCACTTTCCAATATGGTGAATTATGGCTTTGCGAAAGCAGAGGATGCTGTTAGTTACTACAAGAACCTTGTTGTTACAGAAAATGAAGAATGTATAGAGGAAATTGCCTTTCAGGATGCAGAGATTGCGGCAGCTTTTACAAGGCACGTACTGCAGTGTTCTCACATCTATTCATCAGACTATAATCGCTATGCGATGGATAAGCTTGCTTCGATTGTTAAAGAAGCGATCAAGAGACATGTGATCACAGTCGATGATCTTTATCAGGATAGCGAGGAACAGTGTATTGAGAAGTTATGCAAGGATCCATTGATTAATCAGGCATGGTTATCATTCCGCCAATTGAAACATGTAGTACGCTGTCCTGCAGGCACAAAGAGAAGCAGGGTGATACCTGCCAAGAAGCGATGGATTGATCCACTAGTCAAAGGCAAAGGCAGAGTCAGTGCACTCTTTCCTGCTATCAGAAATGAGATAGAACAATACCGCAGTATTGAGTATGATTATGCATTAACAGAGGAGTAAAGAAAATGGAAGAAAAAGTAATTGTTGTTGCCAGCACAAATGCAGGCAAGATCAGAGAATTCAAGGAAATGCTCGAACCGGAAGGTTATACGGTAAAGAGTCTTGCGGACTATCCGGATATTGGCGACATTGAAGAAAATGGTACAACTTTTGAAGAAAATGCCATCATCAAGGCTAAAGCTGTCACTGACCGCTATGGCATTATGGCCATATCCGATGACTCGGGTCTCAGCATTGATGCCTTTGGTGGAGAGCCTGGCATCCATAGTGCAAGATACCTCGGTCATGACACACCATACGATTACAAAAACAAGGTGATTCTTGAAAGACTTGCGGGTAATAGTAACCGCAATTGTCACTACACCTGTGCCATTGCCGTCACAAGACCTGATGCTGAACCGGTAGTATTCTCTGAAATCTGTGCATGTACAATCGCAGATGAACCACGTGGTACAAATGGTTTTGGCTATGATCCGATTGTGTATTACCCACCGATGGGCAAAACGATGGCAGAGATGAGCAAAGATGAAAAGAATGCTATTTCTCATCGTGGCAAGGCATTGCGGAAGTTTGAGGCATGGCTGGATGAACAGCATTAAGCGGATTCTATGTGCCATTGGCTTTTTTCTCTTATCGGTTGCGTCCATTCTCACCATTGTGGATCTCTGCTGTTTTGACAGGGGATTCTATGAAAAGGAATATGCCAAAGATCAGACGGCAGAGCGCATAGGTATGAGCGAAGAAGATCTTATGGTAAGTACGAATACATTGCTGGACTACCTGCAGGATGATAGAGACGACATCGTTATTGAGGTAGAAGTTAATGGTGACAAACGGGAAGTATTTGATGAAAGGGAAACAGCGCATATGGTTGATGTCAAAGCCCTCTATCAGGGTGCAGTCAGCGTACGCAATGTTTCTTTGATTGCCGGGGTTGTATTACTCTGTGTTGCAATGGTACTTTCAAAGGAAGAGAAAGTAAAAGTATTGAAGGATGGTTTTTTGTTTGGAATTGGATTAACAATAACGCTGATAGCCGCAATTGCCTTCTATGCAGTACTCGATTTCACGGCTTTCTGGACGAACTTCCATGAACTGTTCTTTAATAATGACCTGTGGCTGCTCAATCCGAATACTTCGATCATGATCAACATGTTTCCAGAGGTGTTCTTCAGTGATCTTGTCATCCGGATCATCCTCTATACAGCAGGTGTTCACGCCATTGCATGGCTGCTGTTGTTTCAGCCCTGGAGGAAAGCATGATTCATATTGTTCTCTATGAACCGGAAATCCCCCAGAATACCGGTAATATTATGCGCACATGCATGGCATTTGATATGAGGCTGCACCTGATAGAACCTCTTGGCTTCTCATTGGATGATAAGCATCTCAAGCGGGCAGGTATGGACTATATCGATGAAGTGTTCTGGACGATCTATCCTGACTGGAAGGCATTTGCGGAAGTAAATCATGGGTCGATGTACTTTCTGACCCGTTATGGTTTTCATACACCATCCGAATGTAATTTCAAAGGTGATATTGATAAGGGAGAAGACATATACCTTGTCTTTGGCAAAGAAAGTACTGGTATTGATAAGGCCATCCTGAAGGAGCATTTAGACAGGTGTATCCGCATACCGATGGTACCTCATGCAAGAAGCCTCAACCTTTCCAATTGTGTTGCCATACTTGCCTATGAAGCAATAGCAGCAACGGAGTTTGCAGGACTCAGTGACAGGGAGGTGCAGAAGGGGGCTGATTTCCTGCTGCACTATGATGAGGCAAATCAATAGACAGTAAGAAAAACTGTATATTATAATCTAATAGAAGGCGGTGATCAGATGCTGGAAACGATGAGTGATATGGTTTCACTTGCCGTATTAGTGCTTGTGACAGCTGTTTCCCTGTTGTTTTTCATCCATATTGTAACAGGGAAGAAGAAACGGAAAAATCACGAACTTATTCATACATTTTATGAAGGTTTCAATGATGAATCATCCGCTGATGAGCAATTGCCCAATAATAAAAACCAGGAGGGATAATATGATTTTCGAACCAATTCATTCTCAAAATGCACCAAAGGCTGTGGGGCCTTATTCTCCAGCATTGCAGGCTGGTGACTTTATCTGTCTTTCCGGACAGCTGCCTATCGATCCATCTACTGGCAAGATGGTAGAAGGCGACATCCGCGTACAGACAAGACAGTGCCTGAAGAATTTAGAAGCAGTTCTCAATGAGAGAGGACTTGACCTTTCCTATATCATGATGGTCCGTGTCTACCTCAGCGATATGGGTGATTTTGCCGGCATGAACGAAGTCTATGCACAGATGTTCAAGGAACCATATCCGGCAAGACTCTGTGTTGGTGTTTCCTTGCTGAATGGGGCAAAGGTGGAAATTGAAGCATTTGCCATGGACACAAGAGCCCTGGAAGTTATTTGTGCAGGTGATGGCTGCAGCTGCTGTGCAGAAAGCGATCACTGCGAAGGTGCAAAAGAAAAATGATTGATGCCGATATCGTCTATTACGATCCGGCTTCAGAGAAAACCGTGATCATCAGTGCATCTGGTCATCATGGTTTTTTTTGTGGATCACCTGTGCGGTGGCTGGATGAGATGTGCATTGCCCATGGTTCTACATACAAGGGCAGAGTTGATGCGTTTCGCACCCTGACCGAAACAAAACAGAAACCGGCAGTATTGATATCTGAAATGACACATCAGATGTATTTTCCGACCCTTTCTCCTAAAAGCAGAGACTGCATATGGCTGTGTGCAGAAAGGATATTTGCAATTCGTGCAAAAGATAATCAACACAGCCTTGTTCTTTTCATGGACGGGAATAAAATAGAACTGGCAGTCAGCAAACGTACGCTGAAGAAACAGATGGAGCGCTGCGAACTATTCCTGGAAAAGATGCGCAGTGCCCTCAGCGCACTGGAAGAAAAGGGAAAATACTGACTGCGGGATATTTATGACAACTGAAAAAAAGAAACTTACATTTACACCGAAAGACCTCCAGTACATTGCGGCAATTATCGTTTCTGCCCTGTTGTACTCCTTCACGATGAACTCCTTCATTCAGTCTGGTAATCTCTTCCCGGGCGGGTTTGCCGGCTTATCGAGACTGATATCCATGGTATGTGATACATTTCTGCATATTTCCATATCATTCAGTGTGATTTACTTCGCCCTGAATGTTTTTGTGACTCTGTTTATCTTTAATAAACTCGGACACAAGTTCATCATCTATTCCGTACTATGGTATACATTGACATCCATCTTTACCGCTTCTTTCAGCCTTTCACCAATTACCCATGAGCCACTGCTTATTTCCGTATTTGGTGGATTGTTGAACGGTATCGCTATGGGTATTGCTTTACGCAACAATGCAAGCTCTGGTGGAACGGACTTTCTTGCCATCTATCTTTCGATGAAGACAAACCAGTCGAGCTGGAACACGATTCTGATATGCAATGGTGTCATCCTGACAATTGCCGGTTTGTTATTTGGCTGGAATGCGGCACTCTATTCCATCATCTTCCAGTTTGTATCTACCCAGGTGGTCAACCAGATCCATTCCCGTTTCAAGTTATCGACATTACAGATTGTGACAAACAAACCGGATGAAGTATGTCATGCATTGTTTTCGATTGTCAGACACGGTATTACCAGAATCCGCTGTGAAGGGGCTTATACCGAACAGGAACACTGGCTGTTATTGACAACGGTCAACACGTATCAGCTCAAAGAAATCATCGAAGTTGTCAAAGGACATGATCCGCATGCTTTCATGTCCATCAGCCATTCCGAACGCATTGTCGGTAACTACTACCAGAAACCATTGGAATGAGGATTTTACATCAATTTGATTGACCTTTTGTTTACCGGTTTTTAAAATAAATTGAAAAGCAATTTCAAAGGAGGTGGTTCTTCATGCATGTGGATGGTGATCGGATAGGACATGTTGTTATGGAGAATCATTGGGAAGAGGGATTGCAATGTATAAAAAAGTTGATGAAAGAGAAATTGAAATATTCAGAAATCTTTTGAAAGAGAAGAAATATGCCACATTGAGGGGCAGGGCAAGGGACATGAATGTCATCGACGTCGCGACCATCATGGAAGCGATGGAAGATGAAGACATGTTAAAGATGTTCCGCCTGTTTCCAAAGGAACTTGCGGCAGATGTCTTTGCGGAACTGGAAGATGACTCCCAGCAATATATCATCACCCAGCTTTCTGAAAAAGAAGCCGGTGTAGTCATCGATAACCTGTATGCGGATGATGCGGCAGACCTTCTGGAAGAGATGCCTGCCAATGTTGTCAAGAAGCTGTTAGCTAATGCCCAGCCTGACACAAGGGCGTATGTCAACCATCTTCTGCAATATGAAGAAGACACTGCCGGATCGATCATGACCGTCGAATTTGTCGATCTGAAAGAAGATATGACCGTCCGACAGGCAATTGAGCGCATCCGCAAAGTCGGTATGGATTCTGAAACCATCGATACATGTTATGTATTAAATCCAAAAAGACTGCTACTGGGCACAATTGCCATCCGCACCCTCATCCTCAACCAGCCGGATGCGATCATCGGTGATCTCATGCATGATGATCCGATTTCTGTCATCACTTCCGCTGACCAGGAAGTTGTTGCTCACATCTTCCAGAAATATGACTTTATGGCAATGCCGGTAGTGGACAAGGAAAACAGAATGGTCGGCATCATCACCGTAGATGATGTCATGGACATCATCCAGCAGGAAGCTACGGAAGATATGGATAAGATGGCAGGTATTCTCCCATCTGATAAACCATATCTCAAGACAGGTGTCTTCGATACCTGGAAGAAGAGAATTCCATGGCTATTATTATTGATGATCTCTGCTACCTTTACCGGTTCCATCATCACCAGCTTTGAAGATGCCCTGAGCAAATTTGTTGTATTGACAGCCTATATACCGATGCTGATGGGTACCTGTGGTAATGCTGGTTCCCAGGCTTCCACTGAAGTTGTACGTGCCTTATCACTTGGTGAAGCTACACCAAAGGACTACTTCAAAATAGTCTGGAAGGAAATGCGGGTCGGTATGATATGTGGTGTCACACTTGCTGTATGCAACTTCATCAAATGTATTACCTTTGATGGACTTTCACCGGAAATGGCACTTGTCATCTCTTTGACCATTGTCCTTGCAGTATTCATTTCCAAGATTGTCGCTTCGACGATTGTCCTCATCATCTCCAAGCTCAATCTTGACCCGGCAGTAGTCGCTTCCCCAATGCTTGCGACATTCTCCGATGCCTTATCACTCTTATTATATTTCTCCATCGCATCAAGAATTCTGTACCTTTAACCATAGGGTACATACTCGTGAACTACTCCGACTTCTATAAGTCGGAGCTTCCAGGAAGCTTTTGGCTTCCCTTTAAGAAGTTTGATTTTTAAG
>CAJKOS010000103.1 GCA_905201565.1 uncultured Erysipelotrichaceae bacterium
ATAAAACCTACGGCGAAAATCTGCCCGAGGTGGTTGAAAAGCGCCTTGAAAAGGAGCTTAACTCCATTATCAACAACGGGTTTTCAATAATGTATATTTCGGCGCAAAAGCTTGTGGCATACAGCGAGGAAAACGGATATTTAGTAGGCTCGCGTGGTTCGGTAGGTTCTTCCTTTACCGCAACGATGGCAGGTATTACCGAGGTCAATCCTCTTGAACCACATTACTTATGCCCGCATTGCCACTATAGTGAATGGATGGATGATCCGGAAATCAAGTCAGGCTTCGACCTTCCGGATAAGGTATGTCCGCATTGTGGAGCGATCATGAAGGGCAATGGTCATAACATCCCATTCCAGACCTTCCTTGGCTTTAATGCCGACAAGGTTCCAGATATCGATCTGAACTTCTCCAATGAATACCAGTGGCGTGCCCATGCCTTCATCCGTGAAATCTTTGGTGAGAAACATGCCTTTCGTGCCGGCACGATCGGTACGGTCGCTGAGAAGACCGCTTTTGGTTATGTCTCCGGCTATTGTGAAAAGATGAATATCGACAATATGCGAAGACCCATGAAGGAATACCTCGCTTCCCATTGTCAGAATGTCAAGCGCACTACCGGTCAGCACCCGGGCGGTATCATCATCATTCCGGAAGACCATGAAGCAGAAGACTTCACCCCGGTGCAGTTTCCTGCCAATGATCCGGAGTCTCCATGGATGACGACCCATTACGACTTCCATGATATTCACGATAATGTCCTGAAGTTTGATATTCTCGGTCATGTCGACCCGACAGCGATGAGACTGTTGCAGAATGTGGCAGAGAAGAAACCGATGGACATTCCGATGAACGATCCGGAAACGTTATCGCTGTTTTCTACCGATGAAGCGCTTCGTGCAGATCCGCGCATCTATAAGCGTGAAACCGGGGCACTTGGTCTTCCGGAATTTGGAACAAGGACGACAAGACGAGTTCTTGAAGAAACAAGACCAAAGAACTTCAGTGACCTTGTCATCATTTCCGGTCTTTCCCATGGTACCGATGTATGGGCTGGTAATGCCCAGGAACTTGTACGGCAGGGTCATCCATTGTCGGAAGTTATCGGATGCCGAGACGATATCATGACATATCTCATGGAAAAGAAGCTCGAACCGCTCGATGCCTTCAAGACCATGGAAGATGTCCGTAAGGGCAGGGGCTTGCGTCCTGACCAGGAAGAGAACATGAAGAAGCACAATGTACCGGACTGGTATATTGAATCGTGCAAGAAGATCAAGTACATGTTTCCAAAAGCCCATGCGGTTGCCTATGTAATGATGGCGGTGCGCATTGCCTGGTATAAGGTACATGAACCGCACAGCTTCTATGTTCAATTTCTGTCCCTGAGATGTGATGCCTATGAAATTGAGACGATGACAAAGGGCTTTGAAGCCATCCAGGAAAGAATGAAGGATATTGCCGAAAGGCAGAATGACCGCAATGCGGTAAATCCTGTCACAAACAAGGAAAAAGCACTGTATACAACGCTGGAAGTATGTGAAGAGATGTATGCACGCGGTTACAGTATTGCCAATGTCGATATCAATAAGTCTGAGGCAACGCACTTCTCTGTTTCCAAGGAGGACAAGCATGTCATCATCCCGCCATTTACAGCTATTGATGGCCTTGGCGCAAACGTTGCCAAAAGTATCGTTGAAGCGCGTGAAGCGCATCCATTCCTTTCCAAGGAAGACATCCTGAAGCGCACCCAGCTTTCCGGTACAATGCTGAAGAAACTGGAAACACTTGGGGCAATTGGCGAGATGTCGGAAAGCAACCAGATGTCATTGTTCTGATTGACAATGGCTTTTGTAAAGTCCATAATATGCATGAAATGCAACGACCAGGACATGGTTTTGAAACTGGCAATCTAGAGAGTTCTGCGGCTGGTGTAAGCAGAATGCGTCATTTCAGAATTACTCCCTGCAAGCAGCACCCGAAAGGGAAGGCCGTATGCCGCGTTAAGGCACAATGAGCGTCCATGTATAGCATGGAAATTAAGGTGGTACCGCGCAATACAACAGCGTCCTTATGTATGGGGATGCTGTTTTTTCGTATCAGGAGGAGACTATGATCAATTTTAAAAATGATGAAAAGCTTGCTATGCTGAATCATTCCTGTGCCCATGTCATGGCACAGGCTATCAAACACCTGTACCCACAGGCAAAGTTCTGGGTAGGACCGGTAGTAGAAGAAGGTTTCTACTATGATGTAGATCTTGGGGATGATGTTATCCGCGATGATGATCTTGCCAAGATCGAAAAGGAAATGAAGAAGTGCTGCAAGGCGGACAAGCGCATTGTAAGACACGAAATTTCCAAGGAAGAAGCCCTGGAACAGTTCAAGGACGATCCATATAAGATTGATCTTATTGAACGTATGGAAGATGGTACAAACATCTCCATGTACACCCAGGGTGACTATACTGACCTTTGCCGTGGTCCTCATGTAGAAAGCACAAAGCAATGCCGGTATTTCAAGCTGACAAAGCATTCTGGGGCATACTGGAAGGGTGACAAGAACAACAAAGTACTGCAGAGAATCTATGGTGTCTGCCTTCCTACAGAAGAAGAGCTCAATGCCCATCTTGCGGATCTTGAAGACGCAAAGGCAAGAGACCACAGAAAACTCGGCAAGGAATTGGAGATGTTCATGTTCTCTGAGACTGTTGGTGGTGGTCTTCCGATGTGGCTGCCAAATGGTTTTACGACAAGACGTATTCTTTCCGATTACATCATGAACAAGGAAATCAGTGAAGGCTATGTCCATGTCAAGACACCATCTGTTGCGTCCACGAAGCTCTATAAGGTTTCCGGACATCTTGCCCATTATAAAGATGATATGTTCCCGATCATGGAGAGGGATGGCGATGAGTATGTACTTCGTCCGATGAACTGCCCGGAACACATGGTCATGTACAAGGCAAAGCTGCATTCCTATAGAGACCTGCCAGTGCGTATTGCTGAGATTGCGGATGACTTCCGCTTTGAGGCAAGTGGTGCCCTCACCGGTATTGAAAGAACACGTGGCTTTACCCAGAACGATGCCCATCTGTTCTGCAGACCGGATCAGATTGCTTCTGAAATCAAGGCCATCACAAAGATGATCCTCGATGTCTATAATGACTTTGGCTTCAAGGAATATTCCTTCCGCCTTTCTTTGCGAGACAAGAACAACACCGACAAGTATTTCGGCAATGATGAACTCTGGGAAAGAAGTGAAGCAGAGCTGAGAGAAGTGCTCAAGGAAATGGGTGTCAACTACTATGAAGCAGAAGGTGAAGCTGCTTTCTATGGTCCAAAGATTGACGTACAGGTCAATAGTGCAATTGGTCATGAAGTAACCCTTTCTACCATCCAGCTTGACTACCAGCTGCCAGAACGTTTCGAACTGGAATATGTAGACAAGGATGGTACAAAGAAGAGACCGGTTGTCATTCACCGTGCAATCCTTGGTTCTCTTGACCGCTTTGTCGCCTTCCTTCTCGAAGAGACAAAGGGTATCCTGCCACTTTGGCTCGCTCCTCGTCAGGCAGTTGTCATTCCGGTCAACAGTGAAGCCCATGGTGACTATGCTGCAGAAGTGACACAGCTGCTCAAGAAGAAGGGTATTCGTGCAGAGCTCGATGACCGCAATGAAAAGCTCGGTTACCGCATTCGTGAAGCACAGATGCACAAGATTCCATTGGAGATTGTTGTCGGTGATGGAGAGATTGCGGAACGTGCAGTGACGGAAAGAAGATTTGGTTCAAAGGAAGCTGTGAAGAAATCACTCGATGATTTCATCACAGATATCCTGAATGAAATTGAAAATAAGAAATAAGTGGAAAGACCTGACCGCAAAGCAGTGCTGAACGGAAAGTGACCATACGCAGTACAAGACTGTTTTCATGGTTCCTGTTCAGGCAGGAACCATTTCTTTTGGAGGACATATGGAAGAAAACAGAATGGCACTTGTGGCAATTCTTGTAGAAGAGACAGATGCCACAAAACAGATGAATGCCATATTGCATGAATATGCACCATTCATCATCGGCAGAATGGGTATTCCCTACAGGGAGAGAAACATCGCATTAGTTTCAATTGCCATGGATGCACCGATGAATACGATCAATGCATTAACAGGAAAGCTAGGAAGGATTTCCGGGATCACTGCAAAAGCGGTTTGTTCAAATGCAATGCAGAAAGAAGGTAAAACAAAATGAAAAAACAGATTGCAACATTACTTGCCGGTATGATGCTTGTCGGTTGTGGAGGAACCACAACAGAAAGCACTGCCACACCATCTGCTACACCAGCAGCAGAGGAAGAAACAGTATCCGTTGAAGGGCTCAACATCCTTGCGCCGACTGGTGCACCAGGTTATGCCCTGATGCCAATTGTCAAAGAGGGGAATAATGAAGTGACCATGGTTGATGGTTCTGATCCATTGCAGGCTGCTTTTGTCAATCCAAGTCCTGAATATGATGTGATCATCGCGCCGACTAACCTTGGCGCAAAGCTGGCTTCTGCTGGAAAGACAACCTATAAGCTTGCCGGTATTATCACAACAGGCAACCTCTATATTGTTGCGGAAGATGAAGCAGTTCTCGAAGGGGATGGAAATCTTGCTCTGTTTGGTGAAGGAGCAGTACCAGGACTTGTCTATAACAGCCTTTATCCAGAAACTAGCATGAATGCGACATGGTATCCATCTGTTGCAGAGGCACAAGCTGCACTGCTTTCAGGCAATGCGGATGCTGCACTGCTGGCAGATCCGGCAGCGACTGCAGCGATTGCAAAGGGCAGTGAGTCTGGCCTTTCCCTCAAGAAAGTTGCTGATCTGCAGGCAGAATGGGGAGAGAATGGTTACCCGCAGGCAGGGCTATTTGTAGAAGAGAGCACATTAGAAGAAAACAAGGCAATGTACAAGAGCCTTATGGATGAAATCATATCCTACGCAGATGGTGTAAAAGATGGCACAAACGATATTGCCAAAGATCTTGAAGAAGTGGGTGCAGAACAGTTTGGTGCAACACCAGCTGCCATGGTTTCCAAGGCATATGCAGGTATGGGCATCAATCCATATTATGCGGATGAAGATACTGATAACCTCGCACAGTTTTTGAATCTGTTTGGAGTAACACTTGGTGAAGATACCGTCGTTTCCTTACAATAAGAAAGCAATTGGAAAGAGGATATTGGCAATTCTCTTCATATTGATCATCTGGCAGATCTTTGCCATGCACATCAATAACAATATCCTCATTCCTTCTCCTATTGAGACACTTTCATCAGTATTCACACTTCTATTTAAATCCGCCACATGGCATTCCATTGGCATTACTTTAACACGTGTCATAAGAGGTTTATGTATTTCGCTGCTTCTTTCATTGGTGCTGCTGTTTCTCTATGAAGCAGACCATCGCACAGAAAAACTGTTCACACCTGTTGTTACACTGATTTCTTCCATTCCCAATATCAGCTATATGATCCTTGCGATCATCTGGCTTGGCAGTGAAGGCAGTGTCTCCGTTGTGACGATGATGGTTTTGTTTCCGGTCACATTCCAGGGTTTGTTTTCAGCGGTACTTGATGAAGAGGAAAGCCTGAAAGATGTGCAGTCACTCTACCAGGAATCCTTCCTGTACAGGATCAGAATGCATCTTTTACCGATGTTATCCATTACCATACTGAGAACCATGAAAACAGCACTACAGCTTGGATTCAAGGTAGGCATTATGGCTGAAATTGTCGCATCGGTAAGATCAGGCATAGGCAGAAGTATGCACTTTGCCAACCTCAACCTCAATACAGCAGAAGTACTTGCCTGGACACTCATCATCATTCTGCTTTCCATGTGCATTACAGCTTTGTTAGACAAACTGCTAAAGTTAAGGTTGCAGCATGAAGAAAGAGCAGGATAGTGTCATATCCGTACATTAGTCCAAAGCCACAGGATGGTTTTGGACTTTTTTATAACCTTAACATCAACAGAAGTTTGTTTTGACCCTTTTTTTTGCATATGATATAGTATTAATAGAAAGCAGGAAAGCAAAATGAAGGATTATAATATTTCCAGATATAAGAACGGCGATTGTTAAAATGGATTGATCTGTAGTGTATTCTATAGCCCGCATATAGGTCATTTTATGTCGTATTTTTTCGACTATACCAGCAAATGCTAACAATAATTGAACATTCATTGTTACTTAGGATTTTCTGGTATAATGTACATCTGCCTAACTGACTATCGAAAAAGATCAATCCATGATAGTAAAGCATTTGTTGCCAATATTATTTGGCGATCGTTTTGCAATAATCGTTCTTTTGACATGAATTGGGAGATTAAAATGAAAAACTAATTTGTAGTATATTTTGCTTTGCTACTCTTGTGTTAGCAGCTACTACTTATCAGGCTAAGGCTGGATGGGGAAATTTTTCTGGAATTGCTGGCTTTATTGCTGAACCCGTTAGCTCTAATACAACTAAAACTAATTATGAGTATCGCTCATGGGTAGATTGGCAGACAACAAATTTTGCTTGCAAGATGTGGTTTAGTGTTCGTGATACAAACGGTGGTTCTGTTGGTAAAATACTTGTAAGTGGTACTGGACTTGGAGATGTCAGCTTCATTACCGATGCAAGATATGGTAATTCCTATCGACTCTGGGCTAACAGAGAGCACCTCGGTAATCCAAGGACAACAGTTTCTGGGGAGTGGCAGCCATAATAGCGT
>CAJKOS010000104.1 GCA_905201565.1 uncultured Erysipelotrichaceae bacterium
TGACACTCGGCGGCAAGGAAAAAATCGTCGGGCAGGACGTCACCGTCGGCGAAATAATCGATATCGTCGAAAGGGACAGAATATATTACAGACGTTCGGGCGGGGGGATTACGCTCTCCGGCGGAGAATCGCTCACCCAACCCGATTTTGCCGTCGCTCTTCTTAAAACAGCCAAGGAACGGGGCATAAATACGGCTATGGAATCGACCGGGTTCGCCGATTTTTCGGTAATTTCGCGCTATCTGCCTTATCTCGACCTGTATCTTATGGACATTAAGCATATGAACAGCGCGAAGCATAAGGAATTCACTTCTCAGCCGAACGAACTTATCTTGGAAAACGCAAAGAAAATCACGGACGCAGGCACGCGGCTTATCGTGAGAACGCCCGTTATCCCCACCTTCAACGCAACGAAAGAAGAAATCGGCGAGATAGCGAAGTTTGCGAGTTCGCTCAAAGGCGTAACGCAGATGCACATTCTGCCGTACCACAGGATAGGTACGGACAAATATAAAGGCTTGAACAGAGATTATTCCTTAACACAAAACCGTTTTTCAATCAATACGCTTAATGGTCGTGTGAAGTTATCTTATTTTTCAGATGGAATGTCTAAGTATTTCGATCATACGATTTATAAGTTTGGTACTGCCAGACTTGTAAATAAGCATGGTAAATACTATCTGCATATACCAGTTACCTATGAGGTTGAAGAAAGTAATATTTCTGACATCTGTAACGTTGTAGGTATCGACAGAGGTATTAACTTTGTTGTTGCAACTTATGACAGCAAACATAAGTCTGGATTTGTTAGTGGTAAAGCTATTAAACAGAAACGTGCTAACTATTCCAAGCTTCGTAAAGAACTTCAAATGCGACATACGCCATCCTCAAGACGAAGACTAAAAGCTATCGGTCAGCGAGAAAACCGTTGGATGCAGGATATTAACCATCAGGTATCGAAGGCACTCGTTGAAAACAACCCAAAGCACACTCTCTTTGTATTGGAAGATTTGTCAGGTATTCGTAATGCTACAGAACGTGTTAAAACAAAAGACCGTTATGTTTCTGTATCATGGTCTTTCTATGACCTTGAGCAAAAACTAATCTACAAAGCAAAACAGAATCAGTCTTCTGTTATTAAGGTAGACCCTCGCTATACAAGTCAGTGCTGTCCTTGCTGTGGGCACGTTGAAAAGTCTAACCGCAATAAGAAGATACATCTGTTTACCTGCAAAAAATGTGGTTATAAATCTAATGATGACCGCATTGGAGCTATGAATCTGTATCGTATGGGAATAAACTATCTTGCAGATAGCCAAGTACCTAATACAGTTGTAACAGAGTAAACTCTGCTACAAAGGGTGCTGTCAGCCACCCTATGATGTAACGCCACTTTAGGTAGTGATACCTATCGAGATGAAAGGTCGGAGGTGTAAACCGTTAGTACGACTGGGCAGTTACAAGCCCACTACCTTTAGGTGGTGGGTAGTTGACTCCATCATATTCCTGCCATTCCTGCAACAAGATTCAACACTCCTGCCAGCACCATGACCACAATTGGATTCATGCGCACTTTGGCAAGCAATACATAACAAATGATGAATATGGAAACCATCAGCCAGCTGATATTGGATAGTGTTACAGCCCCTTCCCCAAAGAAAGCAGCAACAAGGATGGAAACACCAGCCGAAGCAATCATCGCAATGACTGCCGGGCGGAGTCTTTTCAGCACCTTCTGTAATACATCGAGGTTTCTGTATTTGAGATACAGCTTTGCAAGGATCATAACGATGATGCAGGATGGAAGAACACAACCTGCTGTTGCGATAAGCGCACCGGGAATACCCGCAATTTTGATGCCGACAAATGTTGCGGAATTTATAGCAATAGGACCAGGTGTCATCTGGGAGATGGTGATGAGATCGGTAAATTCAGACATTGAAAGCCATTCATGCAAAGTTACTATCTGGTTCTGGATAAGTGGCATTGCCGCATAACCTCCACCAAAGCTGAACAGACCAACCTGGAAGAAACTGGCCAGTAATTCCAATAAGATCGTCATCACGCATTCCCTCTCTTTCTGTAGATTAAAGTTTCAAGGATTCCAATGGCTATACAGATAAGTACGACATAGATTACATTGACATTGAAAAAACAAGTCGCGATAAATGCCGCAATCATTATGGAAACAGAAAACCAGTTTTTTTCTTTAACTACCGGAATTGCCATCTCAACAGTCACTGCAGCAATCACCGCACCAACACCTGCCTGCATGCCTTCAAGCATCAGTGCAACAAAGGCATTTGTCTTAAACAGTTCATAGAATACAGAAATCAAAGAAATAATGACAAACGGTGGAATGATCGTCGCAATGATAGCTGCGACTGCACCAATAAACCCTGCCAGCTTATAACCAACAACAATCGCACCATTGACCGCAATAGCACCAGGTGATGACTGGGCTATGGCAACAAGATCAAGCATTTCATCTTCTTCAATCCAATGGTATTCATCCACGAATTTCTTCTTCATCAGCGTCACGATGACATAGCCACCCCCGAAAGTAAATGCGCTGAGATAAAGAGTAGAAATAAAAATTTTCCAAAGTACTTTTTTTCTGTTTTCCATATTCACCCTCCGACAACAAGTATATGCAGTAATCATTTATAAGAAAAATAGTATTATTTTATGTTTTCTATAATAAAATGGTTATATAGGAGGTTTCTATGACCTTACGACATCTCAATATTTTTGTAACCGTCATGCGACTGCAGAGTATTACTAAGGCTGCCGTTGAATTACATATTGCCCAGCCTTCAGTATCTCTTGCCATTTCCCAGCTTGAAGACCACTATGGACAGCATCTGTTTGACCGCATAGGCAGAAGAATCTATCCAACAGAAGCTGGCAGGGAGTTATATCGCTATGCATTGCGTATCGTATCGTTGTGTGAAGACATGGAAAAAAGAATGGAAAATACCGATGCCCAGGGAACCATACGCATAGGCGCAAGTATTACAATCGGCACCTGTCTTCTCCCCCATCTTTCCAATCTGTACAAGGCGCAATACCCAGGTCAGAATATCCTTTGTTCTGTCGCAAGATCTCTAGATATTGAAGCAGATATTCTGGCCAATACAATTGATATCGGTCTGATTGAAACAAGACCGGAATATGATGAAATTGAATGCATTCCCTTTATGAAAGACAGGATGAGCGTCATCGTTTCAAAAGATCACCCTCTCGCCGCAAAGTCCTTCACCACTCTGAAAGAACTTGCACAATATCCATTTCTCATGCGGGAAAAAGGCAGTGCCGGAAGAGAATTGCTTGATGGAGCATATTCCCTTTTACAGGCACAATTAAACATTGTATGGGAAAGTGTGAGTACAGAAGCAATCATTGAGGCAGTACATGAAAATATAGGTGTAGCAGTACTTCCAGAGCTGCTCATCAGGGAAGCTGTATTACACAAAAAAGTAGTCATGCTGGAGTTACAGAAGCCCATTGAGCGCAATCTGTATATCATTCATCATCATTCGAAAAACATTTCCTTAAGCATGAAGCGGTTTATGCATATCTGTACTTCCACTGATCTGTCACAGTGGTAAAATTGGTTTCTGGAAAAGAGGCGTCGTATGGATAGTTTCAAAGAAAGTATAGAAATGATTGTATCTTTTATTAAGTGGCTGCTTATTGCCATTGTTACTGGTATATTCCTTGGATTGATTGGTACACTATTTCATGAACTACTCGAATATGCAAATACTGCCAGAAGTGCACATAAATGGTTGTTGTTTCTGCTGCCATTGGCAGGTATTGTCATTGTTGCCCTGTATCATCTTTCTGGAATTGAAGAGCCAAAGGGTACTAACCTTTTAATCGATACAATTCATGAAAAAGGAAGTCTTCCGTGGGTTATGGCACCCTTGATTTTCATATCAACTATTCTCACCCACCTTTTTGGCGGATCTGCAGGCCGGGAAGGTGCCGTCTTGCAGTTAGGTGGAAGCCTTGCCTCTCAAATTGGCAAATTCCTGCACCTGGACAAAGATGACATGCATATGATCACCATGTGTGGTATGAGTGCAGCCTTTGCAGCATTGTTTGGCACACCGATAGCTGCAGCCATCTTCTCTCTGGAAGTGATCAGTGTAGGCAGTATGTATTATTCTGCTCTTGTACCTTGTGCTGTTTCTTCCATCACCGCATCCTGGATTTCTACCCTGCTTGGTACGCCTTCTTCTTCCTACGACATTGCAGGTATTCCTACCATGGATATTTCTTACTTCTTTGCGGTCGCAATACTCTCTTCTCTTGTTGCCTTTCTCAGCGTATTCTTCTGTTTTCTATTGCACAAGTCTTCACATCTCTTCAAGAAATACTTTGAAAACGGCTATATCCGCATCATCGCCGGATCACTTTTCATCATAGCCTTAACATTCATGCTGCAAGGCTGGGACTATCTTGGCGCAGGCGGAAACAACATCATTCATGCAACACAGGGAAAAGCCGAGCCGCTTGCTTTTCTTTTGAAAATGGTATTTACTGCCATCACCCTTGGCTGTGGATTCAAAGGCGGTGAGATTGTTCCTTCCTTCTTTGTTGGTGCAACATTTGGCTGTGTGGTCGGACCACTATTGAACCTCGATCCTTCCTTTTCTGCCGCAATCGGTATGACAGCCATGTTTGCTGGTGTGACAAACTGTCCCCTTGCAACACTGGTCATCAGTATTGAGATGTTTGGAATGGAAGGCGCATTGTTCTACCTTCTCACCTCTGCCATCAGCTACATGCTCTCAGGCTACCATGGTCTATACACTTCCCAGAAAATCATCTATTCCAAAACAAGGACTAAGTTCATCGATCGTCAGACTAACTAGATAACACCTATACATACCGCTAATAAAGCGGTATTTTCTTATTTTCATCTATACTGGTACAATCCTTCCTGCAACGGAGGATTCTTATGAAAGAGACACAAAACGGTATAACAATCTCAAAGGCATTGATGTTAATGTTCATCCTCATGAACTTTGTCCTTGCCATGTCTTCATCCATATTCAATGGCATTCTCGACCAGGTAGCACAGGAATTCAGCTTTACCATTTCCCAAACCGGGTATCTGAACTCCTTTTATCTCTATGGTGCAGGTATTGGTGTACCCATCTTTCTCATCCTGTTTCGCAAATATGACCGCATCACCCTTCTCAAGGTCATGCTTGCATTGAATATCATTGCGACTATCGCCCTTCTTTTCATACGTCAATTCATCCCGATGGTCTCCATCCGCTTTCTCATAGGACTTGCCGGTAACTGTTACAGTGTTCTTGCGACCGCAACTATAGCAGCACTTACCCCAAAGGAAAAACTTGGCAGTGCTCTTTCGATTCTTATTGCCGGCTCACCTGCCGCAAATATCATCGGTGTACCGATGGTACGCGCCTTCTCCCATATCCTCTCCTGGCAACAGAACTACATGATTCTTATTGCCATCATGGTCATCTCCCTGCTCTACTTCCTGTTAAAGCTTCCTGCCCTGCATGAAGATAGAGTTGGCTTCAATCTCAAAGAAGAATTCGCATGGCTCAAAAACAAACAGGTGCTCATTGCTTTGCTTGCGTCTCTCATCACATTCTTTGGCTATGGACTGCAGACATATCTCACTCCCTATGTCATTGCACTCTTTCCAGAAATGGAAGAGCACATGTCCTTCATCCTTGTGCTCATCGGTATCTTCTCTTTTGTGGGCAACTACATTGGTGGTGTATTATGCACAAGGTATGGGTATTACAAGTCTATGCTCTTTGGTACAGCACTACAGGCAATCACAGCAGCTTTGATGTTAATGACTAGACACATGGCTTATGCCAATATCATCCTGATACTCATCTGGATGATGAATGCATGGCTGATAGGTCTTGAAATCAATACGAGCATCAATATTGTTACAGACAGGAAATCCAGTTTCATGGTTTCTTTGAACAGTTCCGGCATACAGCTTGGTACTGCCATCGGCACAAGCATTGCGGCAGGTATCATATCGAACATCGGTATCCAATGGATTCCCGTAACCTCACTCATCACTGCCCTCCTTGTCATCGTACTTATGCTTACCAATCTCAAACACGCCTCAAGATAATGCCGGTCTCCGGCATTTTTCTTTTTGTCGCATTATGGGTTGACTCTATAATAGTTACAGACTTTATAACAGAAGAGTCAGATGACAAAGGAGTTATATATGCAAAGAAATCTCACAACCGGCAGTGTTCTCAAAAATGTCTTGTTGTTCTCACTGCCTTACCTGCTTTCCTACTTCCTGCAGACACTCTATGGTATGGCTGACCTGTTTATCATTGGTCAGTTTGAAGGTGTTGCAAGTACAACCGCTGTATCCATCGGTTCACAGGTCATGCGCATGATCACCGTCATCCTTGTAGGTCTTGCCCTTCGCACCCTTGTAATTGTCCAGCTCGGAGATGCAGGTTTCGGTGAACGACTTGCCGTACGACTGAAGCAACTTTTCGTGGCTGGCTTCCGTCATGCAGACGAACTCGGCGTACTTCACCTTCGGCGGACCCTTCGGTTTCGGTTTTGATGGCGGCGTGAGCTGCTCTGGTTGCTTCTGGTCGCCATCTGAAGCGTCCTTTACCCCATCGGTGGTATTAGTGGGTGGTGGAGCCGGAGGAAGCTCTGGCGCTTCCCCCTGAGCCCGGAGCTGGGCTTCAGCTT
>CAJKOS010000105.1 GCA_905201565.1 uncultured Erysipelotrichaceae bacterium
AATGTCTGGTTGAACACTTACAGTAACAGATGTCATTTGTTCTCCCCCTTTCTCGATATACTATTTATGAATTCTAAGTTATCAATAATATAGCATGTATAAAGCAACTATTTTCTATCCCATGCACATATCACACATTCAAATTAGCATCAAAGTACACACAATTCCACAGCAATCTTTTCGTTCGTTTTCAAGGCACTTCTCATCATCACATTATGCTTCCACTGCTGTGTGTCACTTATTCTTTTTTGCAAATGGGAGATACACTACCATACTGACAACAACATTCAAAAGCACAAGAAGTACTGCCCTGTAATCCAGGAAACAGGAACCAAGTGCACCAAGTGGTGCAGGTAATACCCATGGCATCATGGCAACAGGTGCATATACCATACCCTGTGCAATAGCAAAGTAGCTGATAGCGGAAAGTATTATTGGTACACCAACAAAAGGAACAACCATTCTCTTGTTATGTACAATTGGTAGCCCAAAGATAACTTCTTCATTGATGTTGAATATGCCACCTTTCAGAGCACCTTTGGCAAAGCTCTTAACCTTGGAAAACAAGAGATAATCCAATACCAATCCAAGTGTAGAACCACTGCCACCAATCCAGATAAACCACTGATAGAAAGACTCTGAAGTAACAAATGGCAATGCACTGCCTGTAGACCATGCACTGAAGTTTGCAAGACTCATATAGACCCAGAAGGGTCTTGCAACAACGGCAATGAGTTCTGCCCCATGTATACCACTTGCCCAGCTGATACAAGTACCCGCAACAATGAGACAAACTACCGGAAAGCTGTCCATAATACCAGCAAGGAATGTGAAACACACCCTGATAACATCAAACAAACCATTCCCAACAAACAACAAAACACTTCCAGCAATAACCATCAACACATATGGAAGAATCTGTACAAAATACGATGTTACACCATCAGGAATCCATTCACTTTTCCATTTCACTGTATGACATACATCCTGCAAGGAACCCATGAGAAGACCTGTAATCATCCATACAGGCATTTCCATTGCGGGGTCTGATAACCTGTCCCATGAAAACAAGAGACAAAAGAAAACAGTCATGATACCAGTCACAGGAGAATTGTCTCCAATACCAGTACTCACAGCATATGTCATAGCTGCCATCATGATGACAATAGCAATCCTGCTCATCAAATACACACTCTCATACGGCAGGAAATGTACCATGACCATAAAGAACAGACACATACATATCCAGAAAGGAATCATTTCTGATAATCCCTTTGTCAAAGAAACAATATGTTTCTCTGTATTCACATATTCTGCTATTTTGCTTATTTTATCATCCATTGTTTATCTTCCTCTCCAATATAATTCATCATTTCAAATCACTGGTAAACCAACGCATCATATCATCGTAATCCACAAGGAATACGTTTCCTTTTTCTTTTGCTGATGCAATGCACCCTTTTGTAAATCCATTTTTAGCAAACAAATAGAGAAATGTATGTTTATACGAAAACAACTGACTACGTCTTTCAAGTGTTTCCAAAACCTGTTTATCTACCGGTTCATTTGTCCACTTGCATTCACCAAACAATGCAGCATCTTTATCCTGCACAGCCATAATATCAATTTCTTCCTGGCGCTTATTTACCGGATCATTCCCCCACCATCTTCCAATGGAAGAAAACAGTACCGGGCATTCTCCAGCAATCATCTTTTCCCAAAGATACTGCTTTGATATTTCTTCAAAAACGCTTCCCATATAATCATTAAAATATGGTTCTATGCGTTTGTAGACAACATCAGTTGCACCACGCATAATCAATGAAGAATTCTCCGGAATAAAACGATACCAGAATCTAAACATCGGATCAGCTATCAAATAAATCCCTTTATTATCCATCGCACTTCCATATGGCATTTCTTTCTGTACGATGCCAAGGGATATCAGATTCCTCAAATAGTGTGCACAAACATTCGTCGGCTCTCCTGCTTTAGAAGATATTTTCGACATCCGGGTTGCACCACCCGCAATAGCTGATATCACTGCATTGTAGATAGTTGGTTCACGGACTTCTTGTTTGAGTAGATTTTCTGGTTCTTCAAACAACATGGCCATGGGGTTCAAATATGTATTTTTGATATTATCTTCAATCCCAACATCCTCATTTATTTGTTGAAGGTACTGTGGAGTCCCACCATAAATGCCATAAATATAGGCCAATTGTTCATGATCAAAGTTATGAAAAAACCGACAAACACTACGATATTCAAATGGTAATACTTTCATCTGAGCAGTCCTTCTTCCATAGAGGGGAGACTTATAGGAAAGAACCTGATCTTCCATATAAGACATAGAAGAGCCGCATAAAACGAGCATCAGCTTCGAAGTAGCTTTATGCATATCTATCAGCATTTGAACTGTTGAGGCAAGGCTTTTTGAAGATTTTGCAACATAGGGATATTCATCTATAGCAAGTACAAGTCTTTCATTTTCCGCAAGTTGAAACACATACTCCAACGCAGCTTGAAAAGAACCGAAAGACACATCAGGAATATCTTCTCTGCAAAATTGCATAATGCTTTTGCTGAAATTATCCAGGTTCTGCTTTTCATTACTTTCAACTCCCATGAAGTAGATTGACTTTTTATCCTCGAGAAACGCATTGATCAGCGTTGTCTTTCCCACTCTTCTACGACCATATATGACAACAAATTCAAAGCTATCACTTGCATACAATTTATTCAAAGATAACAACTCTTTCTCTCTTCCAACAAACATACCAACACCTCATCATCAAACATAGTGTAACATCACACACACTTTAGTCAAGTATATTTGAGTCAACTATAGTTGACCATAAACAATCCAGCATTCATTCCATAGCAGAACTCTCAGAAACAGTCATAACGACTACACAAAAACACTTGGTCGTCACCACTTTCAGTTGTATCCACAATGAGTATTTGAAGCATCATTGTGTATAGCCAATAATCATTTCTGCACACAACTGCATCAGTCTTTTCTGTACCAGAAATGTATTATGCTCCTGTACAGTCAGCACATGCATAGAATGGTTACGGTTATCGTTTCTTCCTATAAAGTACTTCAACCTTGTCTTCATAACAGTTGTCATATCATAATCCATTGACACTAACATTTGAAACTCATAGGGAGAACGAAACGGGTCAATGAACAATACAAGTTCCTGATTTCCTGTATGTTCTAATGATGACCTTGTAAACACCTGTGTCCTGATTCTTTTATGGTCATCTAAACATAGTTCAACAAACGGAGAAAAGCAGCTTCCGAAGTCTTCAGATGACAAGAGGAGAATGTCATTCACCTGTTTTGCGTCTTCCACAAACTCCTTTACTTCTTCCATGCCATGTTTGCTATACAGCTTTTCTCGTTTGAGAAATTGCATTGCTTCTGTGTGGAGTACAGCTCTGCCCGTATGCATTTCTACATATTCTTTTTCCAGTTTCAAAGATTCTTTGAACGAAGAAAAGGAATTCCGTTTTGTAAGTCTTGCGATATATTTGGACAATGCTGATTTGACAACACCTGCCTGGTTGGCAATGGAAGTCAATGTGCTATTCTCTATTGCATCCAGGTGTGTCTGAAATGGCTCCCTTGTCAAGGACAAAATATTGACAGTTAAGAACCATTTGCCTGTGAGGTTCTATACCCTGTGTGACAGTAAACAGCTGAGCTTTTTCATTCGTTTATTGAATATTCATCCCTCAATGTATCAATAGCATCATACGGAAACATTTCTGCACATCCTTCATTCTCTTCCATGATCTGAATCATTTTCTCAACGATTCGAATCTCTTGTACACTATGGTCAACTTCTCCGCTTTCATCTTTGCAATGAACAATCTGTTCCGGATATCTTTCCATCATAGCTTCATCATAAATATCCAATTTCCTGTAGATCTTACGCATGCCATTAGTGAAAGAAAACTCATTGTCATCATCAGGGTCACCAAGTGTGTGGTATAACGTTCTCAGTTCATGGAGAATACTTTCTTCACTGATATCTAGTGGTACATAAACCCTGACATTATCATCTGGAAGAACACCACCTTCAGAAATTGTTTTACCAGTCTTTGCTTTCTCGAAATCAGGCAAATAATCAAAGGTGTCAACAGCTGTTATATTTGGGTCATTAACGACAAACACCTCACTCAAATCTACAGTACTTATTTTCATAATTACCAATACAATCTCCTATCCACCATATTATACAAACCAACAAAGCGTTTGCGGCTTAATGAATCACATAATATTTCCCACGACCAAAACCCAAAAACAATGCCAACAAAAATACTTATCTACTGCAATTTATGAACCATGATCATATAAATTATGATGTAAATCAAATGCAAGAATATGTAATATACCATTGCATTGATTTGACTTGTGGCAAACCATTCTATACATGTCTTTACTCCCAAACCGAAAAACGAAAAGTTTTGTATCTAAAGACATTTTTGGATCATATTTAGAGTAAATTGGACTATTCATATACCCTGCATCAAGTTTTTCATATCCACCAATGTTCAATTTTCTTCGCCGCGTTAATTCGAGCAAATCACAAGAAGAAATATCTTTCAACAACTTAAGAAAATCTCTTAATACGTTATGATCATTTTTTGATTGTTCAAGTAGCGCATCAAAAGAATATTTTTTAGCATCCGTAATGTGATTAAACTCAAATAGCAAATTACTATCTTGAAGAGCAGGACAGCTAACAGTTTTTACTCTCAGCTCTTCTCTGCTAATCTTATTATTATCAGATTTACCTTTTAACTTTTTCCCCATTAATTATCAATGTAGTTCTCCTGAAAATATTCCTTAATTACATCTTTTCCAATAACCTGATTGCGTTCAGTTGATAACCAAGGGGTTTCAGAATGTGTCATATTCCTTAATCCCCACGCGGAATATTTACCAAAAATCTCGTACACCTCAATTAAAACAGCTTCATCTTCAGGATCAATATCTACATCGTAATCCCCACGATACGGAATCCCGTTTCCCTTGTTGCCTTTATATTCCTGATATACACTTGGAACAACCGGACCATGTTCCCAAGCCTCAATATCATCATCAAACAACGGAGTTCCCTTTAAAGCCAAATAGCAACCCTGCGCATAGTAAAGTAATTTTTGAAGCTTCAGATTGGTGATTGGATCTGCATCCGCCTCTTCCATCTGAAGATTGTTGTAATACAAAAACCACTTAGCAATATCACTTGCTGTATATTTTGCCTCTGTCATATCCAAACACCCCCCTTTTCCAATTACAGTATAGTTGTCAATTATAACTTGTCTACTACTCAAAGAACATCTTCCAGAACATTAAAAAGCACAAAAAGCACAAAAATAAGTCCCCTCAACAGTCCAATAGTGTCAACCCAGACATTTCTCAGCCTGATGACATTGTCCATAAGCAAGGGCAATTGATCTTTTTACACCCATCAGCTTTTGATTTTCCAATATGATTTGTAAAACTTCACTAATTTGGCATTCGCTAACAAGTGCCATTTTACGACAACCAGGCGCGAACCACCTCAACGAAAAAGCAGAATAATTCACAATACACACAATATGCAAAATCAATTCACAATCCACACAAGCCATATTTAACGGTACTAAAAATTAAAAAAAGCAAAGAATAGTACCGTTAAACACCATTTTTTGATAATATACTCATAGAGAGGTGAACACCAATATGTTTAAAAATGTGTACCCACGAGAAAAATACCTGAAGAAAATCAGACCATTCTATCATTCCGATATCATAAAAGTCATTACAGGCATCAGAAGATGTGGCAAATCGTTCCTGTTAAAAGCAATTATGAATGAGCTGTTATCTCTAGGTACTACAGAAGAGCAAATCATCTATATTCCTCTGGACACCCGTAAATATAAGAATATCAAAACCCCTGAAGATCTCGAATCTAAAATTGAATCTATGCTCAGCAATGAGGAAAGCAATTACATTTTTATTGATGAAGTACAAAACGTACCAGGTTTTGAAAGTGTAATTCACGCTTATGCGGAAGAAGGGTTTTCTATATTTCTCACAGGATCAAATTCATATTTGCTGAGTGATGAAATATCCACAAAATTAACTGGCAGATATCTGAATTTTGAAACATTCACCCTGGATTTTTCTGAGTATTTAGAGATGAAAAAATACTTTGGGAAAACTATAAACCAGGATCTGTATCTGGAATTCGAAGAGTATATTTTGAATGGTGGATTTCCAAAAGCTTTGGAATTTGATGACACCAATGCAAAGCAGACATATACAAGAGGCATTATTTCTGAAATCTTTGAAAAAGATGTTAAAACAAGGAAGAAAATAACAATCGTGATCGAAGAGATCAGCAGAAGCACTTTCTTCTTATCATGGAATCTGTTCTCAAAGTAAGTAGGCAGTGTCAGGGAATTG
>CAJKOS010000106.1 GCA_905201565.1 uncultured Erysipelotrichaceae bacterium
GAATAGAATCCATTGAGAGGAGTACAGCCCGATGAACGAAGAAATTATGCAGAAAATAGCCGCTGATCTGAAGGTCAGCGTTGAGCAGGTACAGAATACACTGAACCTTCTTGCGGAAGGCAATACCGTACCGATGATTGCCCGTTACCGTAAGGATGTGACAAAGGGTCTTGATGAAGAGCAGATTCTCTTCATTGAGAAGCAGTTCGATTACCAGAACAAACTGAAGGAAAGAAAGGAAGATGTTCTGCGCCTGATTGAACAGCAAGGCAAGCTGACAGAAGAAATCCGTGCTTCTGTTATGGCTGCGGACAAGCTTTCCATCGTAGAAGATATTTATCGTCCATATGCACAGAAGAAAAAGACACGTGCAGCTACAGCGATCAAGAATGGTTTACAGCCACTGGCTGACTGGATGCTTGCACTACCAAAAGAAGGCAGTCTTGAAGAAGAAGCCGCAAAGTACGTCAATGAAAATGTAGCGGATGTATCAGCTGCCATCCAGGGGGCAAAGGATATCATTGCTGAGGTTGTGTCTGATAACCCTCAGCAAAGATGGGCATTTAAAGACAATATTCTCAAGACGGGTGTTCTTGTGACAAAGCTCAAGAAGGACGCCAAGGATGAAAACAAGGTCTATGAGATGTACTATGACCGCAGTGAGAAGATTTCTACCATTGCCGATCACAGAGTCATGGCTATTGACAGAGCAGAAAAGGAAAAAGTTATTACTGTAAGCTTTGTCTTTGATGAAGAATATCTTGTTTCTGAAGCGGTAAAGAACTTGTTGAAGGGTGAAAGCACCATTGTGGAAGAAGAGATCAATGTTGCTGCAAAGGATGGCTGCACAAGATTGTTATTCCCATCGATTGAAAGAGAAATCCGTTCTGAGCTTTCTGACAGGGCGCATACAAAGTCTATTGAAGTGTTCTCCATGAACCTTGAGAAATTGTTGTTACAGGCACCGCTCAAGGGTCGTGTAGTACTTGGTTTTGACCCTGGTTATGTCAATGGCTGCAAGCTTGCGGTTATTGATGAAACCGGAAAGATGCTCGAAGTTGCCAAGGTTGTGCCGTTTGGCAATCGTAAACCGGATATGCCAGGTGCCAAGAAGAAGTTGTTGGAACTGATTCAGAAGTACAATGTACGCATTGTTGCGATTGGTAATGGTACTGCCAGCCGTGAGAGTGAACAGCTCATTGCGGACCTGATTAAGGAAAATAACCTGGATCTTGAATATGCCATTGTTTCGGAAGCTGGTGCTTCGGTATGGTCTGCCCAGGAAGCAGCCCGCAAGGAATTCCCGGATATGGCAATTGAAGAAAGATCTGCAGTTTCCATCGGTCGAAGATTGCTCGATCCGCTTGCAGAACTGATCAAGATCGATCCGAAGTCCATCGGTGTCGGCCAGTATCAGCATGACCTGCCGCAGAAGGCACTTTCTGAAAGACTCGATGAAGTAGTCATGAAGTGCGTCAACAGAACAGGTGCCGATGTCAATACGGCAAGTGAAGAATTGCTCACCCATATTTCCGGCTTGAATGCGGCTATTGCAAGAGAGATTGTGGCGTATAGAAATGCGAACGGCAGATTCACTGACCGCAGGCAGCTTTTGGATGTCAAGAAACTTGGTCCTAAGGCGTTTACGCAGTGTGCAGGTTTCTTACGTATTGTTGGTGGTGATGAACCACTGGATGAAACAAGTATCCATCCGGAGTCTTATGAAGCAGCCCGTGCTCTCATGAAGGCTTGTGGTATTACTGCACTTGGTGAAGCGGATGCACAGTTCCCAGAAGACAAGGTCAAGGACCTCGGTATTGGAGAATATACGCTCAAGGATATTGAAGATGCGATTCGTCAGCCGCTTCGTGACTACCGCGACCAGTTTGAAGGCGCATTGTTAAGAAGCGACATCCTCGATATCAAAGACCTCTCCATCGGTGACAAACTTTCCGGCACAGTCAGAAATGTAGTTGACTTTGGAGCATTTGTCGATGTCGGTCTTCATGAAGACGGGCTCGTACTTCCTTCCCGTATGTCAAAGGACAGAGTCACAGATCCATCTGCTATGGTTTCAGTAGGCGATATTGTGGATGTATGGGTTGCGGAAATTGATGTGGAAAGAAACCGTGTCGCACTTTCTATGATTCCGCTTGATGCCCTTAAGGACAAGGAAGAAAAGATGAAGGAAAACCGCAGCCACCGTAAGGAAAGAAAGCCGCGCATGAAGCTGGATGAACTGACGGTTGGAGAAAAGTACAGCGGTGTTGTCGAAAACCTGACAGAGTATGGTGCTTTCGTTAACATTGGTGCCAAGAAAGCAGGTCTTCTTCATGTATCAAGAATGTCTATGGACAAGGTGGAAGATCCTTCCACAATGGTCAAACCCGGCGACAAGGTAGAAGTCTATGTGACAGAAGTGGATACAGAAAAGAACAGATTGTCTCTTTCTTTGCTTTCTCTTGATGAGCTTAAGGAGAAGGAGGCAAAACATCCACATCGCAATAACAGATCCAATCATTCCCACCGTGATAATAAGCCGGTAACCATGGATGATGCCATGGCTAGGCTGATGGAGAGATTTGGCAAGTAATGCAAAAGGCGGTCAGATGATCGCCTTTTTTGCACAACTCAAATAAGAAATATGAAAGAAAAAATAAAGAAAATTGCTTTATAATATGTTGCCTGATATGATGTATATAGAAGAGAGGTGATACGCATGTCAGAGATGGTGAATGTCAATATCAAGATGGATTCTTCAGTGAAGAAAGCAATGGAAGAGGTTTGTGAACAGCTTGGTCTGTCACTTAGTGCAGCTTTTACCATTTATGCTAGAAAAGTTGGCAGAGAAAAGAGAATTCCATTTGAAGTATCTATTGATCCATTCTATGATGCCTCTAATATTTCATATCTTGAAAAGAAATATGAGGATTACAAAAATGGTAAATTGAAAGTTGCCGAACACAGCCTGATTGAGGATTGATCGGATGAAGAAATATTTAAAGTGGGATGCGGATGCATGGGATGATTATTTGTATTGGCAGAAGACGGACAAAAAAACGATGAAAAGGGTAAATGATCTGATTAAAGATATCATGCGAGACCCATTTCATGGCATCGGAAAACCAGAAGGATTAAAGGGAAATCTTTCAGGACTTTGGAGTAGAAGGATTGATGGTGAACACAGAATTGTTTACCTTGTGGAGTATGATAGTATATTGATCTTTTCATGCAGAGGTCATTACAATATTTGAGGCGGTCAGATGATCGCCTTTTTAAAAAGAAGGAGACTATATGATACGATACGAAGTATTGACGAAAGAGCATAAAGATGTAGAAGAAGTCAGAAAGTTCTATGACTATTCTTTCCCGGATGATGAAAGGATGCCATTTGACAGGCTGCTCAATATGGCGGATGATAGCCATGTGATGTATGCCTGGTATGATGAAGATAAGCTCATTGGTATGACATTTACCTTTGTCTATGATCAGCTTGCATATCTCAGTTACATTTGTATCCAAAAGGAAGAACAGAACCATGGCTATGGTTCAAAGATTCTCAATGCCATTGAGAATATGTATTCCCGTATTGTGGTAGATATAGAACAAATCAAAACAGAACAGGATGAAGAACAGATCCGACGTAAACAGTTCTATCTGAGAAACAGTTTCCATGAAACAGGTGTGTTCTACTTCATTTACAATGTGGACTATGAATTGTTAAGTACAGGAGAGTCTGTAACAGGTGATGAATGGAATGCCCTGATTCATGCTTTCTGGGGAAAGTTTGCGGATACGGCAAGGATTTATGAGTGAATGATAAATTTCACTCATTTTTTTGTTTTTTCTAAAACCTTTTCCAATCTCATTCGTCTATACAGTGAAAGGAGAATTATGTTTGAAGCATTTATCCGATTGTTCTGCAGTGTTCTGGATGCTTTGTCACTCGATCAGGAAGCAGTGAGAAATATCACTGACAGCATTCTGGCAATGCAGGATGGTATGGAAAGGAAACAGATTGGAGGAAATGATGATGAAAAAGTGGATGGTCAAAATGATGATGGTTTGTAGTTTGGCTGCTGGAGGATTTCTGCTGACAGGTTGTTCAACCAATACGGTGACGGTCTATCTTGTGACGGATGATTTGGTTGTCAATACGACATGGGGTAGTCCTAAGGCAAGGGTTTCATTTGAGGACTATGGTGCAGACTATTCAGCATTTGATGCAAAGTATGGCATACAGGATTCAGACAGTGTATCAGCCATTGAAGGAAAGCGGGACGAGTATCTTGCCGGAGAAGAGTTTAAGGACAGTGTGGAGTATACGGTAACCTATCCTGAAGGCAAGGAGAATGGAGACATTGCTAATGGGGATGTGATTACCATCACTGCTTCTTATGATGAAGAAGTTGCTAAGGAAGCACATATTCATGTAGAAAATGCGGTGTACCAGTATACGGTCAGTGGCCTTGAAGAATATGAGGCCCTTGATTTGTTTGAAGGTGTAGAAGTGTATTGGGAAAAGGAACAATACAATATCAATGTTGGTATAACAAACAATGAAAGCAATCCAATTCTCAAGGATATGTACTACCAAACAATGGAGGAAACAGAGGATGGTGTTGTGACATTGCGGGCAAATGTGAGTGATGCACAGCTCTATGAACAGGGTTACTATGCCAAAGATGATGTGTATGAAAAGACATTTGATTTGGGAAAGAAACCAGATCTGGAGTTTGATGTCAGTGACCCTGAGGTCAAAGAAGCCTGTCTTCAGTCTGCCAGGGACTATGCAGAAGCGATGATGCGTGATTGCGGTACAGTTACGGTTGATGAACTGACAGGTGATATGACAGCCAGTATTGTAAGTTATGAGCTCAGTGATCCTGAGATGCCACGACATGGATTTGCGACCATCAGGATTACCCTAAACCTTTCAGATGGTACAAAGCTTACAAGAGAAAAGACAGCGTATGTGTTCCGTTTGGAAGATGGGTCATTGGATGATCTTGAAGAGTATTCCTTTTCTTCTTGTGAGGTGAGACGTAATAACCTCGTACTATAATGGTTATAGAATTGAGGGGTAATACGTATGGATAAGAAACAATATGATCAATTGATACAGGATGGCAGGTTGTTTATGCATAACATGCATGGGGATGAAACAGATGTGGAATGGACTTCCGATCAGATCAAGAAGCTTCCACAGCCACCACTTGTTAAAGAACAGATGAGTGAGGAAGTTATTCCCCTGACAAGAGACTTTGAAAATTGCATTAAAGAACATGATTTCTTAGCTCTGTTAAGAACACGCAAAAGCAACCGTGTCTATACAGATGGGACGATGACCATTGATCAGTTGTCATTTCTTTTGTGGGCAGTACAGGGTGTCAAAAGCATTCGTGGCAAGAGCTATGCAACATTGCGCACAGTACCAAGTGGTGGGGCAAGACATCCGTTTGAGACATATATGATTGTTCGCAACATTGAGGGATTGAAACAGGGTTTATACCACTACCTGCCTATGTCACACAGCCTTGAATTTCTCAAAGAGATTGAGGATATAGAAGAAGTGATGAACAAGGCAGTATGTGAACAGGCATGGGTGAAGAAAGCCAGTGTGTTGTTTGTCTTTACCTGTGTGCCATACAGGGCAGAGTGGAGATACAGCTATGATGCACATCGCACAGCACTCATTGACCTTGGCCATGTTGGAGAGAACTTGTATCTTGCGTGTGGTGCAGTGCATCTAGGCACATGTGGCATAGCAGCGTTTGATGACTTCTTTGTGAATGACTTCCTTGGCATTGATGGAAATGAAGAGTTTGTGTGTTATACACAACCAGCAGGTACCGTCAAAGAAGAAGATAAGGCGGCAGAAGATGCTTTCTATAGTTTCCTGGAAGAGGAATGAGTATGGAAAGAACAATCGAAGAACTTGTCATACAAACAAGAAACAAGGATGAAAAAGCAGCAGAAGAATTGATCAGAAGAAGGACACAGGGCAAGGCATATGCCATAGCACGTGCACTATGCCGCAATGAACAGGATGCAAAGGATGTAGTACAGGATTGTTACATGAAGGCATTCAGCCAGTTGGATAAGCTCAATGATCCAGGCCGCTTTGAACAGTGGTTAACATCCATGGTCAGAAATGCGTGTTATGACTTGTTTCGTTCTTCTGCGTATGCAAAGACAAAGGCATTCAGTGATCTTTCACAAGAAGATGATGAAGGTGAAGTCATAGAACTAGAACCAATAGATATGCATAGTACATACCAGCCAGAAGTGAACTTGGATGAAAAGACAAAACAGAAATTTGTCTTCGACATTCTTGGTAAACTTCCAGATGAACAAAGGGCTGCGATTGTCAGTATGTACTATGAGAACGTCAACTACCCACGACCTAAAGGTCATGGGCTT
>CAJKOS010000107.1 GCA_905201565.1 uncultured Erysipelotrichaceae bacterium
CCGTACGGCAGGCTACCACAACGGCATTTTCACCCGTAGCAGCATGGTCTGCACCACCTTTGAGCATATTGCTCGAAGCACTGCTGTTGGTACCAACGGCCGCAACATAGGCATCCGGGAAGGCCGCTTTCAGACGGCTGACAAGTTGTCTTCCAACCCCGCCACCCTGGGCATCAATCACAAGGATTTCCTTCTTCACTGTACCTTTACCTCACCAGCAAGTACCTTCTTATAATCTTCGAGGTTCTTCTGTAACAGTTCTGGTGTATTGAGTTCATATGGACATTTTGAAGCACAGGCATTGCAGTGCAGGCATGTTTCAATCTTTGCCATTTCTTTCTGCCAGTACTCAGAGAGCCAGTTCTCTGATGGTGCTCTTCTCAACATCAAAGACATTCTTGCACACTGGTTGATCGTAATACCCTGCGGACATGGCATGCAATACCCACAGCCTCTGCAGAAGTCACCAGAGAGTTCCTTCTGTTCCTTATCGATGAAGGTGCTGAGTTCTTCATCCATAACCGGTGTATTGTCCATAAAGGAAAGCCATTCATCAAGTTCTTCTTCCTTCTGGATACCCCAGATCGGCAATACGTTATCAAACTGTGTCATGTAGGCCATCGCAGCACGGGAATTGTTGATAAGACCACCTGCCAATGCCTTCATACAGATGAAACCCATGTTCTGCTTCTTACAGATTTCCACAAGTTCCAATTCCTGCTTTCCAGAAAGGTAGCTGAATGGAAACTGCATCGTTTCATAGAGTCCGGATTCTGCACATTCTTTGGCAATGCCGATCTTGTGGGCAGTTACACCAATGTGGCGGATCTTGCCCTGTTTCTTTGCTTCTACCATGCATTCATACATACCTGTGCCATCCCCTGGCTTATAGCATTGCTGGACACAATGGAACTGGTAGACATCGATGTAATCTGAGCGCAGATTCTTCAGTGATGTTTCCAGGTCTCTCCAGAAACCTTCTGGTGTCTTGGCTGCGGTCTTTGTGGCAATGAATACCTTTTCCCGCATGCCATCAAATGCTTCACCGAGCTTTTCCTCTGAATCAGAATAGGCACGGGCTGTATCAAAGTAGCGCATACCGCCATCATATGCCTTGCGCAAAAGCTTTACTGCCATTTCCTTGGAAACACGCTGAATTGGCAATGCCCCAAAGGCATTCTGCACAACGGTAATACCTGTTTTTCCTAATGTGATTTCCTGCATAACTGTACCTTCTTTCTACTATGAGAATACCACTATCATTGACACTGTGTCATGGATTATTTTTTCCCTCATCAGGATTGAGAATGTTTTGATGTACGTTCAATTGTTTTGGGTTTCTGCTTTGTATACTTACAAGTATTATACTGACGAGTATACAAATTTAAAACGTCTTAAAAAAGGTATTCCCATATGAGAATACCTGTATACTTACATCTTTTCTGGTGCACTGACACCGATAAGCTCCAATGCGTTCTTCAATGTCACCATTGCCGCATGGATAAGACCTAATCTTTCATTTGTCAGTTCCAGATCTTCAGGGTTGTAGACCCTTGTGCTGTTGTAGTAGCTGTGGAAGACTTTGACAAAGGAAATGATGTAGTCTGTGATTCTGTTTGGCTTTCTGCTTGCGGCAGCACCAGAGACTTCCTTCGGGAATTCGGAAATCATCTTCAACATTAACATTTCCTTTTCATCATTCAATCGTTCATAGCTGTCCTGTTTGACAAATGCAGGCATGCCATCTTTATGAATGATGGAATTCATACGGCTGTAGGCATATTGTGCATAGTAGACAGGGTTGTCATTGTTTTTGGTTCTCGCAAGGTTCATGTCGAAATCCATATGGCTTGCGACATCTTTGGAGACAAAGAACCATCTTGCGGCATCTACACCTACATCTTCGCAGAGTTCCCGTACGGTAATGGCATTACCTGTACGCTTGCTCATCTTGACTTCCTTGCCATCTTCTACCATGCGTACCATCTGGATGAGGTCTACTGTCAATGTATCATCCGGGTAGCCAAGTGCCTTGAGGGCAAGCTTCATTCTTGTGACATAGGAATGGTGGTCTGCACCCCACAAGTCCAACAGATGTGGATAACCTCTTTCAATCTTGTAAATGTGGTTGGCAATATCCGGTGTGAGGTAGGCAAGTGTTCCATCGCTCTTGCGCAATACTCTGTCCTTATCATCACCATATTCTGTACTCTTGAACCAGAGGGCACCATCCTTTTCATAGGTAAGACCCATTTCATCCATCTTCTTGAGACATGCCTTGATTCTTTCCGCATCATTTTCATAGAAGAAGGTTTCATGCATCCAGGAATCAAAGTGAATGCGGTAGAGTTCAAGATCCTTTTCAATCTTGGCAAGTTCTCTCTTGACACCTTCCTTCTTGAAGTAGTCAAGTCTTTCATTTTCATCCGCTGTAAGCCATTTGTCGCCATCATTTTTAGCAATGTCTTCGGCAATCAGTTTGACATCTTCCGCATGGTAACCATCTTCTGGAAGCGGATAGTCCTTGCCGAAATATTCAAAGTAACGGGAAACAAGGGACTTTCCAAGGTTGACAATCTGGTTGCCAGCATCATTGATGTAATACTCACGCAATACATCATAGCCACTCTTCTCCATCAGTCTGCAGATGGCATCACCCCAGGCAGCACCACGGGCATGACCACAGTGCAGATCACCTGTAGGATTGGCAGAAACCCATTCCACAAGTACTCTTTCGCCTTTGCCACTGTCATTTGTGCCATAGGCATCACCTGCTTCAATGACCTGGTTGATAATGGAAGAAAGAACATTGTTCTTGAGGCGGAAGTTAATGAAGCCAGGCTTTACTGCTTCAACACTCTCTGCACCGCTATAGTTATTGCGCAGCCATTCCACAAGTGGTTCCGCAATCTGTAATGGTGCCTTGTGCAATGTCTTGGCAAGGCGCATTGCTACACTTGTCGAATAGTCACCCATCTTAGGGTCACGTGGTGTTTCCACCATCAGAACCTTTTCATCTGGTTCAATATCATAGACCTCTTTGACCGCATTTCTGACAGCCGCAAGGATTTCTGTTTCAAAATTGCTCATATAACCTCCGTATAACCCAGATAATATACCATGAAAGTATCAATCTCTCATCCTTTGATTTACGCTTATTCCTGCTTTTATTGCCTTGAACATGCGCACACCTGCCCAATAGTACTTCTCCTCAGCACATGACACCACTTCTTCCATCGTCATCACGCGATCAATCGAAGTCATAACAGAAGCAATGCCATGATCAAGAACACTCTCCCATCCTTTGCCAAGTGACCCACTCACCCCAACACAAGGTACACCAGCCTTCAAACACCGCTCTCCTACACCCTGCATCACTTTTCCAAAGGCAGACTGCCAATCCGTACAACCCTCTCCTGTTACCACAAGGTCTGCCCACTTTGCCTTTTCATCAAACATAGACAAGTCAAGTACTGTTTCAATACCAGGTTTCAATACACCATGCAATACAACAGCTAACGCAGTCCCAAGTCCTCCTGCTGCACCACTTCCTGGAATGTCATCGGGGTTAACACCATACTTTTCAACAATCAGATCACGATAGTGACACATGCCGCATTCCAATTCCTCACACATCGCTTCATCTGCCCCTTTTTGTGGTCCAAAGGTATAGACAGCACCATTCTTTCCACATAATGGATTGTTCACATCGCACATCACCGTAATCTCACAATCCCCTAACCGTTCATCAAGATAGCAATCATCTATCAGGGCAATCTTTCCAAGATCAATCCCCCTTCCTGCTAACAATCCTCCATCCTGGTCATAGAAACACATGCCAAGCGCACTCAAACAGCCAATACCACCATCACTTGTTGCAGAACCACCAATCGCAAGATACAACTTATGACAGCCACGATCCAATGCATCAACGATCATGTCACCCGTTCCCCACGAAGAAGTAAGTAATGGATTCTTTTCTTCTTCCTGCAACAAAGGAAGACCACTGGCAGCTGCCATTTCAATGATGGCACTTTCCTCATCCAGTAATCCATAATGAGCTGTCATCCTTCTGCCCAATGGATCACGTGCATCACACTCCACAATCCTTCCACCACACGCAGAACAGACCGCTTCTACCGTTCCTTCTCCACCATCTGCGATGGTCAGGATTTCTCCTTCTACAGTTCCAAATACAGCATTCGCCGCCCTACATAGCAGTTCTCCAGCTCTTCTGCTGGTGATTGTTCCTTTCAATGAATCAGACGCAAACAAAATTTTCATAGTTTTTTCTCCAGTTACCCAAAGTATAGCGTATTTTTGCACGCTGAAAGTGCAAAGCAATGGTATGATTATGACAAGAGATATTTATATTACGCAGATAAGCGAGGAAACTAACATGAAAGAGAAAAAAGAAAAAGATCTCGACAAAGAGATTCAGGAAATGGAAGAAAACGCAGAAAAGCCGGCTATTCTCTTTTCCTTTGACGGTGCGATCATGAACACCGAAAATGCGGTACTTGCGACATACCGCCATGTACTTGCTGTATTTAACAATGACGTTGCCATGAGTGTTGAGGCAAACGAAGACCTCGTCCGTGGTGACACCGAAGAAATCTTTGCAAGATACCTGCCGGATATTGATCCAAAGCTGGCAAAGAAGGAATTCAACAATTATGAACGCAACCACCTCATCGACCTCATCCAGCCAATGCCAGGTGTCAAAGACCTGCTCACATGGCTCAAGGAAGAAGGCTATAAGGTAGGTGTAGTTTCCGCAAGAAGCAGAAACTCCGTTGTTGAATACCTCCGCCACACCGACCTGGACCCATACTTCGATGTCATCATCGGTAACTCCGGTTATGGTGAAGAAAGAACAAATGCCATCCTGATGGCATGCCATCTCATGAAGGCAGAAAGCTGTGTCTTCATCACTGACAGCTCCCGCAACCTCACTGCAGGTCAGGCGGCAGGTACTTTCAATATCGGTATTGTCACCCGCCCGGAGCGCACTGCCACCATGGTAGAAGCAGGTGCTGACTTCCTGACAGGTGATTACAAAGAAGTACACAAACTTCTCAATGGTGAACCGCTCTGGCTTGCTTACCAGATCAACTATCCAGAAGAAATGATCAAACAGCGTGCAAAGGAAGACAAAGCAGCACGTAAAGCAAAGAAGAAGGAAAAAGAAAAAGCAAAGGCAATGAAGGCCTTTGAAAAAGAACTGAAGAAAGAGCGCAAAAAGAAAAAGAAGAAAGACAAGGAAAAAGATAAGGATAAAGACTGATCACAAGGAGTATGGCATATGCCATATTCCTTTTTTATAACAGTATGCCAAATTGCCGAAAAATGCGATTGATAGCTACCACACCTGTATTTTTCCACTATGCATACTGGTTCTCTCATATTTCTGATCAGCTGTCTATAAACGATAAGTTTCACTTATGATTAGCATTTGAAATATGAATTGTTCCATTGTTCTTCCTCCCCTAAACTGATAACAGATCGATAGAAGGAGGAACCAGTGTGAAAGTTTGTATTCTGAATTCCAGTCCAAGATATGGTGGTAATTGTGATGTGCTCTGCCAGCAGTTTGCCAAAGGTGCAGAAGATGCAGGACATGCAGTAGAGAGGATCAACCTTCGGGAAAAGGAACTTCATCCGTGTCTAGGCTGTTATGGCTGCCGGAATACACATGTCTGTGTGCGCAAGGATGATATGCAGGATATTCTTCCAAAGCTCATAGAAGCAGATGTCATCGTTCTTGCTTCACCGGTATATTTCTATTCTGCAAGTGCACAGATGAAAATGATGATTGACCGCTGTGTTGCCAACCATAAGGCAATTGCCGGAAAGCAGTTCTATTTCATCGTCACTGCTGCAGCAAGTGAACATGAAGCAGCAGATGGCACACTTGCGGCATTCCGTGGATTCCTGCGGTGTCTGCCAGATGCTGAGGAAAAAGGTATCATCTATGGAACAGATGCCTGGGAAAAAGGCGACATTTACGAACTCGATGCCTTTAAAGAGGCATACCAGACTGGTTTACATCTTTGAGAAGAGGAGGAACTTATAATGGAAAAGATCAAGAAGAATTTTGGCTTTGGCTGCATGCGCTTACCGATGAAGGGTGAAGAAGTAGACATCGAACAGACAAACAAGATGGTAGATGCATTTCTTGAAAATGGATTCAACTACTTTGACACAGCCCATGGCTACATTGGTGGAAGAAGTGAAAAGGCATTGAAGACATGCCTCACAAGCCGTTACCCACGTGATGCATATATTCTTACAGACAAGCTCACCGCTCACTTCTTCAACAAGCAGGAAGACATCAGACCGCTGTTTGAAAGCCAGCTCGAAGCATGTGGTGTAGACTACTTTGACTTCTACCTCATGCATGCCCAGGGCAAAGGAA
>CAJKOS010000108.1 GCA_905201565.1 uncultured Erysipelotrichaceae bacterium
TCATCTCACCACCTGTAGAGGTGGGAGTATTCTGCTGGGGTTTTAGATAAAATCAAATACATGACTAGGAACAGAAAATCATTCTGCCATATCTGGTAACATCCATTTTCCGTTGCAAGATCATCATAGGGTCTTTGGTTTCTGAATACAATGGATTTACGGCATTATGGCGGACTGGGAAGACACTTTTTGTGGAAAGAAAAAACCTCATGCATTATCATGCATGAGGTATAGGCATCAGAGTTCTTCGCCGTTAGTTTCAATAACGTGCTTGTACCAGTCGAAGGACTTCTTCTTGGAACGGGCAAGGGTACCTTCACCAGCGTTGTTCTTGTCAACATAGATGAAGCCATAACGCTTATCCATTTCACCAGTGGAAGCAGAGACGATATCGATTGGTGCCCACATCTGATAGCCGAGAAGGTCAACACCATCTTCTTCTACTGCTTCTTTCATTGCCTGGATATGCGATCTGAGATATGCAATACGGTAGTCATCATTGACAGAACCATCAGCTTCTCTCTTGTCATATGCACCAAGACCGTTTTCAACAATCATCATTGGCAGATCATATCTTTCATAGATGTAGTTGAGGGAGTAGCGAAGTCCAAGCGGATCGATAGGCCAGCCCCAGTCACTTGTCTTGAGATAAGGGTTCTTTGTGACATCGGCTTTGACTGGTTCACCATTTGAGGCGAAACCGGCTTCACAGAAATCATAATGCGTATTCTCTTCACGATGGACAACAGTCATGGACATGTAGTAGGAGAATCCTACATAGTCAACCGTGCCCTTCTTCAGTTCTTCTCTTTCTGCATCGCTGATATCGATGTCATAGCCTTTTCTTTCCCAGTACTTTTCCATGTAATGTGGAATGGAACCCTTGCAATGTACATCCATGAACCAGAATCTGATGTGATTTGCCGCATTCATCTGTACCATGTCTTCAGGTTTGCATGTTGCTGGATAAATCGGAACAAAAGCGATCATACAGCCAATCATATTATCCGGATCAATTTCATGTCCGATCTGTACAGCACGTGCAGAGGCGATGAGTTCGTTAACGCCTGACTGGAACATCATTCTTTCGTTGTCTGGATTGTCATCTGTTGTGAGTACTGCACCTTCCTGCAACAGGTTGTGAGCAGTTGCGGCCGCACCCTGATTATTGATTTCATTGAATGTCATCCAGTACTTTACTTTGCCTTTATAACGCTCAAAGACTGTTCTTGCAAATGTTTCAAAGAAACCGATGCAGCGTTTGTCCATGAAACCGTTGTACTTTTTGGCAAGGTTATATGGCATTTCGAAGTGCTGCAGGGTGATGACTGGTTCAATACCATATTTGTGGCATGTGTCGAACATGTCATCATAGAACTTCAGACCTTCTTCATTTGGCTCGGCATCATCACCATTTGGATAAATACGGCTCCATGCGATAGATGTACGGAATGCCTTGAAGCCCATCTCAGCAAACAAAGCGATATCTTCCTTATAATGATGGTAGAAGTCAATTGCTTCATGGTTAGGATAGTTTTCACCAGGCAGTACACCATCTGTGATTCTGCGCGGAATACCATTACCACCAGCAGTCATGACGTCAGCGATGGAAGGACCTTTTCCACCCTGGTCCCAGCCACCTTCGACCTGGTGTGCTGCTACTGCACCACCCCAGAGAAAATCTTTACGAAAGCTCATATTTGTTTTCCTCCATTTGTTATCTGTATTGTAGCATTTGCATCTGTCAGATAACATCAGGAAAACGTAAAAAAGTACAATATGTCACACACAGACTGACTGAGATTTGTTTCAGTCTTTCAGACAGCCATAGGGGATGACTTTCACACCATTTGTGGTTGTGTATGACATTGTGGCATTTGCACATATGACTATCAGCAAAGAAGGCTCTCTGTATTTTACAACCGGATGATCCATATTTTCGCTTACTTTATTATTGTGAACTTTGATGAGCTCTTTGAATTTCATAAGGTTTTTTTCGGCTGAAGGAATGGCATTTTCACCAGTTTTTATTTCTATCAGCGCATATCTTCCATCCTGTAATTGATAGATTGCGTCTGTTTCAAGACCAAATGCATCACTATAATGCATAACTCTTGCGTCGTGCGCTTCTGCATAAACCAGCAAATCGCGTAATACCATGTTTTCAAACACATGACCAAAAAGATCCAGATCATTATAGAAATAGTCTGGTCCTATACCAAGAGTTGCAAGGGCAATTGATGGATCTGTAAATATATGTTTTTTTGCAGCACGAATAGCAGTTTTTGATCTGATCTGAGGAGTCCACGCATCAATGTCTTTGAGCACAAAAAGCCGTTCTAAAGCATCGATATAAGATGCAATAGTTGTATCTGTAACATTGTGATTTGCTTTTATATCTGCATAGATACTTTTCTTTTTTGCAAGTGTACCCATATTTCTGGCATAGGACCATAGTATAGTTTTTGTCAGCCCTTCATCCCGGGTTATATTATCAATTGCCTGAATGTCCTTTTTATAGATCTGATTATAGAGATCTTTGGCGATTTCAAGTTTGGCAGTTTTATCATTTATGGCAAGGCAACGTGGCCATCCTCCCCGACAAGCACTATAAAACAAGTCTTCCAGTTTTGTGTTGTTGAAGAGACCATCTGAATTGTTTTGCGGTTCATCAAATAAGCGCGATAGAGAAATTGATCCAGTTGATTCTGAAGTTTCGTAAAGTGTCATGGGATACATTAATATTTCTGAAATTCTTCCGGTTCCAGTATGCGGTGTTTTGATTTTTTTGCTGGATGAACCAGTTAAAAAGTATTGACCTGTTTCCTCTGGGAAATCATCACATGCTTTACGAATTGTACCCCAGATTTTTGGCGCATCTTGCCACTCATCAAATAAAATTGGTTTGATATTGTTCAAGAAAAGATTTGGAGATGTTTCTGCTACTGCAAGATATCCATCTCGTTTTTCTTCATCTTGGAATTCGATAATGCTTTTACACCGTTCTTTTGCTGTTCTGGTCTTTCCACATCCCTTTGGACCAATAATGTTAACTGCGCCAAACGCTTTTGATTTCCTGTCTATTTTTGTGTCTATGATTCTGGTGACATATTTCATGAGATATTCTCCTCTAGCAAGATTATAACAGCCTGTTTGGAGTTTTTCGAGTATTTCATTTATAAAAATTCGAGTGTTTTATTTATAAAAATTCGAGTATTTCATTTATAAAATTTCGAGTATTTCATTTATAGTTTTTCGACTATTGCAGCAGCTGTCTGAGCTTTTCTTTGTTACGTATGGTGATGACACCATAGCTGTAGTCGATGATGTCTTCATTTTTGAGGGTTGAAAGAATTCTTGAAACAGTGACACGGTTCAGGGCAAGGCTATGAGCGATGTCTTCATGGGTAAAGGGGATATCTCCTTTATAAGAAGAGGACAGTTCGAGAAGCAGGTCTGCCACTTTTTCCTTTGCGGTGTAGGTGGTGTTGCGGATGATCTGGTGGGAGAGCAGATTACATGTATCGGTGAGATGCTGCAACATGGTCACAAGCAGCTGTCTTTCCTGCATGAGAAGGGGAATCATGTCACTTGCTTTACAGAGGATGATGCGGGCATCGGTGATGGCAGTGATATTGGCAGTGCGGTGGGATTGGGAAAGGAAGGACGCATCTCCGAATATTCTGCCTTTGTTCAATACTTCAAATGTAATTTCATGTCCTTCTTTTGTGATCGTACCAGCTCTTACTCTTCCCGATTCGACGATGTAGATGTTTTCTGCTTTTTCTTCCTGGACAAAGATGGGCATGCCTGCTTTGTAAATACGTACAGTACCGGCATTTTCAAGCATGGGAAAGAATTTGTCATCAATGTGAATTGCCATAAAATCTCCTCAATTTCTTCTTTAATTGTAGCACAGGCTACAGTTTTGCAATGTGCTGTTGCATAAGATATGTGCGTAAACAGGAGGATGAAGTGATGAAACGTTTATCTCTTTATGTACAGGTTCTGATTGGCAATGCCATGATTGCTATGGCTTTTGGATCTATTGTTGTACCGATGGGATTTGCGTCTGGTGGAACAACAGGGCTTGCGATGATTCTGGCAAAGTTTATTTCTCTTCCACTTTCAACCGTTGTTCTGATGGTGAATTGCGTATTATTTATAGCGGGTTATCTCTTCCTTGGTAAAGCCTTTGCGATGAAGACAGCGCTTTGTGCATTTACCTTCCCGTATTATCTTTCCTTCTTTCAACAATTCCCGGTTTCCACCTTCATCACACCAGTTGTTGGTGCACTTGTGGCAGGTCTGATGCTTGGACTAGGCACAAAGATGATTCTCGATGGTGATGGCAGTTCTGGTGGATTTGATGTCATCGGTGTCATTCTCAACAGAAAATATGGCATTCCAACATGGGCAATCTTCTATGGTATTGATGCACTTCTCATCGGTAACCAGATGCTCAGTGGTGGTATTGAAATTGGTTTGTATGGCATCATTGTGACAATCACAGCATGTGTTGTTACTGCTGTTCTTCCTTCACTTCGTGTACATCGTGTACAAACTGCGTGAGGAATTCTGAATTTGTTGTCTATATAACAGTCAGAGGAGGTAATTCTGATGACTGTTTTTTCTTTTGTGCTTGGCACATGCACAGGCAGTTTTGTGCTCTGTGTAACAAACAGGCTGCTTGATGGCAAACCGATTGGTGGAAGGAGTCATTGTGACAGATGTAAACATGAGCTTTCCTGGTATGACCTTGTGCCGGTTGTTTCCTGGATTGCGATGAGGGGCAGATGCCGCTATTGCAGGGGAAAGATACCTGTATCTTTTGTCGGGGTTGAAGTGCTGATGGGCATACTGTATGCCGTGATTGGATACAGGTATGGTGTTTCTTCGTTCACGGTACTTTTATGGTGTCTTATGGCAGTGGTGCTTTCCCTATCCATAGAAGATATCAATAAATATACGATTCATGATGGATATCATGTACTGCTTGTGCTGTGCAGAGTTGTGTATGCGGTTGTTGAGAAGGAAAAGTATTTTCTGCTGTTTGTGGTGGAAGGGTTGTTGGTGATGGCAGGTATATATGTTCTTTCGGTAATTATGCAACAGCTGTTGCACAAAGTATGCCTTGGTATGGGAGATGTGAAGCTGCTTGGCTGTATTGGATTGTATGTGGGCATAGAGGGTTCGTGGCTTGTATGTGCAGCCGCAAGTTTTGCTGCACTGGTTGTGGCAGCTGTACTAAAGAAGAACAAGCTTCCCTTTGGACCATTTCTTGGATGGGCATTTCTTGTGGTATTGACTGCGTGTGGGTGAATGGTATACTGCATACGTTGACATGGTGTCAGTGGAGGATGTATGAGCGAAAGAGCACAGGCACGGTATGAAGAAATCGTCAATGCATGTGAACAGTTATTCAAAACAATGCATTACAAAGATATCAATATCAAGGAAATTGCAGAGAAGACAACATTCTCAAGACCTTCGATATACAACTACTTTCTGACAAAGGAAGAGATATTCCTTGCCCTTCTGACCAGGGAATATGAAGGCTGGGCAGAGGATCTTGCAAAGATGCAGAAAGTGGAAGGAGAAGATGGAAAATATACATTTGCCATCTCTTCTGCATTGGTGTTGGAAAAGAGAACTGCTTTGTTAAAGCTTTTGTCCATGGATCTTAATGAGATGGAAACAAACTGCCGTATGGAAAGACTTGTTGAATTCAAGAAGGTTTATGGTAGAACAATACAGGCTTTTAAAGATGCGGTAAAACGTTTATGTGAGGACATGAATGATGATTCTGTGGAACGTTTCATGTATGCCTATTTACCTATGGTACAGGGTGTATACCCATATGCCTTTGAATCGGATATGCAGAAAGAGGCGATGAAACAGGCAGGTGTTTCACCAACGGGAAAGTCCCTGCATGAACTGCTGGTGAGTGGTGGTTTGTTATTGTTTGGAGTGCAGGATGAGCAGTGAGCGTTTTGTAATCCGTCCTTACGAGAGCACTGATTGTGAAGCGATCATCGATTTGTTTATGGATACGGTGATGCATGTTCTTGGATATGATGAAAAGCAGCGTCTTGCCTGGGCAGGAACCGGGGAAGAAAAGCGTGGTTGGGATGCGTCTTTTCGTGAACACAGGACACTAGTCGCTGTGATGGATGGAAAGATTGCTGGTTTTGCGGACATGGATGGCGATTATCTTGACCGCCTGTATGTTGCCTTTGACAAACAGGTAAAAGGGATAGCGACAGCTCTGGTGGATGAGCTTGAAAAAGGCCATGACGTGATCACGGTACATGCTTCGTATGCGGCACTTCCTTTCTTTAACACATAATAAAGCAAGAAATCCCCCACCTCTACAGGTGGTGGGATGAAT
>CAJKOS010000109.1 GCA_905201565.1 uncultured Erysipelotrichaceae bacterium
TGAAGCAACCGGTCTATCGATTGGTGAAGTGATGGAATGTGAAGACATTCCAGATACCCACCTCCATGCGACTGTGACCCGTGTTGGTGACAAGCCGGAAGACTATTACAAAATTGTATGTGGTGCACCTAACTGCCGCAAAGGACTTAAGGTCATCGTCGCACTTCCTGGGGCTGAGCTGCCAGGCGGCACGATCACGGCCAAGCCATTGCATGGTTATGAATCCAATGGTATGTTATGCGCCCTCTATGAACTTGGTGTAAACAAGAAGGTGCTTTCTGAAAAGCAGGTCAATGGTATTGAAGAACTGCCGATGGATGCGCCGGTTGGTGAACGTGATGTGCTTGGCTATCTTGGTCTCGATGATGTGATTCTCGATGTATCGCTCACTCCAAACAGAGCTGATTGTTCCAGCATGTGGAATATGGCAAAGGAAGTTGGTGCCATCCTCAACCGCAAGGTGACATGGCCTGATGTCAAAGGCAAGAGCGATTGTGGAGAAGAAGGTGACTTCGTCATCAAAACAGAGACAGAGAAGTGTCCTGTTTACTTTGGTAAGGTCGTCAACCATGTCAAAGTAGGTCCTTCTCCTGACTGGATGAAGAAATACCTGCAGGCAGCAGGTATGAACTCCATCAATAATGTCGTCGATATTTCCAACTTCGTCATGCTCGAAACAGGTCAGCCTCTCCATTTTTATGACCTTTCCAAACTGCCGCATCACGAGATCACGGTTGTGGATGACAGAGCCATGAAGATGACCGCTCTTGATGGTGTGGAATTTGAAATTGAAAAGGGTGATATTCTCATCACAACCAACGGTGAAGCAACCGGTATTGCCGGCATCATGGGTGGTGAGGAATCCATGATCGATGAAAATACAACATCCATTCTCATTGAAGCTGCTCACTTCAATCCGGTTTCTATCCGCAAGACAAGTATCCGCCTCAACCTGATCACCGAAGCTGCCCAGCGCTTCACAAAGGGTCTTGAACCACTTTCCATGATCAAGGCGGTAGACAGATCTGTGGATATGCTGGAAAGATACGCTGATGCGTCCGGTTTTGAAAAGACCATTGTGGCAGGACAGGAAGACTATGAGGAAAAGGTCATTGTCGAAACATTGTCTCATTGCAATGGACTTCTCGGCACAAACTTCACGATGGATGAAGTGACAGGTGTCCTTGAACGCCTTGACTTCAAACCGGAAGTAAATGGAGATGCCATCACATGTCATATTCCTTCCTATCGTACCGATATGGAAGGTCAGGCAGATGTTGATGAAGAAGTCATCAGACTGCTTGGCTATGATGACCTTGCCAGCACCTTGCCATGGATGGAACCAACAGTCGGCAAACTGTCTGATGCACAGAAGGCGAGAAGAGATCTTCGTGATATTCTGACCGGCTTTAACCTGCATGAGATTGTGACATATACGCTTGTCAGTGAGAAGTATGTGGAAGAAACATCCGTGCCTGTTGGTGAGGCAATTCCTCTTGCCATGCCGATGAGTGAAGCGAGAAAGTATATCCGCACAGGTCTTTTGAACAGTGTTTTGGAATGTGCACAGTATAATGAAGCACATGGCTCTCAGGATAACAACTTCTTTGAAATTTCCAAAGTCTATGGACAGGGAAAGGAAGAAGAAAGGGTAGCGATCCTGCTCGATGGCATGCTTGAAAACGATCCGCTCTACAAGAAGACAGAAACTTCTGACTTCTATACGATGAAGGGCATTCTCATGACATGGCTTTCTAGATGTGGTTTTGCTAATGCAAGGGTGCGCCTCAAGGAAAACACAAAGGATACATCTCACTTCCACCCATACCGTTCTGCAGAAGTGTATCTTGATGGCAAATACATCGGTATCTTTGGTGAAATTCATCCGGAATATGCTGCACAGTTTGACCTCAAGTGCGTCATCTATGCAGAACTCCTTCTTGAACCGGTATTGGAAACAAAGGCTGGAAGACTCCGCTTTGTACCACTTGACCGCTATCCGGGTGTTTCCCGTGATCTTGCCCTTGTGGTAGACAAGAAGACAACAGCCCAGGAAATCCTTTCTGTTGTCACAAGAAACTCCGGAAAGATTGTCAAAGATGCAAGCATCTTCGATGTCTATGAGGGTGAGCATATTGAAGAAGGCAAGAAGTCTGTAGCCCTCCATATTGTCTATCAGGCAAGTGACAGAACACTCAAGGAAGAAGACATCGCACCAGTACATGAACGTATTCTCAAACAGTTCAAAGAGAAACTCGGTGCAGAATTGCGTTCCTGATCATTATAGACACTGCATTGCGCAGTGTCTTTTACATTACAGATGAAAAAATCACAGGAAACTGTGATTTTCTTTTGGTTATGCATGATGTCTTTTCTTGTAGAGCGTATAGCATGCAAAGAGCAGAAAGGAAATGACAGATATGATAATACTGCAATTTCTCAAAGGTGTGCTCTTGTAATAACACGTATATGTACCAGATGTTTCTGGAGTGAACGATACAAGTCCATAATCATTTTGATAACATGAAATATCATTACCAGCTTCATCGACGATGGTATAACCCTTATACCATGTGCGTGGCAATACAATTTCTTTGTTTGTTGTTTCAGAATCAATGGTGAATTCCAGGGTGTTGTACTGCCTTTCAAAAGGAATGTCCGTTGGTTCCATGTTTTCATCCATGATGACAGGTGATAGTTCTCTATAGTCTGGGGAAGATAGTGGAAGATAATCACCTCCGGCCAGTTCTACCCGCATATAGGTTGCGGAATAATAAGGGTCTGTCAAAGCACCATCAGTAACATCTGACCAGGTCATGTCACTAGTCAAACCAAATGTGCGGCTTGTGACAGGCAGGACATGCCATATGCCTTCTATGACAAGCAGTGAAATGACAATGCTGTGCACTGCTTTTTTGTGGCATAGGTTTGTGAAAGCATATGCGGCAGGTATGGTTAATAACAACATGGACAACTGGATAAAGCGCCATGGAAATTGCAGGATGCGAAGAAATGACAACATATCCCACGGTATGATGTCTGATGGTAACAGCAGGAAGATGTAGCCTGGTACCATACAGGTTGTGATAAATGGTTTTTTCTCTTTTGCAAAGATGTAAAGTAATGGGGCAAATGTCAGGAAGTAACCAGGATTGACGAGCATCTGCTGATCATGTGACAGGGCTGTAGAGCTGTAACCAAATACGGTGGTGTTGGCAAAGTATTTCCACAGTGGTAATGCCCCATCTGCGAGGTCGCTTGTTGTACCGTAGTAATTGAGGTAATAGTCGTTGGAGGAAAGCTGTTCGAGCATTGGCAGTGTAAAGAACGCACTGAATAGAAATGAAAGGATGACAGCTTTGAAGACGGCTATGATGACTGCTTTTTTGAGATGGGAAAGGCGGATGAGGAAAAAGATACTGCATAGTATAACGGATAACAGGAAAGTGAGGTTATGCGTCAAGGCGAGGACTGTCAAGCTGAAACAGGCACATTTCCATTGTTTTTCATCCTGTTCATAGAGCAGGATGTATATTCCTTCTAACAATATGGGAAGAAAGATCATTGCCTGTACTTCGCCAAGGGCACCACGGACATAGACATCGGTGATGTGGTAGTTGGCAAAGGTATAGGCTGTTGCGGCTATGATGGCTGCGCTGTTTTTCTTTGTGATGCGATAGATCAGACACATCACAGCAAATGCCGCAAACATTGTCTCGATGAAGATGACAAGCTTGTATGTGGCAGAAAGGGGAAGACCGGCAAGATGGATGAGGGCAGCTGGTGTTAACAGGATGTCCGCATAGAACAATGGACTTGTATAGCCAAAGCCATTGTTTTTATCCGGATAGATTGCCGGAAGAAAGTCCTTGTTTTCGATTGCCTTTGCCAGACCTTCTATGCGGGAAAGGTGAAAGAAGGTGTCATGTTCAATGGGCAGCAAGTCCTTCATGAGATACGGAAGGGTGAAAAGGAGGGCAAGGATACAGGAGGCTAAGAGGAATACCAGTTTTGTTTTGTGTTTCTTTATCCAAAGTACCATGATGGAAACCACTCCAGGAAATGAATGTAGTCAATGGTTGTGCCAAAGCCTGCAGTAACAGGCAGAAACATGACGAAGAGAAGCAGATATGCTGCTGTAAAGATGACAAAGCTGCGGTTGAACAGTTTTGCATTTCTCTTTTTGATCTCTTTTGCACAATAGACGATGGCAAGGATGACAAACATGCTTGTCGGATAGAAGTGATAGGCAAATACACACCTTGAGACAAGCAATACCCATGGTCCAAGGGCTGTGAGGTAACCGATGACGATGATGAAGGCATTGGAACTTCTCTCTTTGATCATGTTGTATACACAATACAGGATTGCAGGTATGCCAGCCCATGTGAGCAATGGATTCGAGAAGCAGGCAATGGTATGGGAAACACCGGTTTCCTGTACACCGCTGTAATACCAGATGGGACGGGCATCCACTAACCACATATACCATGTGGAGGAATAAGGGTGGGTTGCCTTGAGGTTTGTGTGGTAGTTATACATATAGAGGTTCTGTTCCCAGACATTGGCAATGGACCATGTATCATTTCTCCAGACATGGTCCGGCAGATAGCTTAACCAATAGATCACTGCCGGGATGAGCAGGTAGAACAGGAAACACGAGAAAAAGGAAATGGTGAAGTATTTTGGGAATACAGAAACGATGTGTTCTGCCACCTGTAGTTCTTCTCTCTGAAGGTCGTTTTGTTTCAGGAGTGCTTTTGCTTTGCGGTATTCTCTATAGCGGTTGAACCATGAAACAAACAATATGATGGCAAGGCCTACAGCAGAGTAGCAGGCTGTCCACTTGGTGCTGATGGCAAGTCCCATCGAAATGCCACCGGCAAACAGAAGCCAGAGTGTTTTTCTGAATGGGGTGTCATAGAAACTTGTGTAATAGTAGCGTATCATCCAGTAGAACATAAGCAGGATGAAGAAGATGCTGAAGGGTTCGAGGGTTGCAATTCTCGAAGTTGTCAGGTGCATGAAGTCACCAGCGACCAGGATTGTGCCAAGGGCGCACAACTTTGTGTCTTTGAACATCCATTTGAGGATGACATAGAGCATCGGAATGATCATGATGCCAAACAGTGCTCCAGGGAGCCTGTAGACAAAGGGGCTCATACCAAACAAATGGATAAACAGGGCGATGATATTTGTGCCAAGCAGCGGATGGACAGAGGCATACATGTGCTGACCGTTCGCAACTTCCCATGCATTGCGCGGATGGTAGACTTCATCGAAGTAGGCTTCATCATAGTACGTAGGATAGCGGACGACTTTGTCCTGTTCATCGATGACAAGTTCTGCCGGGTATTTGCCGGAACTGTTCTTGTCTTCATAGACAGAAACAGAAAGTGGTGTTTCACCTTCATTGAAGAAGGAAACTTCTGTCAGGGTCTGGTTTTTGCTTGCGGCAGTGATGCGGATGTATTTGTAGTTCCATTCGCCTTCGATAATCTGGTATTCATAGATGCTTCCTTTTTCGAGCACCGTGATTTCATTCCATGAGGAAAGGTCATTGGAACCATCAATGCGCATGCCATCTGTACCAAGCTGGTATGTATCGGGGTTGGCGTTGTTATCACCTTCACCATAGATGACACTGATCTGCTTAAATGCAGTTTCTGCATCGAGCTGCAGGATGAAGGACTGGTTGGGCTGATTGCTCTCTGGCTGCCAGGTTGTGGTTGGAAAGACTGTGGAGCCAAGCCTTGTCAAAGATATGACACCATAGATCAAAGTTGCAGCAAGAATGACAAACCAGTCTTTCTTTGTGTAGTGCACCTTGCGGGACGGTTTGACAAAGGAAAGGGTGGAAGCAGGCTGCTTTTTGTCCTTAGTGTGTCCTGGAAGGTATGGGTATAACAGCTTTAAGGCGATCAGAATGAGAAGTGCCACCAGCAATAACATGGGCAGTTCTTCGTTTTGAAAGAGTAATATTCCGGCTTTTTTCATCATGGTGTTATTATACGCCATCATGTGGGGCAGAGGCTACTGCTATAGCTGTTATGCAATGTTGTGCTATGAGTAATCTGGCATAATGTTTTACGTGTTTTTTGTTGTGAATTGGCATGGATCTGCTATGATGAAGTAGCCGATAGTTTTATCTAAAACCCCCAGCAGAATACTCCCACCTCTACAGGTGGTGAGATGAATGCTGGAATATGCT
>CAJKOS010000110.1 GCA_905201565.1 uncultured Erysipelotrichaceae bacterium
CCATTCATGCAATACATTACCTTCTTCATTCAACAGCTGTAATGTAACTCCAGAGAGTGGTTCACCAGTATCCGCATCGATCTTTATAACAGCATAGTCAATGGCAGTATCTTTAACACCCTGTTCATAGCCATAGACCGCACCATTGACTGGATTTACAATCTCAACCGGTTCCAGGACATATCTTCCAGCCGGGGCAGCTGTTTCTTCCAACACATAGGTATGATCAGGACGGATGTTCAGGCATTCATGTCTTGTACCATCGGTTGTCCAGTGCCAGCTTGCATCATCCATCGAGGGATCGGTTGTGTCACGCAATTGCATTGTGGCTCCAGTGATATGTTGTGTTTCATTTTCAGCAGCCATCTTTTCGACAAAGATCGAAATGTTCGTTGCGGAAAGATTTACACTGGTTGTCTGTACATTGGCAAGTGATCCACAGGTGACGATGTTTTGTGAACCAGGTTTGACCATGATGAACTGCGCATTGGAATGCACGGGGTTTTCACCATAGGCAAGATTGATCGAACAAATTCCTGGCACATCAAAGCGCACATAGATTGTATTTGTACCAAGTGCACCAGAAGGAACGGCAGTATCATTACCAGAGGCATCACAATATACCGCTCCTGTTAATGAAGTGATCTTGTATTTATCTAACCTGTTTTCCCGATCCACCAGCTTTACAACTTCTCCAGCAAAGAAGGCATCATTAGTTTCAGCTTTTGTGCCATCTTCATGATACATATCAAATGCCGGCAACCGTTTGTAATCGGCAATCAACGCCTCAATTTCATTGAGCTTGTCGGTAAACTGGCTCTCTTCACCGGTATGGATGTTTGTCCAGGTGACCGTTGCACCACCAAGGATGGCATCCGATACAAGGGATTGTGTGGCAAGATACCATTCATTGCCACTATGATTGCCATAGCCATATCCAAAGTATGTGACAAGGTTCAGCCTTTCTTTTGTCTCAGCACTCAGCCCATCATAGTTGATGGCAGGTACTTCACTGTACCCATTCAGGGCAAGATAGGCATTTGGATCAATACAGTAGCCGGGAACCTGTGTGCCATCGGATAAAGTGACCATGATCAGTCCTTCACCACCATAGGTAATGCCATTGTCATAGACCGTACCGGTGGAATGCTGCACCATGGTGTACTCCCAGCCGGTACCGGTGTAGTTGATCTGCGAAGCAGCGTTGACATGGAGGGAAGTGCCCGCCATGACCAATGCGCATAGCACAGCGGACAACTTCCGGAAAAATTGTTTTATCATATGTCCTCCTTCCCAAAATGAACAACAGAAAAACGGAACCCCCAATCTGAGGATTCCGTCAGTTCATTTTGATACTATCATTGTACTGCCTTATTCCAAGCTTGCAATATTCCCAGTCCGCCACTTTTCACCAGCCAAAGTGTGTACCCTGAACAAGCTGTACATTGCGCAATGCAGCAAGTTCATCAATCGTCACAAGCTGATAGCCCTGTGAAACAAGGGAGCGGATGGCTCCTTTATCAACAAGGGACTGCTTTGTCGTATCATAGATATCATGGAAGAGCAGGATTTTGCGATCACTCACACTGCCCATCACCGCATCCGCAATCTTCTGCCCATCCTTGAGGCTCCAGTCCTTTGTATCAATTTCCCACATGATGGCAGGCAGTGTGATAGAAGCATCTACCGCTCCGTTGTACTTTCCATAGGGAGGGCGATAGATCGTCATATCATAGTTAAATGTATTTTTTAAAATGTCCCCTACACCATTGACTTCTCTTTGCATAGAAGCAGGATCAAGTTTTGTCAGATCCGGATGTCCCATGGTATGTGAACCATACTGGTTGCCAAGGGCAATGCCATCTTTGATCACGGGAATTGTCGCATCGTGAATTCTTCCACCCAGCAGGAAGAATGTGCCAGCACCATCATACTTGTATAATTCATCGATGATACCGCGGGAAGAATTGTCATAGGAAGGTCCATCATCAAATGTCAGAGCGATTGCCTTGCAGGAAGGATCCACATAACGTGGTCTTTCATATGGTTGTTGCCTTACAGATATACCGATATCTTCCCCGATATATTTGAGTGGGATGAGTACTTTCTGCTCATAGGGTTTGCAATAGATGGAAAGAGAGTCTTTTTCCAATGCATATGTCAAATCCATAGCAGTGATGTTTTTATAATAGGACTGTTCAAGGAATTCGACCGTATAGGCTTCTTCCCTGCCAGATGATTTCATCGTGTATCTCAGATAATCCGATACCTTGCGCAATGCTGTTTCATTTAGTTCCTCTGGAATAGATGGCACCTTCATTTCAGCATCGAGCAATGTGATGGTCTTGTCTCCATAGGAAAGATAATAGTATGACTGATCCTGTCGCAACGTGTAGTCATGTACTTCAACTTCACCTGTATTTGCACACAGGGTTTCAAGTAATGCTTCAGAGTCCTGATACCCATCCGGATAAAAGATAAGGCAGGAATCACTGGTGATCATCTTTGCATTGTCGTTAGCACTTGCATAACCACTCCATTTGTCTTCTTCTTTATGAAATGGCTTTGCAATACAGATATAACTGATGGCAATGGCACAAATGATCAGGAAATACAGGATGGATGGACGGATATGACGTTTTGGTTTCTTGTTTCGATTCTTTCTTTGTTTCATCTTTTCTTATCGTATAGGAGATATGACAGAAAAGCAAGGATAGTATATTCTATACAATATTTATGCCAGATAATCAATTTTCATATTTTTAACAAAAGTGTTGCACAAATCAGAAATGTGTGTATAATTAATTTTGCTGTTGGGATATAGCCAAGCGGTAAGGCAGCTGGCTCTGAACCAGCCATTTCGGGAGTTCGAATCTCTCTATCCCAGCCTGATGCAGATACAGTGATGTATCTGCTTTTTTTGTCTTCTCTCTCACATAGCATTTTTCTTTGATTGCGTGTAAAATAATGCGGGTAAAGGAGTAAATACAAATGACGATCAGAACAAGATTTGCGCCCTCTCCTACAGGTTATATGCACATCGGCAACCTGAGAACGGCGCTCTATGCATATCTTGTCGCCAAAAAAGATCCTGAAGGTGTCTTCATCATGCGTATTGAAGATACCGACCAGGGAAGACTTGTCGAAGGTGCGACAGATATTATTTATGAAACGATGAAACAGTGTGGTCTCAAACATGATGAAGGACCAGATGTTGGTGGTCCGGTTGGACCATATGTACAGTCAGAACGTGTCAAGAGCGGACTGTACATGGAATATGCAAAGGAACTCATCCGCAAAGGTGGTGCACATTACTGCTTCTGTGATGAGGATATGATTAATGCCCAGCGCGAATTGCAGGAAGCACGTGGTGAATCCTTCAAGTATGATGATCCTTGCAAGAACCTCACCATCGAAGAAGCCGAAGCAAGAATTGCGGCTGGTGAACCATTTGTCATCAGACAGACCATTCCAGAAACTGGCACAACAAGTTTCGATGATGAAGTGTTCGGCAGAATTACGGTAGAAAACGAAACACTCGATGAGCAGATTCTCATCAAGTCTGATGGTTTCCCTACCTACAACTTCGCCAATGTCATCGATGACCATCTGATGGGTATTACCGATGTTGTGCGCGGTATGGAATATCTTTCTTCCACACCGAAGTACAACCTCATCTATGATGCCTTTGGCTGGGATATCCCACGGTATATCCACTGCCCACCGGTCATGAAGGATGAACATAACAAGCTCTCCAAGAGAAATGGCGATGCCTCCTTCCAGGACCTTGTAGCAAAGGGATATCTTCCAGAAGCTATCCTAAACTACATTGCCCTTCTCGGCTGGTCTCCAGAAGAAGATCGTGAAATCTTCACCCTTGATGAACTTGTACAGGCATTCAATGTGAAGAGAATTGGCAAGGTCGGTGCTATCTTCGATCCAGCCAAGCTGAAGTGGATCAACGGCATGTGGTTAAGAGGTATGGACCTCGACAGCTACTATGCACTTGTCAAACCATATATTGATGAAGGTGTCAAAGGTAACTTTGATGGCAAAAAGATTGCGGCTATCCTTCAGCAAAGAGCAGAGACACTTGTTGATATTCCGGAAATGATCGATTTCTTCGATACCTTCCCTGCGTATAGCAACGAACTCTACATCAACAAGAAGATGAAGACTGACCTTCCGGTTTCTCTAGAATCCCTCAAAGCAGCCCGTGAGATGCTTGCTGGATTTGATGAAAGTGACTGGAACCAGGAAACACTGCATGCAAGACTTTTGGAACTTCCAAAGAAGCTTGCACGCAAGAATGGACAGGTATTGTTCCCAATGCGATTAGCACTCAGCGGCAAACAGTTCACACCAGGAGGTGCAATTGAAATTGCGGACATCCTTGGCAAGGAAGAAACATTAAGAAGACTGGACATTTCCATCAATCAGCTCGAAAAGGAAGTCAATGCGTAAGAACGGTGAATAACCGTTCTTTTTTGAATGCAAAAAAGGCATCCGAAGATGCCTGATCAATATCCAAATATCGATTCCGGGTGAATCTTGCATGGAGCAGATGCGCCCTGATCACACAGATGATTATAGAGGTCATAACCCCATCCGGTATGGAATTCAAGTTCTCCATCCCAGTTCTGGGCAAAGCTAGAGAAATCCGAAGCATTGCCAAGATAGAACAATTCGATATGCAGGTGTGTACCAGTCGAAGAACCGGATGTACCAACACGGGCAATCTGCTGTCCGGGGGAGACGATGTCACCAACTTTGACAGAGATGGAATTGAGGTAGAGGTGGTAGTACTTGGCGCCATAAAGACCACCATTTGCGACAAACAGCAACACGATCTGGTTGCCGCCACCTGACCAGTAGGACTGGCTTGTCTGCCACTTGTTGGAGAATGCACCACATGGTGAACCATAATAGCCATCCCCACAGCCATTGTACGTATAGAGGATAACACCCTGTCCAATGGCAACTACTGGGGTGACATTCTTGACGACATTGACACCATAGTCAGCACCTAAATGCAAAGCACCAGAGGCATACATGAAGGAACCGGCACCCGGGGTTAGATGGGCACCTGGAATCGGATGGTGGAAACCGCTTGTTCCACTTGGTGTATAGGAACCATTGCCAGCCGCAGCATTTTCCATGGCAATGCGGTCAAGCTGATCGGAGATGGATTTCATCGTTGACTGGATATCATTGATATCATCGGTGATCATATCACGGTTTGTGTTCTGTTCCGCAAGCTGATCATCGAGTTCTTTGCGCACAAGCTCTGCTTCATAGCGCATGGCGATGACCGAATCCTGTTTCTCACTGATCTCATTCTGATCATTCTCCAGCTCCTGCTTGTCTTCTTCCAGGGCTGCTTTATCCTTTTCAAGCTGTGCCTTGATTTCCTGCAGCTGCAGGATGAGATCATTCAGTGTTAACAGTGATTTCCGGTTGTAGTTAGTCATATCGCTGAGTGTATTAGCAACACGGATGAAGTCTTCAAATGTGGAGACACCCATGAGGACATCAAAATACTTGTTCAGGCGCATTGTGTCCTGGGACTGCTCGATGCGATCCCCTACCGCAGAACGCAGATCATCTACTTCTTCCTGCTTATCATCGATCAATGCCTGCTCTTCATCAATATCTTCCTGCTTGGCATCAATCTCTCCCTGCTTTTCTTCAATCTGTTTGTCAAGGGCTTCAATCTGATCGTTCAGCTCTGCTATTTCTGTCTCATAGTTCTTGATCTTTTCGACATACTCTGCAAGGTTCGCAGATATCTCTTCACGCTTTGCATCAATTGCTTCAAGCTGTTCATTGAGAGCATCAGATTGAGAAGAAACATAGTCACGATAACCTTCACAGGCTTTCATGTCTTCTTCACTGAGGGTGGCAGAATTGGTACAGAGGTCTGTCCAATAGGCTGTATCGGAATAATCTTCATCCGCTTTGACACGGACTGGTGTTATTAAGGAGGCAGTCATCACTGCCACAAGCATCATCACTATCTTTTTCATACCGGACAATTTTAACAGATATATTCTCCCTTGAAAACTAACAAAAAACTGCCGGAAGATTTCCAGCAGTTATACAGTGACATGTACGGGATTCGAACCCGTGAATGCCGCCTTGAGAGGGCGGTGTGTTAAGCCGCTTCACCAACATGCCATACG
>CAJKOS010000111.1 GCA_905201565.1 uncultured Erysipelotrichaceae bacterium
AATGTCAAAAAACTAAGCCAGTCGCAATTCATCCCACCACCTGTAGAGGTGGGGGGATTTCTTGCTTTATTATGTGTTAAAAGAACGATAATCCTCATTCAGAATATTCAGATCCCCATAATCAGGCAATCTGTCATATTCTGATACTCGATCCCAATTAACAATCTCACTATCAGAAACAGAAATTTTCGAGAACGGAAACCGTTCATCTCCAGATACATGTGCGTGAAGCCCAACGAAGTTTCCAATATGTGCATAGGAATCTTCCAGAAGTCTCTCTCCTTCATAACTGTATAACGTATACTTTCCACTCTCTTGTACTTTTAATACATCCGGACTATATGCTTCACTTGCCCATTGCGCTGGATAGCCAACCAGACCTCTGTATTTCGTGAACTACTCCATAATAGTCCACCAGGTTATACTTGCCATTCAGTTTCACCTTCAGGACATTGCCACTGTAGTGCATGGATGCCCATTGGGAAGGATAACCTTTTACACCACTGACTGTTTCAAATCCCTGATCGATCATGCCATTGAGAATGGTCACTTCTTCATAACCATCAAACAGACCTTCATCCGGATGGACTGCCCAGATGACTTCTTTGATTTCTTCTTCTGAAACAGGAACTGCTTTCGCTTCTTGTACAGGCTGCTGAACTGCTGAACACCCGGCTAATGCCATACAGAGACAACTGACCATTAATGATTTGCTATGTCTTTTCATCAGATTTTCCCCTCTTTCTTCCTGATTAAAGACTAAACCATTGTGCTTTTGGATTTAGACACCACCCGATGAAATACACATTTTTGCGACAGATAACAAAAAAGTGGCATTTCTGCCACCTGTGTATCAGTCTTCAACATGTTCAATGATCTTACGGTAATTATAGACTGCCCCAAACATACGGGCATTGGAATGGAAGTCTGATTCTACAACTTCTGGTTCCCAGATGTTCTGGAATGGAACATTCACAAACCTTCTGTGTACTGCTTCTTTGATCAGTTTCATGAATGTTGGATCATCGGTGATATTTCCACCGATGACAACACGTGAAGCATCGGTGATGCACTGGATGTTGTAAATGTATGTCGCAAGTCTGTCACAGTACTTGTTCACACCACGCAATACATCTTCATTGCCACTCTGTATGCGGCTCATGATACGGATGATGTTCATGTTCTTCACACCGGTTTCTTCTTCCACACAGCGTGTCAGTCCATCAATACCATTGGATCTTGCAAACATGGCAAGGTCGCCATCCCTTTCTTTGTAGTCACCACGGATATAGGAGAACTCCCCTGCCGCATAATGGGCACCATCGAGAAGATGACCATCTGTCACAAGGGCTCCACCAATACCGCCACCAAGTACCATTAACATAAAGCCATTGCGGATACCCTTTAAAGAACCATAACCAATCTCCGCAAGAGCTGCTGCCTTGGCATCATTATAAATTGCTACAGGCATGTTCACCATTTCAGAGACTTCCTTAGCATATTCCATATTGCGTACCCAGCGGAATACACCACCACTATATGCCATACCTTTTTTCTCATCGATGACACCAGGCATCGTAATACTGACACCTTCAACATCATCTTCATACTGTTCGCAGATATCTGCCAGTGGTTCGAACAATTCTTCTTTGGATGTGATCGGGAATGTGACACGGCCTGTGTCCAGGACATCGAGTTCTTCCGTTACTATGCCATAGCGAAAGACACCGCTGTCAATGTCTATGCATAAATACTGTTTCATGATCTGCTCCTTATCAGCTGCTATTACATTTATTGTAACATAGCTGAAGAAAAAAACAGCATTCGCTGTTTAGTTCTCATCATATTCATCCAGAAAGTTATGCACTACACCATTGCGCTTATATCCCGGAAAGGTATCAAGCTGTACAGCATGCAATGCACTGAAGATATTGTCCTCAATTCCAGGATTATCTTTTTTGAGCTCGGCAATGAGATCCTTGATCTCTTTGCGCTTGGAACTGATACCGCTGTTTTCCTCTTCCAGTGCTTCGGTGAGCCGGCAGGCACAGCGGATGAAGTGCAGATCATTCATATCACACCAGCGGATGATGTCTTCTTCCTTGATACAATACATCGGTCGTATAAGTTCCATCCCCGCATAGTTTTCACTATGAGACTTGGGAATGATGGTCTCGATCTTGGAGGAATAAAACATCGACATGAGTGGTGTCTCAATCGCATCGTTGAGATGATGACCAAGGGCAATCTTGTTGCAGCCAAGTTCCTGTGCCTTGTTATACAAAGCACCTCTTCTCATCCTTGCACAAAGATAGCAGGGAGACTTGCCGGTATGGTTGGCAATATCAAAGATACGGGTGGAGAATACCGTTATCGGAAGACCAAGCTTTTCAGCATTTTCTTCAATGCGCCTGCGGTTGAGGGGATTATACCCCGGGTCCATGACCAGGTACACAAGTTCAAAGTCCTCCATGCGGTATTTCTGGTACATCCTTAGCATAAACGCCATTAACATGCTGTCTTTGCCACCGGAAATACATGCCGCTATCCTGTCACCCTTTTCTATCAGCTGATAGCGATGAATGGCAATCTGGAATTTTGACCAGAGCTCCTTATGAAATTTCTTTGTGATATTCTGTTCAATCTTCTGTATGTCATTCAATTCCCGCACAGTACTTCCTCCTTTAAAGCCCCGCTATTGTACCAGAGGCAGACACAGAAAAGAAGGCATCTGCCTTCTTCCTCATTCAGCTTCTTTTTCAATCTTACCGATCTCGCGATAATGTCTTCTTCTTTCGATCTCTGTAAGATACTTCTTACGAACACGGATATCGGTTGGTGTGATCTCAACAAGTTCATCATCATTGATGAATTCAATCGCACTTTCCAGTGTCAATACACGTGGTGGTACAAGCTTCATCGCTTCATCATTACCGGTGGAGCGAACAGCTGTCATCTTCTTGTTCTTGATCGGGTTGACACCCATGTCCATGTTCTTGGCAGAGACACCGATGATCATACCTTCATACACAGGGGTCTGCGCACCGATGAAAAGTGTACCTCTTTCCTGGATATTCCAGAGCGCATATGTCATGGCACCACCTGTTTCAGTAGAAATCAGTGCACCGTTTTCACGCTGTGGGATTTCACCCTTGAACGGTTCATAGTCCGCAAGTCTTTGTACAAGCGTACCTTCACCATGTGTCATATTGATGAAGTCAGAACGGAAACCGATGAGACCTCTTGTAGGTACCATGTAGGTAATACGTGTATAAGAACCGATTTCTTCCATATTGGAAAGAACACCCTTACGCACATTCAATGCACTGATGACAGAACCAGAATATTCTGTTGGTACATCGATGACAACTTCCTCTACCGGTTCACATGTCACACCATCCATCTTCTTGAGAATGACCTCAGGTCTTGAAACAGCTACTTCATAGCCTTCACGTCTCATCTGTTCAAGCAGAATTGTCAGATGCAATTCACCACGGCCAGAAACCTTGAATGTATCTGTAGAATCTGTTTCTTCTACCTTGAGACCGACATTGACCTCAAGTTCCTTTTCCAGTCTTTCACGGATGTTACGGGAAGTGACAAACTTACCTGTCTGACCAGCAAACGGAGAATCGTTGACCATGAAATTCATGGAAAGTGTAGGTTCTTCAATCTTGATCATCGGCATCGGATCTGTTACACCTACCGGGCATAACGTATCACCGATGTTGATATCCGGAATACCGGATATCATGACAATTTCACCACACTGCGCTTCTTCTACCGGAATGCGGCTGAGACCTTTGTAAACAAAGATCTGGTTTGTCTTGCCCTGGTGGGCAGTGCCGTTGGCATTGCATACTTCATATGGTGCAGCTGCTTTGAGTGTACCTTTATAGATTCTGCCAATACCGAGTCTTCCAATATAATCATCGTAAGCAAGTGCACATATCTGCATCTGCACTGCTTCATCCATCAGATTTGGATATGCCTGTACATGGTGGATGATCGTTTCAAACAATGGAACGATGTCCTCATTTGTATCATTGTCCCAGTCATAGCGGACAATACCATCACGCGCTACACCATAGAGAATCGGGAAGTCGAGCTGATCATCTGCCGCATTAAGTTCAAGGAACAGATCATAGACTTCATCGATGACTTCTGTTGCTCTTGCGTCCTGCTTGTCCATCTTGTTGATGAGAAGAATCGGACGAAGACCGATTTCCAGTGACTTCTGCAGAACGAATCTTGTCTGTGGCATAGGACCTTCTGCACTATCGACAAGAAGGATGACCGTATCAACTGTTTTGATAATACGTTCTACTTCACTGGAGAAATCCGCATGGCCTGGTGTATCGACAATGTTGATCTTATAATCTTTATATGTTACTGAGCAGTTTTTGGAATAAATGGTGATTCCTCTTTCACGCTCGAGGTCGTTGGAGTCCATAATGCAGTCAACGACTTTTTCGTTATCCTTGAATACGTGGCTCTGCTTGAGAAACGCATTGACCAGGGTGGACTTGCCTGCATCAACGTGAGCAATCACCGCAATATTGATAATCTTCTGATAATCCATATACTCACCTCTCCTGTTCTCGAAACGTGTCTATTATATTTTTTTACATCCTCAAAATCAACAAAAAGAAAAGGGCCCATTCACTTTATACTCCTTTGGGAGTATGATTGTTGTGAGGAGGTGATATGCTCATGATCAAAAAGCTCTATCACGGTTCCATCAGCATCATTGAGAAATCCATATTTGGATACGGGAAAACATATAACGATTATGGTCCTGGCTTTTATTGCACTGAGAGTCTCGAAATGGCAAAGGAATGGGGCGTCAGCAGGAACCAGGATGGTTATGCCAACTGCTATGAAATCGAATGTGATGGTCTGCAAATTCTCAATCTGAATGCCAGAGAATACTGTATCCTGCATTGGCTGACAATACTGCTGCAAAATCGCGAGTTTGACATTCCATCCGGTCTTGCTTTAGAGGCAAAAGAATATCTGCTGGCTAATTTTTCCATCGATTACAATAACTATGATGTGATCATTGGCTATCGTGCCGATGACAGCTATTTTTCGTTTGCCCAGGATTTTATCAATGGCACAATTTCTTACCGCCAGCTTAACAATGCAATGCATCTTGGCAGACTTGGCACACAGTTTGTGCTCAAAAGCAAGGAAGCATTTGACCGGATCCGATTTGTTGGCAGTGAGATTGCCGAAAGCAGCGAATGGTACGCAAAAAAAATGATACGAGACAAAACCGCCCGGCGCGAGTATTTTGACGTGGAGCGTAATCGCCGTCAACGCGGTGATTTGTATATCACACAAATCATGGATGAGGAGATGAGTCCCTATGATACACGCCTACGATAGGGTTTATCTGGACAAAGCCCGCACTGCCCTTGGTCGTATGTTGGACTTTGCGGTGTATGATCTCAAATACGATATAACTGAATTTTTCAATTTGTTCATCCAGTCCGGTGTTGCAAAACGCTTTGAAGCTGGCGATTTCACTGTTATTGTCGGAATGTCCGGCGTGGAACTTGCTTATGAAGTCCTTGCGCAATCCGGTGTGGAAAGAAAGCGTATAAAACCAAACTATACCATCTCACGAAGCGAAGAATACTGGACTGGCTGGGCATTAGCTTACTACCAATGGGAAACATCCATGAGCTTTACAGAGATCGTCAGGTATGTTCCCATCGAAGATATGAAAGCTCTTTATGCCCCTTATCATGAAATGGATATCCGTCAATTCGTTGATAAGGTGAATGCATTGCATAAAGCCACAAAGCCCGAAACAAACCTGAAACTCCTGCGGCAGAATGCCGGGCTGAGCCAACGTGATCTTGCGGATTTATCCGCTATCCCAATACGCACCATCCAGCAATACGAACAGCGGCAGAAGAATATCAACAAGGCTCAGGCAGAATATCTTGTCGTGCTATCAAAGGTACTTTGCTGTGAGGTAGAGGACCTGATAGAGAAAACACAATAGAATAACCGTGGCAATTCACAATGCTGATTGTCACGGTTTTTTATTTAAAACCCCAGCAGAATACTCCCACCTCTACAGGTGGTGAGATTAATGCTGGAAT
>CAJKOS010000112.1 GCA_905201565.1 uncultured Erysipelotrichaceae bacterium
CTTTCGGGCCTTGTTTCACGGATCTTAAGGTCATTGACATTGACAACGACTGTGATGGGTGAAGTAAAATAGGTCACATTTAATTCCATGCCCTCTTCTAAGACCTGATCAGTCGAAAAGATCTTGTCCCTATTTAGAAGCATGATCTGCTCAGGTGACAAGTCGCTGTTTTGGGCCCCGACACCTTGCAAAGTATCGCCTTTTTTAACGGTATAGTACTGTCTTGTCTTGTTTTCTCCAAAGCACAGATATTCAAATATCTCATCAGCATTAGTCATGATGTCGTCAATATCAGCGACTCCGATTTGCGAATTGATATTTTCTTGGATCCGATAGCCCGTGACACGTGATCCCACATCGTCGATCTTTTCCTGGGTTTCCCCACTTTGTAAGGACAAGAGATCTTCTTTAGGGATAAAGTTAAGCAAAAAATCATTCATGGCCTTATTAAAATCATCGAGATCAAGGACTGCGATCGAAGCGTATACGCCCTCGTCGGTCGAAAACTCCACGATATTGACTTCGGCCCCAAAAGCCTCATGCTCTTTTAAATAATCAACGATCTCATCATCAATATTAGAAGCCTCAAAATAGGCGACTTCTTCCGAGATATAATACTCTTCACCAAAGGTCATCTTGACATCTTTAAGACGATCCGCATACTCTTCTTGATAGATCGCTTCGATTCTTTCTTCAACATAGGAAAGGTCACTGATATAGCCCAAGAGTTCACCGGAATGAAATAACTTATAGTAAAGGCGTGGCTGACTTTGATAAGAGATAATCTCTTGCCTTAAAAGGCTTGTATTATTGTCGGCATCAACGACAAAAATCCGGTTTTGATCATCCAAGTAGCGTAAGCCAAAGACAATGAGAAGGCTCAAGATAAGACAAGATGCTATGGTAATGACGTTTTTTAGAGTCTTCATGCGCTCACCGCACTATAAAAGGCATTGATATCCTTTTCAAAGATCAACTTGACCGTGCCGGTAGGACCGTTACGATGTTTTGCCAAAATGAGCTCTACCTCGACCGTGTTGGCTTGTTCGTCAAGTTCCTTTTTCTCATAGTAATCTTCACGATACAAAAACATAACAAGGTCGGCATCCTGTTCGATCGCCCCTGATTCTCTTAAGTCCGAAAGCATCGGCTTTTTATCCTGTCTTTGTTCGACGCCACGTGACAACTGCGAAAGCGCAATGACTGGCACTTCTAACTCTCTGGCCAGGGCTTTAAGGCGTCTTGAAATATCAGAGACTTCCTGCTGTCTGTTTTCACCTGTAGACTTTCTGTCACCGGTAATCAGCTGGATATAGTCGATCATGATCAAAGACAATCCCTGTTCTGCCTGCAGCCTTCTGCACTTGGAGGCAATGTCCGCCACCTTGCACATCGGATTATCATCGATATATATTTTGGCAGCACGCAGTTCACCAGCAGCTTCATTGACACGGTTCCAGTCCGTATCCGATAACTGTCCTGTCTTCAGTGCATCGGCACGAATCTGGCTCTTTGCGGACAATAGTCGCATACCAAGTGACTCCGCACCCATTTCCAATGAAAAGATCGCCACTGCCTGTTCGGGCTGATACATAGCAACATTCATGGCAAGGTTCAGTGAAACCGCAGTCTTACCCATGGAAGGACGTGCCGCAATGATGATGAGGTCACCTGGCTGAAAGCCATGCAATGTATTATCCAGAGCATCATAACCGGTTTTCATACCTGTGACATTGGAATGGGCATCTGCCATCTTATGGATGTTGGCAAGTACCGTATTCATGAGTACCGGTGTGGAGACAAACTCACCACCATGGCGGTTATGGGAAACTTCCATGATCGCTTTCTCAGACGCATCGAGATACTCATCCACGTCCGGCTGTCCATTCATACCTTCATCGATGATCTTTTCTGCCGCATCGATCATCTTGCGCATGAGGGACTTCTCACGAATCATATTGACATAGTTTTTGGTATTGTAGCTGGTCACAGCCGCATCCAATAACTCCGTCAGATATGTTATGCCACCACTTTTCTCGAGAAGATTGAGGTCCGTCAATCGTGTTGATACCGTTGTAAGATCAATCGGACTGCCTTCCCGGTACAGGTTGTATGCGGCATTGTATATATTCCGGTTGGCTTCGATGAAGAAGTCATCACCCATCAGCCCTTCTTCAATCGCAAGGCGGGCAGAACCGGGATAGACCATCATCGTACCAAGAAGACTCGCTTCCGCTTCTGGTGCAGAAGGAAGCTGTCTGTCCTGTTTCATTACTGGTCACTCCCAACGACACGGACATTAATCGTACCGATCACACCTTTGAACAGTTCAACTCTGACCTTTGTCACACCGAGGGAATGAATCGGGTTTGTATCGATAATCTTCTTCTTGTCGAGGAAGATGTTCTGACGGCGAAGCTGTTCCACAATCTGCTTTGTGGATACACTGCCAAATACCCTGCCTTCTTCACCAGACTTGACACGGAATGTCAGTGTCATCTTCGAAAGCTCCTCAGCTGTCTTTTCAGCAGCTGCCTTTTCACGTGCTTCTTCCTGACGTTCTTCTTCCTTCTGTTCTGCCAGTTTTTCAAGACTCTTCTCTGTTGTTGGCACCGCCATGTTGCGGGCAATCAGGAAGTTTCTTGCATATCCATCAGAAACCTCAACGATTTCTCCTCTTTTGCCTACTTTCTTTACATCCTGTTTAAGAATTACTTTCATCTTCTGCCTCCTCATTCCAATATTCATCTATCGCTGCTAACAGCTCTTTCTTGATCGATTCTAATGAAGTCTTGCTGCGCTGCATCGCTGCCGCTGTCATATGACCACCACCATGCATCTTTTCCATAATGGACTGCACATTGATCCTTCCGGCAGATCTTGCACTGATGCATGTTTCATTTTCGCTGTTGGCAATGACAAACGCCGCCTCAACACCCTGTATTTCAAGCAGGGAATCTGCTGACTGGCTCATCAAAGACCGCGTCAATGCCCTGGCATCGCTCATGGCGATCACCACACCCTTTGGATAGCGCTCGGCACTGGCAATGACATTCGACTTCAAAGAGAACTCCTCATATGTATCTTTGAGATATTCGTTGGCAAGTTGTGGGTCTGCCCCAAACTTTCTCAAAGCACTGGCAGCCTCGTATGTACGGGCACCGGTTCTTACATGCCAGTGGTTTGTATCAATGGTCATACCCGTTAACATAAATGTTGCAATAGTCTCACTGATATCCACACGGGTTGAAATATAAGGAATCATTTCCGTCACCAGTTCACAGGCACTGGAAGCACCTGCTTCAATATAGACAAGCACCGGTCTGATACCCATTTCCGTACTGCGGCGGTGATGGTCGATGACCACAACCTTCTTCGCATTTTCTGCAACCCTTGCGCCATTGGATTGTTTGAGATTGTGGTGGTCGGTCATGATCACCAGGCTGTTGTTGCGCAGCTGGTTCATTGCCTCAGACTCTGTCACAAGGTTGAATTCCTTGGATAGTTCTTCTTTGTTGAGTTCCATCGCTGCCGCAAGTTTTTCTTCTACCCCACCGGTTTTTGCGATGATGCATACCGGTTTCTTCAGGGTCTCTACCATTCTTGCCAGGGCAAAAGCACTGCCAAAACAGTCGAAGTCCGCATTCTTGTGACCACAAATAATGACATTATCACTCTTCATGATCAATTCACGCAGTGTATGTGCCATAACTCTGACACGCACACGGCTGCGCTTTTCTGCCGCTTCAGTACTTCCACCAAAGTAGCGCACATCTTCACCAAACACCCTGACAGCCACCTGGTCACCACCACGTGTCTGGGCAAGGTCCATGAGGCTCACTACCATGTCATCGAGTTCATCAAAATCATCGGTTCCTCTGGCAAATGCCATGGAAAGTGTTACCGCAACTTCCTGTTTCTGGGCTGCTGCACGCACCTTATTCAAAATGGAGAACCTGTCATTGGCAAGTTCATTAAATATCTTTTCGTTCAGCACAAGCAGATACCTGTGGTTGGACAGTGATTTGATGAGAATACCATGTGCAGAACAATATTCAGTCAGTGGTGTACGCACCGCAGCACTGATCAAAGCTGCTTCTGATTCATCCGCAAACTGCAGACTTTCTTCATAGTTATCAAAATCTGCCATACCGACAACAATTCTGTCTTCGTTGAACTTCTCACGATAGCGGGATACTTCTGTCACATCGAGGAAGAACAACATCGGTACATCGTTTTTCCTTCTGATGCGGTAAATCTTATCATCGAGCTGTACGGTTGCCGTATCGGAATCACCAGAAAGGATGTCCTTTACTTCTGGAAGCCAGGAAGTCAGCCTTTCCCCAATCTTTTCAAGACCTCTTTCCTTGAACAGATCGCTCATCCATGTGATGTTGTAGTTTTCATCATAGATGATGATACCTATACCACCATAGAGATAGGCTTCCTGGGCAGCTGTACCAAGGATGTTCCTGACACCGGTAGACTCTTCAAGATAGGCGTCTTCAAACCGGTAAAAGGCAATGTACAACAGCACGCATTCTGCTATCAATACAAGTGCTGCGGTCACAACATCCATATGAAAAACGAAGCCACACACAAGTAACAGCACTGCCTGTATGGCAACAACCGCAACGATCTGTTTTTTCAACCGGCTGAGTTTAGCTTTCATATCCGTCCTTTCCTTTCATCAACAGACTGTGCAGGTTTGTTGTGATATAGAGAAAACCTGCCACACACATAAACATTCCAAACAAAACCCCCATCAACACAATCAGTCCATAGATCCATCTCGACAATGTGGGGTGACATACCTGTACGTATACAATTCCGGCAATGATACCCATCACAATCAGAAAGAGGTAACTTGCCATACCGATAGCCTGCAGCACAATCTGCATCATCTCCTCTTTCATCGGGTTCATCGCTGTATAGAAATAGACAACCACTGCAACAAGGGCAGCATATCCTGCCCACTTTGGCATATACATGTCCTTTAATGCCTTTGGTGGTTCAAGCACAAAGTGTAACCTCTTCAGCATCATCTGCGAAAGCATATGGGTAACTGCACCTTCCAGAACACCTGTCATCACCGCTGCTATCACAAGGCAGTCAATCACAAACTGTTCCAGGTTCACCATTGAGGTAATCCCAAGCCCCATCATACCATCCATCTCGATGAGAAGATCGGAATATGCGGCAATTTCACCTGCAATATCAAATCCAAACACCGAGGCAAGCACGATCATCGCAAACACTTCCACAACCGCACCGATGACAAGTGTCATGGCTAGTATCATCGACCTGCTTCGCTTATGGTAAATTCCCGTACCATAGCACAGTCCGATGAGACTCTCCGCAAACATATAGAATATCGTCTGCAATGAGCCAAACATCAAAGAAAGTATCATAATTGCCACAAAGACAATCATGCTGTTCTTCATGCCATAGCGGGCACTGTATAACACCATCGGCAGTGGCAATATAAACAGGAAATAACCGAGCAGTAATCCTGCCATCTGTCTGTCGATCAGAAGCAGGACACCCATCACTGCCGCAATCATCGCCCCTTCTGTCAGTTTTCTCACATCGTTGTGCATTTCTCTCAACCTGCTTTCAGCTCAGTAGTCTGAATTACAATAAATTATAGCACAGCCACCAAAAGAGAGAATACAGGTGATCACAACACAGAAAAAGTGACATATGACAATCCATCACATGCCACTTCACACATTCTGCTTTCGTCTTTTTTCCCATAGATCGATGCACGCAATCATCAGGAAGGCAATCATATGGAGTTCAAAGAGAACTACATCCCAGAGGAACCCGGCTTTTGAGACAAGGTACAAACCATATACAATCACCAGAATACTGCATATCACCCGGAATTCTGGTTTAACATAGAAATGCAATTTCTGCCCATCCTCCATATTGTAAAACACGAGGGAGCAGCCAAGAATCCAGCTTTCTACAAAAAATACAATTTAGTGGTAACCGTCGTGAACTACTCCGACTTATAGAAGTCGGAGCTTCCAGGAAGCTTTTTCTATTA
>CAJKOS010000113.1 GCA_905201565.1 uncultured Erysipelotrichaceae bacterium
AATACAACAGAAAATAAGAAGTCACCACTGCAGTTTATCTTCGGTATCATACAGGGCACCCTGATTGGTGTGGGTGCTGTGTTGCCGGGGATTTCCGGTGGTGTATTAGCCGTAATCTTTGGTATTTACAAACCGATTATGGAACTCATTTCCAATCCGCTCAAGAAGATCAAAACACTTGGACCACTGCTTTTGCCGGTTATCATCGGTGTCGGTGTCGGCTTCCTAGGCGTTTCCAAAATCCTCGCTTTCTTCCTCGAACAGTATCCAAACCAGTCTGTGTGTCTGTTTATCGGTCTGATTGGCGGTATGTTACCATCTTTGTTCCGTGAAGCAGGTGAACAGGGCAGATCCAAGGCTTCCTGGGTATCCATGTTTGTGTGCATGGCAGTGATCTTTGCTTTGTTAATCGGATTGAAGCTTTTCTCCATCACTGTACATGCCAACTTCTTCTGGTATCTGTTCTGTGGTTTCTGCCTTGCCCTGAGTGTTATTGCCCCGGGTATGAGCTTCTCCACATTACTGATGCCGCTTGGCCTTTATACACCATTTATCGATGGTATTGGCAACCTCGACATGAGCATCCTCATCCCAGGTGGTATTGGTGCTCTTGTGACGGTCATCGTTCTTGCCCGTGCGGTCAATGCACTGTTTGATAACTACTATTCCATTGCCTTCCATGGCATCATCGGTATCGTCATTGCGGCTACTGTCATGATCATTCCATTTGGCAGTTTCAACAGTATGGGTTCGATCATCATCAACCTCATCTGCCTTGTGGTGGGTATTATATGTGCCCTTGCGTTGGATAAGTTCAACAGTTCTGTAGAGGTGAAATGAAAACAAGCCGGGTGACCGGCTTTTAAAATACCATAAACGCTGTCACGCGGTTGTATACGCTCCCTCACAACTTATGGGACAATGTTTGACTAACCGTCATGACAGCGCATGGCTATTATAGCACTATATGGTTCCTTCTTTTGTCTGAAAGCTGATATAATCTTATTAACGGATAGTAGAAGGAGTTATCATGAAAAAGACAATGAAATGTGCTTCCTCACTGCTTGTGGCTGTGATGATGCTTGCAGGATGCAGTGAAAAGGCACCAGAAACAGCAGCGGAGCTGATGGCAAGGGTGAAAGAGAAGAACTTTGACAATTATGCCCTTGTCCTTGACTATGGCTTTACCATTCCGGATGTAATGGAATTATCCCTGAACATGGATATGGTGACAGCTGGTGGTAATGCAAAAATGGATATGACCACATCGCTCAATGCGGCAGGACAAAAGGCTGATCTCGACATGGTCAGCTACAGTGAAGGTTCTACAGCCTATACCTATGTACCAGCACTAGACACTTGGACAAAGAGTGAAGGAGAAGAGATGTCTGCTGATTTTATCAGCCTTGCACAGGATATGACAGATGTTGCGACAATGTCTGAGGAAGGTAACAGTTATCTTTTGACAATCCCGCTTTCTGAACTGATCGGATCAGCAGTGTTTGAAGACCTCCTTGGCATGGGTGGATCAGAAAGTCAGGATACCAGTGCTGTTGAAGATGCACTTTCCTCTCTTTTTGCTTCATCTGAGATGAAGATGACCTATGACAAGAAGACATATGCACCACAATATATTGATTTCAATGTCAGTGCAGAAGGTGTGAGCTTTGATATGCATGGCGAATTCAGCGGCTATGGTGAAGTAGAAGAAGATGAGGTGGCAGTACCTGACGAAGCAAAGGCAGCTGTAGAGAGTACTGCACCAACAGGAGAACCGGCATGAAGAAGTACATCATGGCTATCGATCAGGGAACGACCAGTTCCCGTGCCATCCTCTTTGATCATGATGGGAATGTCGTTGCCAGTGCCCAGAAGGAGTTTACCCAGATCTTCCGCAAACCGGGATGGGTAGAACACGATGCTAATGAAATCTGGCTTTCGGTATTATCCTGTATGGCTTCCTGCATGCAGAAAAGCGGTGCTGATCCTCGTGATGTTGCAGGTATTGGTATCACAAACCAGAGAGAGACGACAGTTGTCTGGAATAAGGATACCGGACTTCCGGTATGCAATGCGATCGTCTGGCAATCGAGACAGACAGCTGATATCTGTGATGATCTCAAGGCTAAGGGCTATGAGGATCTGTTCAAAGCAAAGACCGGTCTTACCATCGATCCGTATTTTTCTGCAACTAAGATTCGATGGATACTCGACCATATTGAAAATGGGCAGCAGATGGCAGAAGAAGGGAAACTGTATGCTGGAACGATTGATTCCTGGCTGATCTATTGTCTTTCAGGCATGAAGGCACATGTGACGGATTATTCCAATGCTTCAAGAACCATGCTCTATAACATCTATGAACAGAAGTGGGATGAAGAGCTTTGTGCAATTCTCAACATACCGATGGGTATGCTGCCGGAAGTACGAGAAAATGCTGGTACATTTGCGATGACTGCACCATATCACTTCTTTGGCTGTGAGGTGCCGGTGTGTGGCGTTGCTGGTGATCAGCAGGCTGCTTTGTTTGGACAAGGCTGTTTTAAAAAGGGGGATGTCAAGAACACCTATGGTACAGGCTGCTTCCTTTTGATGAATACGGGAACTGCTCCAGAGCATTCTGAAAATGGACTGGTGACAACCATTGCCTGGGGATTGGATGGCAAGGTGTATTATGCCCTTGAGGGTTCCATCTTTGTGGCAGGCAGTGCCATCCAGTGGCTGCGCGATGAGATGAAGTTCTTTGCATCTTCTGCCCAAAGTGAAGAGATGGCAAAACACGCCGCAAAGGATTGTGGTGTGATTGTTGTACCGGCTTTTACGGGACTAGGTGCACCATATTGGGATGACAGATGCCGTGGAGCAATATTTGGAATTACCCGTGGTACATCGAGGGAAGATATCACAAAGGCAACCCTGGATTCCCTTTGCTATCAGACACGTGATGTACTAGAGGCGATGGAACATGACGCAAAGACAAAGATCCATGTATTGAAGGTAGATGGTGGAGCAAGTGCCAATAACTACCTCATGCAATTCCAGAGTGACCTATTACAATGTACGATTCATCGTCCTGAGATCCTTGAAACGACTGCCCTTGGTGCGGCAAGGCTTGCCGGACTTGGATGCGGATTCTGGACAATGGAAGATTTTGTGGATGATGGTATGGGGCATAGTGTCTATAAACCGCACATGGAGGAAACTGAGGCGGACCATCTTTATGCAAGATGGCAGAAGGCTGTGGAAGCAGCCCGCATGTTTCCGGTAGAATGATGTTGAAAAGGGCTTGAAAGAGCGTTTTATTTGCGGTATTATCAATGCGGAAACAAGGAGTGCGAGAGCACTCCTTCATTATTGTTACGGAGGAATATGGAATTTACACAAAAACTGGAAGAGATGCTGAGACAGCCTGTGGAAGAAGCAGGTGTGAAGCTGTATGAAGTTGTCTGGCATGCCCATGACCATACGCTTGAGGTTTCCATTCTCAAGCCGGATGGAACGATTGATCTCGATACCTGTGCACTTGTATCTGACAAAATCAGTGAAGTGCTGGACAGGGAAGATCCAATTGATTGCGAATATACACTGGATGTATGCAGTCCTGGTGCAGAACGTGAGATCAAAGATCTTGATGAACTGGATCAGATGACAAATGCCTATGTCTATGTGCGATTCAAAGAACCTGTGAAAAATCTCAATGATGTGACAGGTGAAATCGTATCCGTTGCGGATGGTGTAATTGAAATTTCTTATCGTGACAAGGCTGCTGTACGCAAAGTCCAGTTCGAAAAAGACAATATTCAATTTATCCGCATGGCGGTCAGAATTTAAGGAGAAGAAACATGGAACTCAAATACAAGGATATGATCAGGGCACTTGGTTCAATTGAAGAGGAACATAACATCTCCCAGGAGATTGTTACGGATGCTCTTTGTGAAGCACTTGCAAAAGCATACAAGAAGGAAGCAGAACTGCAGGACATCGATGTCTATGCAAAGGTCAACACAAAGACAAAGACCATCGATCTGTTTCAGAACTACAAGGTTGTGGAAGAAGTGGAAGATGATGAACTTGAGATTTCTCTTGCGGACGCAAAACAGCTTGATCCAAATGCGGAAATCGATGGTATCGTCAGCCGTCAGATCGAAATGCCTTCTTTCTCGAGAGCCTCAGCCACACTGACAAGAAATGTCATGAGACAGAAGATCAGGGAAGCAGAGAAGGTTGCGGTCTATAACGAATATATCGATCAGCTCCACGAGATGGTTCTTGGTGTGGTGGAATCGGTCAAGGATAAGTTCACCCTTGTCAACATCGGCAGAACCACTGCCGTGATGCCACGCTTCCAGGAAATCCCACAGGAAAGACTTGTGGAAGGACAGCAGCTGCGTGTTGTCATCACCAATGTATCCAAGGATACAAAGGGTTCCCAGGTAACGGTTTCCCGTGCAGATCCGATGCTTGTCAGACGCCTTTTTGAAAAGGAAGTGCCGGAAATCTACAACGGTGTAGTCGAAATCAAAGCCATTGCCCGTGATGCTGGTGACAGAACTAAGATGGCTGTTGTCAGCCACAATCCGGATGTTGATCCGATTGGTGCCTGCATCGGTCCTCGTGGTCAGCGCGTACAGGAAATCATCAATGAACTCAAGGGTGAAAAGATTGATATCTTCCAGTGGTCTGATGATATTACCGAGCTTGTGCGCAATGCTCTTTCTCCTGCTGAGATTGAAGCAGTGCTGCCAGGTCATGATGAAAGAAGCCTTGTGGTAGTAGTCGATCCGGATCAGCTGTCACTTGCTATTGGAAAGCGCGGCAAGAATGCAAGACTTGCTGTCAAGCTCACCGATCGCAAGATCGATATCAAGACACGTGCGGAACTCGAAGAAGCCGGTTACGATTATGAGGAAATGCTCAAGGAAGCAGAGATCCGCAAGGAAGCATATCGCAAGGAAGCTGCCCAGCGTGAAATTGAACGCATGGAAGCAGAAGCCAGGGCTGCTGAAGAAAAGCGCCTTGCCCAGTTACAGGCTCTTGAAGAAAAGAAGTCCGGTGACATGGAAGTAGAGATGGAAGAAGATGGCTTCATTCCAGAAGAAATGCAGGAAGCTGTTTCGGAAAAGATCATCACCGATATGGCGATGGAAGCAGCTGAGGAAAAAGCTGATGAAGAACAGCCTGCAGAAGAAACGGTTGAAGAAGTACAGGAAGAAGTTGTTGAAGAAACACCTGTAGAAGATGAAGAAACAACAGAAGACGACGATAGTGCGGAAACAGAGACAGAGTCTCTTGAGGGGGAGAAGAAGACACCTGTGAAACACAGACATGCGGACCTGGAGTCCATGGCGGAAAAGAACACATACGTTTCCAAATTTGAAAAGCTGACAGACACAACACGTCCAAAGCAGGAAAAGAGCAGAAAGAAGAAGAGAAAGACAGATTCTGACGACAATTACAAGGTTGATAACAAGGAACTGGAAAGAATTGTCAAGGAAAGACTTGCTGCGACAGAAAAGAAGCCTCTGTATACAGAAGAGGAACTGGAAGAAATTGAAGCAGAAAGAAGAAGAGAAGAAGAGCGTGAACTCGGTATCGATGATGATTACGATGACGAGTATGACGACTACTATGAAGATGAGGATCAGTAATGGCTAAAAAGATTCCGATGCGCAGATGTGTTGCTACATTTGAATCTCTTCCGAAGAAGGATTTGTTGCGCATTGTGCGCACACCTGAGGGAGAATTGAAAGTTGATCCGACAGGACGTGCAAACGGTCATGGAGCGTATCTGAAAAAGGATGTGGAAGCAGTGGAACTGGCAAAGAAAAAGGGGTCTTTGAAAAGGGCGCTGGAAACGGACATCCCGGATGAGTTCTATGAAGAAATCAAAAAATATATCTGATTTTTGGAAACAGAAAGAAGGGGTTATATTTTAAGAAATTCGTTGCTGTTGAAGAGATAAGGAGGTTTTTATGCAGAAAAAGAAAAATAATAACAACAAACGCAAGCCACAGAACAATAAAAGAAATGGCAGCCGTCCAAACGGCGG
>CAJKOS010000114.1 GCA_905201565.1 uncultured Erysipelotrichaceae bacterium
CCATCCGCTTCTTCTGAGAAGCAGTATGATTTGGTTTGTTCTTCTGCAGACGAATAAACACTGCTCGCTACATGTATGTTTTTTGCTGTTTGAATTATTGTATACTCTTTAATGTATATAGACTGATACTTTTTCATTCGAAATCAGTTCATTGATCATCTGGCAAATAACATTTCTGAATATGATAAAGATAAGAAAGAATACCAAAATAACGGAGGTTCTTGTTCATGAAAAGAATAATGAGTGCTTTCTTAGCATTAATGCTAACATTTTCTTGCACGATTGTTGCACAAGCTGAAGTTACCAACAATCCCTCGACTTCTGTCACTACTTCTCCTAGAGAGATATTGAGCGTGACTTCAGATCTCCAATCTATCCATTCTTCTGGTGGAGTTGTTATCATTTCCATCAGATATACATATTCCTATGAACCGTCTAATGTAACCAGAAAATATATTACCGGTATACAATATGGAACAATCAAGAGTTGGGATGGATGGCATTATGTAAGCAATTTAAGTGTAAATGTAATGGGTACAACATATGCGAATAACAGACAGATTGCTTACATCCCGGTATCATATAATGCAGGATTGGGATCAGGGACTCCATTTACGGTTTATGACACTTTGATTCTGAGTGTGTATGGCTGAGAAAAGAAGTCTCATATGATCGCCTCTAAATCGATATCAATTGCACTGATGGGATTCCTGTTAATAGTTTTGCCTGGATGCAATGATAACTCCACTATCTCAACAACATCACCTAGTTCATCCTCGCAACCTTCACAATCTCCTGAAACTGCAAATGAAAATGAAGAAATAGAAACTCTGGAAGGCACTTTGGATCTTGATAATAAAACGTATACTATCCATTATCAGGAAGAGTTTGACAAGGGAAACGGTGAAACCACAGACTTTGCAGTCACAATCACGTATGAGCTATCATTAGAAAAGCAACCGTCAAATGAATCCGGATACTATATTTACGGAATACAAGAAATAGACAGATCCTTCACCCCAGAAGAGTATCTATTCTTCGATAACGGGATAACTTCATCAGACCTGCAATATGAAGAAAATCATCAAATTGTGAAATTCCCTGTGGAATTCAAAATCGTACAAACTGACTATACATTGAGTTCAGCAGTCAGGCAGAGTATTCAAAAATTCATTGTTGTCATAGATTTGACGTAAGCAATGCATAATCTATACCCGTGCAAAACAAAAAAAGTGTCCCAGATTTTAGATCATGGTGAACTGAAAAAGGACAGCGCTTGCTGTCCTTTGTTGCTAGATACGGAATAACATGTCTTCGTAGAGTGGTACTTCATAATAACGAGGGGAAGAGATCTTTTCGTATGTATCAATGGATTTTCTGAGGTCTTCCATCATTGGAGAAATCTCATAATACAGAGCATATCCGATTTCGTACATCGTTTTCTTTGTCAGTACCTTTTCATAGCGTGCTTCCATGGCTTTGAGCTTGTCATAGACAGCATCGATGAGGTTTCCGATGGTTGTGACTCTTGTGGTCAGGTAGCGTGGGGCATCTTTGCCACAGGCATTGTTTGCTTCGGCATAGGATTTGAGTTCTTCCATCATTGCCGGAAGGATGTCCTTTCTTGTGACTTCCATGAGGGTTCTTACTTCAATGCCCTTGATCTGGACATATTGTTCTTCCATGATTGCTTCATTTGCCTTGATTTCTTTTTCGGAGAAGATGCCAAGGTGAGTGAAGAGGTTGACAACTTGTTTGTCTTCAAGAATCTTTGTGGATTCAATATAGGATTTGACAGAAGGGAGACCTCTTCTTTCAGCTTCCTTAGGCCATTCAGTAGAATAGCCATCACCAGAGAAGAGCACTCTCTTGTGGTTGTGAATGATTTCCCGGCAGATGCTTAATGCCTTCTTGCGGATGTCCTGCAGGTATTTGATACCTTCGAGGTTGTCCGCAATTTCATTGAGGGATTCTGCCATGATGGCATTGAGCACAATGTTTGGCAGTGCTGCGCTCATAGATGAGCCCAGCATTCTAAATTCGAATTTATTGCCGGTGAAAGCGACCGGAGATGTGCGGTTGCGGTCGGTGTTGTCATGCGGCACATAGGCAAGACCATTGACTGGATTGAAGTCGGGTTTTGGTTCGTTCTTTCCTTTCTGGGAAGGATGATCCTGGTAGAGGCTGTATAATACATCTTCAATATAGCTGCCCATATAGATGGAAATGATGGCTGGTGGGGCTTCGTTAGCACCAAGGCGGAAGTCATTTCCTGCCGAGCTTGCACTCATTCTGAGCAGTAATGGATAGGTGTCAACGGCTTTGATGAAGGCACAGACAAAGACGAGGAACCGGATGTTTTCAGCCGGTTTGTCACCTGGCGCAAACAGATTCTGTCCATTGTCGGTGATGATGGAATAGTTGTTGTGTTTGCCGGAACCGTTGATGCCTGCAAACGGTTTTTCATGAAGCAGGCAGGCAAGGCCATGTTTTTCAGCAGTTCTTCTCAGAATATCCATGACCAGAAGGTTCTGGTCAATAGCTACATTGCAGTCACCAAATACCGGTGCCAGTTCAAACTGACCAGGTGCTACTTCATTGTGTTCAGTTTTGGCATAGATGCCCAGCTTCCAGAGTTCTTCATTGACTTCTTTCATGAATGCCGCAACTTTATTCGGAATGGCGCCAAAATAGTGGTCGGAAAGTTCCTGTCCCTTTGGTGGGAAAACACCAAACAGTGTCCTTCCTGTCAGGAAGAGGTCAAGGCGCTTTTCGAAGTACTTGCGGTCAATCAGGAAGTATTCCTGTTCAAGACCAATAGAGGGACGGCACTGTTTGACTTCCTTGTCACCAAACAGGTTGACGACACGGGTTGCGGCTTCGCTCAGCACCCGGATGGATTTCAATAATGGTTCCTTGCGGTCCAGCGCTTCACCGTTATAGGAAACAAATACCGTAGGAATGCACAGAACATTGTCCCGGATGAAAGCCGGAGAAGTCACATCCCAGTATGTGTAGCCGCGTGCTTCAAATGTGGCACGAAGACCACCGGAAGGGAATGATGAAGCATCTGGTTCACCTTTGATTAACATCTTTCCTGAGAATCTTGAAATTGGCAGGTTGTTGCTGTCGGGTTCAATGAAGGAGTCATGCTTCTCAGCTGTTCCACCAGTCATTGGCTGAAACCAGTGGGTGAAGTGTGTGCAGCCTTTTTCCATTGCCCAGCGCTTCATGGCATGGGCGATTGCATCAGCGGTCTGACGGTCCAAAGCACCTTCGTTGGCTACGGTTTTCTTCCATGAGTTATAAACAGGACGGGGAAGTCTTTCTTCCATCTCTTTTTCACCAAAGACGAGTGATCCAAATTCTTCAAATGGGTATTCCATACATTTTTCTCCTTTTCTATGCGACAAGAATAGTACAAATTGCATATGATGACAAGAAAAAAATCGGAAAAATGGAATTTAAAATGAGAAAAATGACCAAATAGTGAAATTTAAACCGAAAAAACGGAATTTAAATTTGATTTTTAGTCCAAAAACTGAAATTAATTTGTGAAAAGAAAAGCAGATGTTTCCATCTGCTCATCAATAGTAATATGGTGTGACCGGTGTTCCGGCAAGAACGACGCGCATGACTTCCGGTACCTCATCTACCACAAGGGCTTCAACACCTTCGCTGATATCGGTACTTGCCATCATACATCCTGCACATGCCCCGATCATTTCTACTGTGGCAATGCCACCTTCATAATCCACAAGGACGACATCTCCGCCTTCTGCCTGGATGTATGGGCGGATTTTGTTAAGCGTATGTTCAATGCGCGCCATAATGTCCTTTTTCTTTTCTTCTGTCAATGTTTTCTCTTCAGACATTGCGATTACCTCTTTTTCTAACTAATCAGATTGAACAGCAGGGCGATGATCAGACCGATCAGAATACCACCGATACATTCGATCCACCTGTGTCCAAGGACCTGCTTGACGCGGGTGTGATAGATAGGATCTTCGAATTTCACATCCGTCTGTTTTTGTATGTCCTTGATCAATTGTTGCGTAATTTTGATATTTTGTCCACTATAATACCTCACATTCGCAGCATCGTAGACGACAATGCAGGCAAGTGCCATCGTCACCGCAAAGATCGTGGAATTGAAACTTTCACGGATGCCAACCGAAAGGGCAAGTGCTGATACCATTGCACTATGCGATGAAGGAAAACCACCGGAATCCTTGACGAGGTTCCATTTCCATTCTCTGTGCACTAACCAGTAAAAGACAGGTTTGAGAAACTGTGCGAGGACTGCTGAGACGATAGCAGACCAGAATGGATACATTTCATAAACGCCATATGTAGATTTCATAACTTAACTCCATTCCAAAGTATAGCACATGGGTAACCTGCAGTGTTATAATCATTTTGGAGCACGCATGACTTATAAGACAGGACAAATTGTAGAAGGAAAAGTGACAGGTATTCAGCCATATGGTGCATTTGTGGCATTGGATGGTCATACCAGTGGTCTGATTCACATCTCTGAGATATCGGATGGTTTTGTCAAAGACATTGAACGGTATGTCAGAGTTGGTGATACGGTGAGGGTCAAGATCATCGATTTTGATACCCGCCTGAATCAGGCAAAGCTTTCTCTCAAAGCCCTGCACAAGTCACGTGTACGAAATCGCCGCAGGCAGGTTGTTTCCAAGGCAACGATGCCTTCTGGCAGAATAGGTTTTCGCACAATCGAAGAAAACATGAATCGATGGATTGCACAAGCACAGGAGGAAATGAAAAAATGATGAAGTTTGATGCATCACATGGTCTTCTGAAGGAAGAGATTGCTTCCTATCAGGACACAGTCACAAAGCTCCACAAGGAAATTCGTGAGAAGACAGGTACCGGCAATGATTTCATGGGCTGGGTTTCCTGGCCTGTCGACTATGACAAGGAAGAGTTTGAACGCATTATCAAGTGTGCAGAACGCGTAAAGGACAAGGCTGAAGTACTTGTTGTCTGCGGTATCGGAGGTTCATACCTCGGTGCACGTGCTGCTATTGAAATGATCCAGGGTCTCTATCCGGATGGAAAGACAGAAGTTGTCTACTGTGGCAACACATTCTCCAGCACATACATGAGCCAGGTTCTTGACCACATCAAGGACAAGAGCGTTGTCCTCAATGTTGTCTCCAAGTCTGGTACTACAACAGAAACAGCTCTTGCTTTCAGAATTCTCCGCGAATTCATGGAAGAAAAGTATGGCAAGGAAGAAGCTGCTACACGTATCATTGCTACAACTGACAAGGCACGTGGTGCGCTCAAGACACTTGCTGATCAGGAAGGCTATGAAACATTTGTCATTCCGGATGATATCGGTGGACGTTTCTCTGTCATCACACCAGTAGGTCTTGTACCGATGGCTATCTGCGGTATTGATATCCGCAAGGTATATGAAGGTCTTGTGGATGCTTACAATGACCTCAACACAGATGATCTTTCCAAGAACCCTGCTTATCAGTATGCTGTCGCAAGACGTATCATGCAGAACCAGGGCTACAATGTAGAAATGTTTGTTACATATGAACCACAGATGCAGATGCTCGCTGAATGGTGGAAGCAGCTCCTCGGTGAATCCGAAGGCAAGGATGGCAAGGGTATTCTCCCTGACAGTGCATGCTTCTCCACAGACCTGCACTCCCTTGGTCAGTTCATCCAGGAAGGCAAGAAGGTACTGTTCGAAACAATTCTTGAAGTTGAAAAGCCAAGTGCTGACCTCACAGTTGGCAGCGATGAAGCTAACCTCGACAACATGAACTACCTCACAGGAAAGTCCTATGACTGGGTCAACAAGATGGCTGAAAAGGGCACAATTGAAGCACATGTAGAAACAGGTGGTGTTCCTAACTTCGTCATCACAATCAATGACATGAAGGAATACAGCTTCGGCTATCTCTGCTACTTCTTCTTTGTCGCTACAGCACTGACATGCTACATGATCGACATCAACCCATTCAACCAGCCTGGTGTTGAAATCTA
>CAJKOS010000115.1 GCA_905201565.1 uncultured Erysipelotrichaceae bacterium
AAGAAATAATCGCTTTGAAATACTTGAATGTTTTATAACAGGCGATGTTCGAGAAAACCACAGAGATGAGCGGTGGGTAAATGTGATTGCTGTAAAACGTGATACAACTATGGAGCAATCACCTTGCAGGATATAGATGACTTTAGTGATGAATTGAAGGATGCCCGCGAGGCGTATTGTGACGAATACAAAGAACAGGTATTGAAGGAGGCGGACCGTTCCATCTCCCGAAATGATTATGTCAATGCGCAGAAAATGCTTTCTGCTGCTATAGCTGTTATTGGTGAAGATGAGGAACTGGAAGAAAAGCTGGAAAGCTTAAATAGTGAAAGCGCAGAGGAGGTATTATATTCCTATTCCGGTATGTATTACCCGGATGGCAGACCACAGAATGTGAGAAGTTTTGATCTTTTCATTAAATCTATTAATGGTTCTTCTGTAACAGCGCAATTCACATATTACAATCCTGATGGTACGCGGGATGTTACAGGAATATACAACATGGAAGGTGATAATTATACGGAAAATGCGGATGGCACTGCTTCGGTTACCCTCAATGGGACAACGTGGGTAAGGGTCCCAGAAGATGGAAGCCGGGATATGTTATCGGGTTTGCAGTTTACATTTTCAGATGACATGAATGTTGTTACTGCAGACGAAGGAAGATTGTTCGGCAAGGACAATACAGTGACGGGACAATATGATCATCCGGAAGTGATTCGTTCTTATACGGGTACATACAGGTCAAACTGGGGAGAGACGGGAATGGATCTTGTGATCTCTTCGTGTGATAAAGATACCGGAATGGTGGAAGCAGAGTGCAGCTTTTATCCGGTGAATGACAATTCCCGTGCGAAAACAGGCAGTTATACAATGGCCGGGCGCGTGTTCAGTGAAAATGCGGACGGCTCAGTAACACTTGTTCTGATGGGAGATGAATGGCTGAACAAGCCTGCGGATACAAGCATGATTGATTTTTATCTGACAGTCGGAGCTGACGGTATGACTGCAACCAGCGATCAGTACGATATTAATCTTCATGCACAATAGAAAAGAGGTGTGGAATGCAGAAAATAAATCGTGATTTTGTCATAACGATTTTTGACGGAAATCGTGCGCCTGGCAAAATCAGCCTGAGCAGCTTTCATAAAGAACATATTTATTTTGGCAGGGACAGCCATAATGATATTGTTCTGACATCACCTCTTGTTTCTATGCAGCACGGCAGGTTCACATGGTTGAACGGATCCTGGATTATTGAAGACAAAGGCGCCTATGATAATGCGCCCAGTACCAATGGCTTGTCCTATAACAATGCCTCTGTTGAGTCAAGAATGCTGGGTGATGGGGATTTGATCCGCATTGATGATGGCGTGGAATCTGTTTCTGACGGGGTGCTGTTCATCTGTACTTCCTCCCTTTCGCCAACAAGGTGGCAGTTTTATCAGCTAGAGCAAAAAGCAAAGATGATCATTGGCCGCGACAGCAGCTGTGATATTGTGATTCCGCATGTTTCAACTGCAAGAAGACATGCAAAGATCACATTTGGAAGCGATGGTTATTCCATTGAGCCGTGCGGTAAATCATGTCCTGTTGTGGTTAATGGTAAAAGAATATCAAAAAAGGTACATCTTCATGAAAAAGATGTCATCAGTCTGACAAGCGCAAGACTGATTTATTCCAACCATGTTATTTCCTGGTACTGCTATCAGAATGGTGTGTCCATAGATACTTCTGATATTGTCATCAGAAGAGGACATGGCAGAAAAACGTTTGTGACAAGTAATCATGTTTCTTTCAGTGTTCATCCTGGTGAACTTGTGGCAATTGTTGGCGGATCCGGGGCAGGGAAGTCGACGATTCTGAATTGCATGTGCGGTTATTTGAAACCGGACGAAGGAAATGTCTTCATCAATGGTACAAATCTCTATGAAAACTTTGATGCTTTGAAGAAGATGATCGGTTATGTTCCGCAGTCAGACATTGTCTATGACAATCTGAGTCTGTATGACATGTTGAAATATACCGCAAAGCTGAGGCTGCCTTCAGATACTTCTCATAAGGAACGTGAAGCAGCGGTTGACAAGGCGATTGCAACGGTTGAACTGGCAGAAAAGAAGAAGAGCCTCATCCGTTCTTTGAGCGGCGGCCAAAGGAAGAGAGCCAGCATTGCTGTAGAATTGCTGTGTGATCCAAATTTGCTGTTTCTGGATGAACCGTGTTCCGGGCTTGATCCCGGGACGGAAAGAAGTCTGATGTTATCGCTACGCAAGATGGCGGATAACGGCAAAACGGTTGTCCTTGTGACACATAGCACACTTCAGCTGAAATTGTGCGACAGAATTGCGTTTATGGGCAAGGGCGGCAATTTATGTTTCTTTGGGTCATATGATGAAGCGATTCGCTATTTTCAGGTGACGGATATAGCGGATATTTATCAGCGTATAACAGAGTATGCTGAATACTATGCGCAAAACTTTTCTGCATTGCAAAAAAGAAACAGCATCAATACAAGAACGGTATCTGTTACATACAGACCAAAGGAGCAGCCTTTACGGCAGCTGCGCATTCTCAGCATGCGTTATCTGAGACTGATTATCAATGATACACAAAGACTGTTGCTGCTGTTGCTGCAGGCACCTCTTCTTGCTTTTTTGATCTCACTTGTTGCAGATGGAAACCAGTTCGAACAATATGAAATGACGAAGAGCCTTCTCTTTTCGCTTTCCTGCTCTGCTTTCTGGGTTGGTATGCTCAATGCGATTCAGGAAATATGCAAAGAGAGGACAATCCTCAAACGCGAATTCATGACGGGGCTTTCATTAAGCGCATATGTTATATCCAAAATTGTCGTATTAGGTATTTTATGTCTGCTGCAGAGTTTCTTCATAACGGCAGTCTTTGCGGCAATGGTCGGTATGCCGGAAAATGGCATATTGTTCAACGGATTTGCGGAAGTCTATATTACAACATTTTTGACGTCTCTTTCAGCCTCGGCAATGGGACTGTTTGTGTCATCTTTATTTACTAATGCAGATAGGGCGATGACGGTGGCGCCTATACTTCTCATGCCGCAGATCCTCTTTTCTGGATTGATCTTCAAACTGAGCGGGGTGACCGAGTTGATTTCCTGGCTGGCGGTATGCCGCTGGAGTATGGAAAGCTATGGGACAACAGCGAATCTCAATGACATGCCTCTGAGACTTCAGCAGCAGGGGGTTATGATTCCTCATGCGACAGAATCGTTTTTTACCTTTTCTATACCACACCTTCTCACTTCCTGGGGTATTCTCATACTATTCGTCGTCTTGTTTTTGATTGCTGCAAAACTGGTGCTTAGAAGAATCAGAAATGAAAGAGGATAGGAAAAGCAGAAACGAAATGAGAAAGATTGTTTTGCATGTATTACAGGCGGATAGAAAAATCCGCTTTTTTGAGCGTTTCAGTTGCTTGATATACCCCATAAGGGTATATTTATATATGAGGTGAGAGTATGGAGAAAAAGAAGTGTACATTCTGCAGCGGCAGAAAGACTGTGCGGAGTGAAGAAGAAAAGAAAAAGATGCTTGCAAGGCTCAAGCGGGCGGAAGGGCAGATTCGCGGTATAGAGAAAATGGTTGAAGAAGATACCTACTGTCCGGATATTATGATTCAGGTTGCGGCAGTGCAAAATGCACTGAATAGTTTCAACCGGGTATTGCTCACCAATCATATGCATGGCTGTGTGGCAGAAGACATCCGAGAGGGAAATGATGATGCGATTGATGAACTTGCGGATCTTGTGGAACGGTTATTGAAATGAGGTGATCTGTTGTGGAACAGTTTGTTGTTACGGGTATGTCCTGTGCGGCATGCCAGGCAAGAGTAGAAAAAGCAGTCAGTAAGGTGGACGGTGTCAGTTCTTGTTCGGTGTCTCTTTTGACCAATTCTATGGGAGTAGAAGGTAGTGCTGATCCATCAAAGATTATTGAAGCAGTGGAAAAAGCAGGTTATGGTGCTTCTTTAAAAGGTGAAGAGAAGAAGAGTATCAGTGCTTCTGAGAAGCTGAAGATGGAAGAAGAAGCGCTGGAAGACAAGGAGACACCAAAGTTGAAGAAGAGACTCATCCTTTCAGTTGGTTTTCTCATTGTGCTCATGTATATCACCATGGGTTATAACATGTGGGGATGGCCGCTGCCTGCTTTCTTTGACCACAATTTCATGGCATTGAGCTTGACACAAATGTTTCTTGCCCTGATTGTTATGGCAATTAATCACAAATTCTTTACATCGGGTTTCCGTTCATTGTTAGAAGGAGCACCGAATATGGATACTCTGGTAGCTCTTGGCTCATCGGTATCTTTCCTCTGGTCAGTTGTTGTGATGTATGAGATTGGCGGGATGTATGCGGCAGGCGCTTCGGCCCATGATATCATGATGATTTATCACAATGAGCTTTATTTTGAAAGCGGAGCGATGATTCCGGCGCTTATTACGGTTGGTAAGATGTTAGAAGCAATGTCCAAAGGGCGCACAACAGATGCGTTGAAGAGTCTCATGAAGCTTGCTCCGCAAAGTGCAACGCTCATCCGCAATGGCATGGAAATCAAAGTTGGCATAGATGAAGTAGAAAGCGGGGATATCTTTGCAGTTAGACCTGGTGAATCCATTCCGGTGGATGGTGTAATCGTGGAAGGTACGACTGCTGTTAATGAATCTGCTTTGACGGGTGAATCCATCCCGGTTGATAAAGCGGTGGGAGATACTGTCAGTGCAGCAACGATTAATACAAGCGGTTATATCAAGGCAAGGGCAACAAGAGTTGGTGAAGACACAACATTGTCAAAGATTATTGCTTTAGTATCTGATGCGGCAGCCACAAAAGCGCCAATTGCCCGCATTGCGGACAAGGTTTCCGGTATCTTTGTACCATCTGTCATCACAATTGCCATCATTGTAACCGTTGGCTGGCTCATTGCAGGGGCATCATTTGCGGATGCACTGGCAAGAGGTATCTCGGTTCTGGTCATTTCCTGCCCTTGTGCATTAGGACTTGCCACACCGGTTGCGATCATGGTCGGTAACGGAATGGGCGCAAAGAACGGCATTCTCTTCAAGACAAGTGAAGCACTTGAATCTGCGGGCAGAACAGAGATTGTTGCCCTGGATAAAACGGGGACAATTACCAGCGGTCAGCCTGTTGTGACAGATATCTATGCGGCAGATGGTGTAACCGAAAAGGAATTGTTAGACAAGGCTGCAGCTCTTGAGGGAAAGAGCGAACATCCTCTGGCAAGAGCTGTCATGGCTAAAGCTGAAGAAGATGGATTGACTGTCGAAGAAGTGGAAGACTTCAAGGCAGAAGTTGGCAGTGGTCTGACAGCGACATTACATGGGCATGTGCTCTATGGTGGTAATGCGCGTTATGTTTCTTCAAAGTGTACGATTAGCGAAGAACTTTCCAAGAAGGCAGAAGACTTCTCTGCCAAAGGAAAAACACCGCTCTTCTTTGCGCAGGATGATACAATTCTTGGTGTTATTGCAGTGGCAGATACAATCAAACCCGATTCCAGACAGGCAATTACGGAACTCAGGAATATGGGTGTTGAAGTTGTCATGATTACCGGTGACAATGAAAAAACCGCAAAGGCTATTGGAGAAGAAGCTGGTGTAGATACGGTCATTGCCGGGGTTTTACCTGAAGGCAAAGAAGCAAAGATCAGTGAGCTGATGAAAAAGGGCAAAACGGCCATGGTTGGGGATGGCATCAATGATGCTCCGGCATTGACAAGGGCTGATACCGGTATTGCGATTGGCGCAGGTACGGATGTGGCGATTGATAGTGCAGATATTGTTCTTATGAACAGTAAACTGACCGATGTTTCGGCAGCCATCAGACTCTCAAGAGCAGTATTGAGGAACATTCATGAAAACCTGTTCTGGGCATTCTTCTACAACACCATCGGCATCCCGCTGGCCGCGGGCGTGTTCATCCCGCTGGG
>CAJKOS010000116.1 GCA_905201565.1 uncultured Erysipelotrichaceae bacterium
GTGCCAGCACTGTCAAGGTGCTGTCCTCCTTATGGGTACCACTTTATAAACAAGAACCCGTTTATTTTAGAAAACAGCAATTCCAGATCCCGAGTGCTTATTATGCGTTCTGCAATGCCGGTGCTATGCGTTTCCGTATCTCGATGGTTATCCACAATACTTTCGAAAGTTGTACTATCTTCATCATTCAGATGATAAAACTGCAGAATACTTTTTTTCAGCGTTTCATCCGGCTTCAGACTTCCTTTTTCAATTCTACATAATGTTGATTGACTGATATGAAGTTTATAGGCAGCTTCTGCCTGTGATAGTTTCATTTCATTTCTTTTCTGCTTGATTTGTTCTCTGAATAACATAACATTCCCCTCCTTGCATACTGCTGTATTTAGATCTGCCTAATGCAAATAATATTACATAATTCTGTTCAAAGCGGGATGACTGAGGCTGGATGACCTACCAATCTCCATTAATTATACAGCTCTTTCAGTTCCTCGAAAAGAATAGTGTCGTATTTCTTATGCTCATGACTTTTGTATTTCCCTTCTTTTTTCTTGAGGAAATTCCTTCTGCCTGGGCTTGGTTGTCTTCAGCAGTACTGCATAATCAATTTCCAACCTTCTTTCATGATCTCCACTATTGTTTCGTTATAGTAAAACAAAAAAAGAACTCTGTATCGAACAGAGTCCTTACTTCATTTACGCTTCTGTTTTCCAAAGACCATGCAGGTTGCAGTATGCATATACCGCTTTGACATTTTCTCCTGGGATGATCTTTGCGGCAGGTTCTTCACCCGGTTTGAGATAGGCAATTCTGAATCCATTATCTGTTTCAAATGCGATGAATTCAATGTAATGCTCTGGAATCATCGGATGGTCTACGCTGCCTACACGGGCTGTGATTTCACCATTTTCACGGATGATGACCGGAACATGCTTTTCCTGTGCCGCGTCAGTTGTGTTGGCGGTAAGTTCTGTCATCGCTTCACCGCAGCACATTGTCGGTACCGGTGTGTCGTGCAGTACGGCAATGATCTTGCCGCATTTGTTGCACTTGTAAAATTTTAATTCGCTCATGATTTTCCTCCTTAAGATCTCATTGAGATCTATCGTTCCATCTGTTTTTCTAGGAACGGTTAAAGCCAGTTTTTCTTTTTCGCAATGAGATAGCTGTTTAATCCTGTACTCTTTGCGCATCGCTTCCTTTTTGTCATCATAGCACTCAGCAAAGGCAATTTCTAGAGGGTGATGCACACGTGTGTACTTTGCACCTTTACCATTGCAGTGTTTTGTATAGCGCTTTTCAACATCGGTTGACCAACCTGTATAATAGCTGCCATCTTCACACAACAGCATATAAACCCAGGCTGTCATTCCACACTCTTGAGACTTTCTACCATTTCAATACTGCGCAATCTCTTTCTCATTGCTACATCTACCAATATACCAAAGAGTAACGTAAGTGCAACTGATATGACCATTGACAGCAAGGATATGCTTCTGCCGAACATGATGTAATCCATTTCCACCGTCAGCATGATCGTCCGATGCAGCCATATGCCAAGTGGCACACCGGCAATTGCACCGCAGAATGTAAGCACATTGTTTTCCTTGTATATATATTTTTGTACTTCCTTCTGCTGAAAACCCAGCACCTTCAGGGTTGCAATCTCCCGCTGTCTTTCCGAAATGTTGACATTGATGAGGTTGCCAAGAACCACAAAGGCAAGTGCCATGGAAGAAATGATGATCGTCCAGACAATAATATCCAGTGAACTGACCATAGTTTCGAAAGACTCCAATGTACCTTCAAAGAAAGTAATGGCTGTTACATCTTCATTTTGACCGAGTTCTGTCTGTAAAGCAGATAGCGAATCCCCTGTCCCTTTGATGAGAATTGTTCTTTCGAGCGGCTTTTCACCGGTAACGGATTCATAATATGCTTCACTCATAAAGCAATAGTGTTCGATATACATCTCACAGATATCAGAAATGCGAACTTCGATGACCTTACCTGTCTCATCTTCCATGCGCATCATATCCCCAGCCTTTACACCAAGAAGTTCCGAAAGTTTTTCGGAGATGATGACACCATCGTCTGTCAGCGATATGGGGTTATGTCCATTTCTTGTCCTTAAGAGATACGCTTTGGACAGCTGTTCATCATCCTGGAAAATCTGTGTGGTCACAGAAGTCTCGTTATCATGATCATCATAGACTTGTGCGGTATAGCCATAGATCATCTCCGCCCCTTCTACTTCATGATGGGAAACGATATCATCTTTCAGTTTTTCCACCTCTTCATTTGTCAACAAGTCATCCACAGACACAAAGCCGTCATATTGGGTGATGACGCTGTACTGTAAGTCAACCATACCGGTTACGGAGTCCCTAACACCAAAACCTGTCACCAGCAATGCGGCACATCCTGCCACACCGATCACCGTCATCACAAACCGCTTCTTATCACGGAAGATGTTGCGAATCGTTACCTTATCCGTAAAGCTTACACGCTTCCAGATTGGAGTAATCTTTTCGATTAACATATTCTTGCCAAGCTTTGGTGACTTTGGCCGCAACAGCTGTGCAGGCACTTCCTTCATATCTGCCTTGCACGTCAGCCATGCGGATAATAACATTACCGCAAGGAAGGCAATATCTGTCAAAGCCAGCAGTCCCCAGTCCATTGTAATGACAATCTCTGGCAAGATATACATCATCTTCCATGTGTTATAGATGATAACAGGGAAAGTAAAAATACCAACCACTGCGCCGATGATTTCACCAAGGATGGTCGCAATTGCCGCATAGATGAGATACTTAGCGGCACATTGCATCTGTGAATAACCAAGAGCTCTGAGTACCCCGATCTCTGTTCTTTGTTCTTCGACCGTACGCGCCATCGTCGTGAAGCAGACAAGTACCGCTACCATGATAAAGAATAATGGAAAGATTCTGCCAATTGCAGCCATCTGATCAATCGTTCCGGAGAAAGAAGCAGTAGCGTAGTGCTGCAAACGGTCAAGTACTGTCCATTCATTTTCTTCTAACGCATCGATCTCTTCTTTAGCATCTTCCAACTCTTTCAGGGCATCATCCAGTTCCTGCTGTCCTTTTTTGCGCTGTTCCTCAAGTTCTGCCCTGCCTTCTTCCAGCTGTACTTCCGCCTCCGCAAGAGCTGCTTGATTTTCTTCTATCTCAGCCCATCCATTAACAATCTCCGCTTCACCATCTGCCAATGTTTTGCTGTTAGCTTCTATCTCTGCCCAGCCATCTGCTATCTGCTGTCTTGCATCCGCAATCGTTGTCTCTAACGTCACCAGACCATCTTCTGCCTGTTTGAGATTTTCATTGAGCGATGCTTTCTGCTCGTTTAGCGCGTCTACTGCTCTATCTGCACAATTGCTATATATTGTAGAAAGAGACTGTTCTGCTGTCTGCTTTTCGCTAAGCGCATCAGAAAGAGCCTTGCTTTCTTCTTCCATCTTATTGTTCAGGTATATCTGAAATTCACTGACAGTACAATCCGAAGTAAGAGACGATTCATCCAATGCATTGCTTGTCTTTGTGCAGATCAGGCGAATCATCTCCACCGACATATTTCCATAGGAAGATGGAATAGCATCTCTCACGGACTGAATTACCTGTTTCTGTATCTCTAAACGGGCAATCACAAGTTCATCTGTTTCTGATGCAATCTTCGTATCAATATCCGCAATAACCGCATCAAAGAAAGCATTGAGATCTGCAGCAGATGAACCTTCATAAGAATCTGCTATCCGCAAAAGCTTTGCATACTGGTCAAGATAATCATCCATAGTCATTTGACCATCCGCAAAAGAAAGTCCCTCACTAACAACCATGTCATCATAGAGGGCAAGGCTGTTATTGGTAATGGCTGTTTCACTATCAGTAATTGTCTGCTTGTTATCCGTAACTGTCGTCTTCTCTTCATCAATCAGATAACCGGCAAGATTTTCATCAATCTGTGCTATGCCATCATCGATCTGCACAAGACCGTTATCCATGGTCTCTAATGTTGACCGCAATGTTGCCAACAATTCTCCACATGTCTTTGTATCCCACTCCGGATCAAGCTTCTCCAGCTCTTCCAGTATGCTTTCATCAATACCCAATGCGCTGAGTAATTCCCCAGACACGGCTTCTTCCGGCATGGCGGAAAGCACTTCTTCCAAAAAGACAAGAGAAGGTCTCATGAGCACAATCTGGTTTCTCTGCTCAACAAGAGAATCCCTTATTTCAGAAAGTGAAGACATCTGCGCAATACCGTCTTCTATTTGAGAAAGACCATCATTGATCTGTGCAATAGCATCTTCCAGCTGTTTACGATTTGCGGATTCCTGCTCATTGAGCTGCTTCTCACTATCTATAAGCTCCTGTTTTCCATCCTCAAGCTGTTGCTTGCCTTCTGCTAACTGCTGTTCACTATCCTGAAGCTTCTTTATACCCTCAGCCAGCTGTGCTTTGCCATCATCTATTTCCTTTTGGGCATCTTCCAGCTGTTTCTCCGCATCGCTGATCTCCGTACGGAATGTCTCTACCCCGTCACGATACTCCCTGAGTCCATCGTTATATTGTTCTATAGCATCTTCTTTAATCGTATTGTAGAGTTCGTCTTTCTGACTTTCTGCCAGTGCTTCTACCTCTTCCTTGACCGTACTGCTGTAATCATCATAGGCATCGGAAAAAGTATTGTACGAAGCTCCATCTTTTGTAATGACATCTACTTCCAGATCATATTCTATGGAGAATGCACTCTCAGGCACATAGAGATATGTCATCAATTGCTGGTTGGACAAAGTACTGCTTCCCTTTGAAAAATTGAGATAGACAGGCGTATCGATAAGTCCCACTACCGTAAAGGTATCTTCATTGAGAAAATCATTGAGGTCATCATCCGGACGGCTGACTGTAATCTTTGTGCCGATCGGAAAGACTTCCGAAAGTGCGGTACCGCTCTCCGCCAGCACTTCCTGATCATTCTCAGGCATTCTGCCCTCTACCAGCTTGAACCTGTTGATTTCCTGATCTTCAGTATAAGAATGGATTCTTGTCACATAGGTAGCTGTGCCGCTTTGAGCAACAACATCCACAAACTTGGAACCTTCCGCTTTTTCAATATCTTCAAGGTTTTCTATCGCTTCAATGTCACTTTCATCAAAGCCATAGTTGGAATAGATCTGTATATCTTGCAAACCGTAAGTATCATCATATTTGTCTACCGAAGCAGACATGATGGTAGAACTGGAATAGACACCAATAAAAAAGGCAACGCCAATCGCTACAATTGCGGTCATTGAAAAGAAACGGCTCTTTGTCGTTCTGATCAGACGCAATATGTTTTTCCAAAATGTACGAGGCATTACCACTCAATCTCCGCAATATCCACAGGATGTTCATTCACTTCCTTAGAGACAATCTTTCCGCTCTTGACCCGGAATACCTTATCCCCCATCGGACATAAAGCAAGGTTATGGGTGATGATGACAACTGTCATGCCATAGTTGCGGCAGGTATCCTGCAACAACTTGAGAATCTGTTTGCCTGTCACATAGTCCAATGCTCCTGTAGGTTCATCACACAAAAGGAGCTTTGGATTTTTGGCAAGGGCACGGGCAATAGCCACCCTCTGCTGTTCACCACCACTGAGCTGGGAAGGAAAGTTATGCATTCTCTCACTAAGACCCACCTGGCAGAGCATCGTCGCCGGGTCAAATGGATCTTTGCATATCTCTGTCGCAAGTTCCACATTTTCAAGGGCTGTAAGATTTTGTACAAGATTGTAGAACTGAAAAACAAAGCCAACTGCGGAGCGACGATATTCAACTAACTGTGATTCATTGCATTGGGCAATGTCAGTACCATCCACCAACACACTACCCGACGTTGCACTGTCCATGCCGCCTAAAATGTTGAGTGCCGTAGCTTTACCTG
>CAJKOS010000117.1 GCA_905201565.1 uncultured Erysipelotrichaceae bacterium
ATCAGCGATTAAGACACTCAGCCAGTTTTCGCTTGTTGCAGTACATGAACAGCCGACAACCGGCAGTGGCAGTGAACCAGGTACGATCATCCGTCAGGAAGGTGTAGGCGCAGGGGAGCTGTTCTCCAGAGATGAACCAGCCGATATCACCCTTGTCTATGAAGCATATCCAACATTTGAAATTCCTGATGACATCATCGGTATGAATGTAAATGATGCATATGAACAACTGACGGATATGGGCATCATGGTATTGACCAGTACCTTGGATTCTTCAACGCTGAGCGAAGAGGAATTGAAAGAAGTGCAGTATGGAACAGTAGTGAGAAGTGATCCTTCAACTGGTTCTTCCTATACGCAGAAAGATGGCAACTATGTTGTGCTCTATTACTATTAAGAGGTGCTATGCAGGCAAGAATTATTAAAATTGTTTCCAAGGAATATACGCTTCTGTTTGAAGATGGCAGTGTCGAAAAAGCATTCCTCATGGGAAAAATCCGGCTTGTGAAAAAACCGGTAGCCGGTGATATGGTGGAGTGCAGGAATGTCAATGGACAGTGGATGGTAGAAAAGCTGCTTCCCCGCAAGACATTTCTCATCAGACCAGCCTGTGCCAATGTAGACCAGGCACTGATCGTGATGTCCATCAAAGATCCGGACTTTTCATCAGTCCTCATCGACAGACTTTCCTTTCTGATCGTGCATGCCGGTATTGAACCGGTGCTCATCGTCACCAAGTGTGACCTAGGCATACCAGAAGAAGTGGAACAGCAGATCCGTGAATATGAACAGGGACCGATGCGCGTCATCCGCTCTTCCAAACATGAACAGGATGAGGAATTGCGTGAAGTGCTGAACGGAAAGATTTCCGTATTGACAGGACAGTCAGGGGCAGGCAAGAGCACGTTGCTCAATCTGCTTGAACCTTCCTTCCATCTTGCTACACAGGAAATTTCCAAAGCCCTTGGCAGAGGAAAACATACGACCCGCCACAATGAACTGCATAAGGTGGCAGGGGGACTGGTCGCTGATACACCTGGCTTTTCTTCCCTGGATTTCTCCCGGATTCAGCGGAATGAACTCGCCCAGTGTGTATTGGAATTTCAGCCCTATATCGGCAAATGCCGGTTTAATGACTGCGTACATCACAATGAACCGGGCTGTGCCATCAAGCAGGCTGTAGAAGAGGGAAAGATTCCCCGCACCCGCTATAACAATTACCTCGATATATTGAAGATGATCGAAGAGAGAAAGGAGTCTTATTGATGAAAATTGCACCTTCTGTTCTGTCACTGGACTACAGTAACTTTCCATCACAAGTTGCGGAAATGAATGCGTCTGGTGCATCGTATATTCACTATGATGTGATGGATGGTCACTTTGTGCCTAATCTCACCTTTGGACCGGATATTCTCAAAGCTTTCTGCAAGAGTTCAGATCTTGTCAAAGATGTACATCTTATGGTCACAGATCCGGCTTTCTTTGCGGATGTCTTCATCGATGCCGGAGCGGATATCATCACATTCCACTATGAAGCACTTGACGGGGAAGAAGCCTGCAGGAATCTTGCAAAGCATATCCATGAACGTGGTAAAAAAGCAGGCATTTCCATCAAACCTGGTACGGATGTTACGGTTTTGAAACCATTGCTCAAAGACTTTGACCTGTTCCTTGTGATGTCGGTAGAACCTGGCTTTGGTGGTCAGAAGTTCATGGAGAATGCATTGGAAAAGATCCGCACATTGCGCTCATGGCTCGATGAAGTACATCCATCTGCAGAAGTAGAAGTAGATGGCGGCATTAACGGGGAAACTGGCAGGTTATGCAAAGAGGCAGGTGCTGATGTGCTTGTGGCTGGTTCCTATGTCTTTAAGCAGAATATCAAAGAAGCAGTGCAGTCACTATTATGAACAAAACAGCGGTCATTGCCCTGAAGCTTTGTGGTAAGGTGGAATACAGAAGTGATGTGGACTACATCGGTGCAGATAAGGGGGCACTTGTATTGGCGGATCAGGGCATTCCCATGGTGCTTGCGGTTGGGGATTTTGATTCGGTCAGCGATGAGGAATTCAAACGTATTGAAAAGGCAAGTGCAGAGGTCATTCGCCTCAATCCGATCAAGGATGATGCGGACTCTGAACATGCCCTGTACGAGGCAAAGAAGCGGGGCTATGAAAAGGTCATCCTTCTTGGTGCCTTTGGAAAACGCATTGACCATACCATTGTCAATCTGAGACTTGCCTTGAAATATGCCGGTTTTGTATGGATTTATGATGACTATAACCGGATTTATGCAGTGCAGGAAGGAACCTGTGTATTGCATAAAAATGACTATCCATATAAATCCTTCTTTACCGAAGAGGGTGCACTGGTGAGCCTGGAGGGATTTCAATATCCATTAGTGGACAGACAATTGACCAGTATGGATCTCTATACGGTTTCTAATGCATTACTCCATGAGGAAGGAAAGCTCATTGTGAAACAGGGAACAGTATTGATCATTGAAAGCAGGGATTGAAAATGAAAACAATTGATGTCAAAACAAAAGAAGGAATTTTAAGAGGGGAAGATTGTGGCAGTGTCATGGTTTTCCGTGGTGTGCCATATGCGGAAGCACCGGTTGGCAGTATGCGCTTTAGCGCACCTGCTTCCAAAAAGCCATGGATATCAATCAGAAGGGCATTGGAATTTGCCAGCATATGCCCACAGGCAGATCCGCATGGCGGTTTCTATGGCAAGGAATTCTATGATGATCCTGCCTACCCGATTCCAGCAATGGATGAAGACTGCCTCTATCTCAATGTCTATGCCCCAAAAGAAGGAGAGAACCTACCGGTAGCCGTGTGGTTCCATGGTGGTGCCTTCGACCATGGCTTCAGCAGTGAAATGGAATTTGATGGCATGGACTTTGCAAGAAACAATGTCATCCTCGTGACGGTCAACTACCGGGTTGGTGTCTTTGGTTTTATGGCAGATCCATACCTTCGCAAGGAAAACCCATACCACACTACCGGTAACTATGGCATGCTCGATCAGATCGAAGCTTTGAAATGGGTGAGAAGAAACATTGCGGCATTCCATGGTGATCCATCCCATGTTGGTATCTTTGGACAGAGTGCTGGTGCGATGAGCGTACAGGCACTAGTTGCTTCACCATTGACAAAGGGATTGTTCAATCGTGCCATCCTGCAAAGTGGTGCAGGTTGTGGTACCGGTATGTTTAAATCGAGAACATTGGAAGAGGCATATAAGACTGGTGAATGGATTATGGAACTGGCCGGTGTGGAAACGATCGCAGAGCTCAGGGAAGTCAAAGCGGATAAGCTTGTGAAGATCCTTCCAAAGCTCTATGAAAGAACAGGTGGAATGGCTTTTGGACCGGTCGTTGATAATTATGTGCTCGATATGTCTGCTGATGAAAAGATCGCAGCTGGCAATATTCCCGACATTCCCTATATGCTTGGCATGACAGCCGATGATATTTTTGTGGAAAAGGGCACAAATGGTTTCCGCTCCCTGTTCTTTGATGGCATGCGCAACTTTGCCAATGCCTGTGCAAAGCACAAGAGTCCGGTCTATCTCTATTATTTCGACCATCCGCTGCCTGGTGATGATGCGGGTTCCTTCCATTCCAGTGAGCTCTGGTATGTGTTCAACACACTTGACAGGTGCTGGAGACCGATGGACAGAAAGGATTATCAGCTTGCCCGCAATATGTCCTCTGCCTGGTATAACTTCTTCAAGAGTGGTAATCCGGGCTGGAAGGCGTATGATGCTGAGAGTGACTTTGTCCGCTTCTGAATGTGAAGAAACAAAAAAAGGAATTCGATTGAATTCCTGTTTTTTGTTTCCGATTTATTCAGCAACGGCCTTAGCCTTCTTGCCAGTTCCCTTGAGAGTCTTGAGGGCGCGGGCGGAAATACGCATTGTAACCGGCTTTCCGTCGACTACCATATGAACTTTCTGAAGGTTGACGTTCCACTTGCGACGGCTAGCGTGCATGGAATGAGAACGTCTGTTACCTGACATAGCTTTCTTACCGGATACGGCACAAACTCTGGACATACCATAACCTCCTTCACACAATTGCTTAACTACTTTAGCATGACTCATTTCCAATTGCAACAAAAATTCAATCGCCAGGATTTCACAAAATGTTCACGAAAGAAGTTGAAGTGTGTTAATATGTAATGGTTAATGAAAGGAGCGGCTGACAAGTGAACGATAAACAGATTTTTACGGCTGTTGAAGTATCAGATCATGAAGTCCGGCTCATTGTCGGGGAGTTCTTCAATACCCGCTTTAATATCATCAAGGTAGAGCGCGTAGCCTGCAGTGGGTTTGACGGGGAAAAGGTCGTTGATGCGGATGCCATCAGCCAGGCGATCATGACAGCTGTCAACAATACAAAAAAGATGATCGGGGCAGGAATCAAGAGTGCAATCCTTGCTATTCCATCCCGTGGCATGAAACGATACAGCTTCAAGTCAACCGTGAATGTAGAAGGAATTGACAAGACTGTAACGATTCAGGATATCCGCAATGCCATGAACAAGGCGCAGAGCATGGATATCGGCAAGGAATATGCCTTGATCCAGACAGTCAATGTCAAATATACGGTCAATGGCATTTCCACAAGGAGAATTCCACTGAATGAGAAGTGTGATACGCTCACTGTGGATATTGATCTTCTCTGTGCAGATCGCAAGATGGCATATGATCTTTGCGGTGCTGTAGAGAAATCCGGAATACGGATTATGGATATCTTCCTTGATGTATATGCGGCAGGCAAGGAGGCAGCGCTGTTTGAACAGTCTGTCAACCAGCAAGTCATCATACTCAAGGTGGAACGTGAATCTACTTCCCTTGGCTTATTGAAGAAGGGAAGGCTGATGACCGCAGCTGTCATGCCGGCAGGTATTGGACAGCTATGCGCACCACTTTGTGAGACATATGGTATCACAAGGGATAATGCGATTGATCTCTTCAAGTATAGTGCCATCCTCAGTGGGGCACCGCTTTCGGACAATCCGGTGCACATCTGGTCAAATGAGGGGGAAACGCATACCATCAGTGAGAAAGAACTGGTCAATTGCGTGATGCCAAATGTCAATTCGTGGCTTTCTTATCTGCAAAAAACATGTGCCCCAATCTTGCAAGCAGGGGAAACTACTGTTATGATTACAGGTGAAGGTGGCGAAACGCAGGGACTTGCGCAATTGCTTGCGGACAGACTGCAGACAAAAGTGCGTTGTTATATCCCTGACACGCTGGGAGGCAGAAATGCCAGCCTGACCACGTGCCTTGGTTTGTTTTATGCTTATCAGGATCGTCTGCCGATCACCGGATATACCGATGACAGCATAGATATGGAAGCGTTCATCAAGGCTGTTTCGTACAGAGATAAAAAGCCAGATGGGAACACGAAGGAAGACACGCTGACAAGCAAGCTCAAGGGACTGTTTCTTGAAGGAAGGAAGTAATGGAGAGGTAATATTATGGCAGACTTAACATACAATCAGGTTGCTAAGATCAAGGTATTCGGTATCGGCGGTGCTGGTGGAAATGCCGTCAACCGCATGGTGCAGGAAGGTGTGCAGGGCGTTGAGTTCTATGTAGCCAACACCGATGTACAGGCGCTGGATGTTTCTCCGGTTGCCAATAAGATTCAGCTTGGCAAAGAAGGACTTGGTGCAGGTGGTAATCCTGACAATGGACGTAAAGCTGCAGTAGAGAGCGAAGATGCAATCCGCAAGGCCATTCTCTACGGCGGCGAGGTTCGCTACGGCGTAAAGGAAGGCCGTATGCTCACCGCGCTGATGGAGAACGCCTATATCTCCGACCGTGAGCGCCGCGAAGTCAAGTTCTGATTCCGAAAGCCAAAGAAAGAGACTCCAACAAGTCTCTTTCTTTTTTGCAAAAAACGACGA
>CAJKOS010000118.1 GCA_905201565.1 uncultured Erysipelotrichaceae bacterium
CCGGGGAGCCTCTACAAGCGATTGCACAAAGCTTTAATCAATTGTTTTGGGTGAAAGAAAGGATATTATCCACGTGGGTAATATCCTTTACTTTCCAATATCTTTCTTGCCCTTTGATCAAGAGCTTCCGTATAACCTGAATCCGGTTTGCATAACATCTGATGAGCGCTGAGATGTTTCATATCGATATCATCAAAGATGAGAAATTCACCATACCCAGGATGGGCAAACAGATAATCGGTAATCTTCATCTCCCTTGAAGAAGAAAACTCATCATCTGTCATTCCAACTATCTTCACCCTTGTATCCATACCTGCATGAATCAGGTAATCACGACAGTATTCCAAACCAGAATACCGCCAGGAAGATGTGATGACAACTTCCATATCATAATCAAGGCATAGTCTGGAAAACCTTCTGACAACTTCAGAGTCCGCAAAGTTCATATCTTCCGCTATCTGCTTTACAAGCCGTTCATATTGTGGTGAACCTGCCGGATACATCACATTGATGACACCATCAAAATCAAGAAAGGCACAGATTTTTTTCCTGCCGAGCTTCCGGTGAATATATGCCCTTAGTTCTAGATCCTTAACCCTTAACTTCCAATCTAATTCTGACAATTCTTCACTCATGATTTATATGTAATCATCCTGACGAGCCGCTGTCTTTGTTCAGTCCAGTCATACTCGTCCATGACCCCTCCATTTTTCGTCAATCTTTCCGCAAGACCCTGGGCAAACATCATACTGTTGCGCACATCTACACCAGCAGTCCTTGCTGAAACGTATGCAGCAATAGCATAGTGCATTGCATGGTTATCCACATAGCCATCACTATCCGGTGTTCGGAATCTTTCCCCCTGATACAGGGAGAAGAGACTCTTGTTTTCATAGAGGACAAGCAATGGATGATCATTTCCTTCCGTCAGTTTTGCCATCGCCTTTTCACCATCTTCATCCACTACCGCAAGATCCTCATCCCTGCATATCCAGCAGGGATGCAGGTCGATCAATGCTTCAAGAACTTCTTCATCAAACTCTGCCCCATAGCCATCACTCACCACATAGACAGGCACATCACACCGGTAGAGAAATTCCACAAACTCCACCGCATTTTCACCCTTTAACATATCCCCAAAAGCAAGGATTGCGGATATTTCCTCCTCATCTTCATAGGCGATATCCTCTTCATCAAAGGAATACTCTGCCCCGGGCATGACCATCACCGACTGCCTGCCCGATTCGTCGACCATATGAAATGTACAGCCTTCCATCTCCTCACGTTCACAATGCAGCACAATCCCTTCTTCTGCTGTTTTCTCCTGTACATATTCGCCATAACTGCCACTGCCGTATGGGGCAAAGAGATCATAGGAACTATGCAGTCCATTGAACAGCTTTGCGGATGCATAACCAGAACCGCCAATACGAACTTCCCTGTCGAGGAACTCCACATCTTCATTGCCCTTTGGCAATTCTTTTACATGTGCGATGATGTCATATGTCACCGCACCAAATACAAGTATCTTCTTCATATTTTCATTATATACAAAAAATGGCAGTCAGATAAGATCTGCTGCCATATCGTTGAATTGTCTTTTATAAAGACTATAGTAATAGCCTTTCTCCTGCATCAGGTCATGGTGCTTGCCGCGTTCGACAATCTTGCCATCTTTGACAACAAGGATGACATCCGCATCCACAACCGTTGATAGACGGTGGGCGATAACAAAGGATGTTCTGCCTTTGATCACCGTATCGATCGCATTCTGGATCATTCTCTCCGTCAATGTATCAATGGAAGAAGTCGCCTCATCAAGCACAAGGATCTTTGGATCCGCAAGCAGTGCTCTCGCAAAGGACAACAGCTGTTTCTCACCGGTGGAAAGAAGATCTCCCCCTTCACCAACTTCGCTATCAAGACCATTGTCCATACGTTCGATGACACCTTCCGCATGCACAAGTTTCAATGCATGCATAATGTCTTCATCACTTGCCTCAGGATTGCCATAGCGCAGGTTGTCCCTGACCGTACCTGAGAAAAGATGCGGACTCTGCAGCACATAACCGATATTGCTGTGCAGCCATAACTGGCTTCTGTCCCTTGCATCATGTCCATCCACAAGAAGTGCACCATGGGTTGGTTCATAGAAACGGCACACGAGGTTGACAAGCGTACTCTTGCCAGCACCTGTCTCACCGACAATCGCAACATTTGTGCCATGGGGAACCTTGAGATTGAAGTGTTCCAGCACCCATTCATCCCCATCCGGATACATGAAGGATACATCTTTGAACTCAATATCACCATGCAGCGGTTCCCAGTTCTCTTTCTTTGGATGGAATGTATCACCATACTTTTCCACAACCTCTGCCCGATCTGCCACTTCAGATTCTGTCTCCATCAGCTTTGCAAAGCGCTCAATGTTGACCTGAATACCAATCAGGGCAGTAATCGTTTCGATGATGATCTGAATCGGATCCATCATATTCAGTGCATATGTCATAAAGACAGACAGCGTTCCTAACAACATCACACCATCTCTTGTGAGGGCACCACCCCGATACAGAACAATCGCAAGAGCGGTGGAACTCATCAAAGATAAAAGAGAAATCAAAGCCGCATTGTAGCGCATCGTTTTGATACTGACATGTTTCATGCGGTCTGTATCCTTTTCAAAATCAGACTTCATGACACTTTCAATAACCAGTGTCCGGATTGACTTGGCGCCGGTAATACCTTCATTGAAATCAGAAGTGATCTCACTATTGATCTCACGCACTTTTCTGTTCAGTGTAACAAGTCGTTTCTGAAACCATGTAATAAAGAGAATGGCAACCGGTACCGTAATCAATACGAGCAATGCCAGGGCGGCATTTGTCCGCAACATGATCACCACCACAAACAACAGGTATGAACCATTCCAGACAAGGTCCATCAGTCTCCAGGAAACCATTTCACCAATCTTGCCGGTATCGCTCATGACCCTTGCATGGACATAGCCGACATTGTTCTGGTTGAAGTAGGAAAAGGACAATGTCTGCAGGTGATTGAACGAAGCATTGCGCAGATCCTGGTTGATACCCATCTCAATCTGGCTGCACCGGTATGTGCTGATGAAGTTGATCACCACCTGTGTCACAAGCAGTACGATGTACAGGATGACGAATAACCATATCGTATCGAGGGTATTCTCTGCCACATAGTGATTCAATGCATATCTGTTGAACAATGGCCAGCAGGCATCGATCAATGAGGCAAGTATGCCAAGAACTACCGCAAAGGCAAGTTTGTTGCGATATTGTTTTACATATGGCCATAGCCTTACAAAACCAAACCATGGAAGTGTCCTGATCTTTTCCTGTTCCTTCATCATTTCACCTCCTCATCGCCACGCATCTGCATATCAAACATCTTTTTATAAATACCATTCTGGGCAATCAGCTGTTCATGTGTACCCATTTCCTTCACCCTTCCCTGGTCGAGGACCACAATGCAGTCCGCCTGCATCAGGGTTGTAATGCGGTGGGCAATCAGGATGACGGTACTTTCACCTGTACTATGCTGCAACTGACTGCGGATCTTTGCGTCCGTTTCCGCATCTACCGCAGAAAGCGAATCATCAAATACCATAACCGGTGGTCTTCTGATGAGCATCTGGGCAATCGCCGCTCTCTGCTTCTGTCCACCTGACAGCGTTACCCCTCTTTCGCCAACATATGTATCATAGCCATGCTGGAAACGTTCGATGGAATCATCAAGGCAGGCAATACGCGCTGCATCGCGCACCTCTGCCATACTGCTCGACTGCCTTGCAATGCGGATATTCTCCCGCAATGTCCTTGAGAATAGATATGGTTCCTGTAAGACCATACCGATATTCTGCCTGAGGCATGAACGACGTATATTGCGGATATCCCTTTCACCAACAAGAATCTTTCCTTCACCATCTTTCAGGTCATATAACCTGTCAAGCAGTGAAACAAGGGTACTTTTACCAGAACCTGTACCACCAAGAATACCAAAGGTTGTGCCTTTGGGAATGGTAAAGGAAATATCATCGAGGATCTTCTGACCACCTTCTTCATAGCTGAAGGAAACATGGTCGAACACAATATCCTGGTGCATGTCCCAATCCGTTGCCTCTTCCGTATCGCTTTCCACTTCACTGTTCATGATGTAGGCAAGACGATCAATGGATACACCTGCCTTGGAAAGCTGGGCGATGACACGTCCGATGGAACGCACAGGCCACGTCAACATCGCATTGTAGGAGACAAAGGCAATATAATCACCAGCAGTCATCTGTCCCTGTACACAGAACACCGCACCAAGGGCAGTGACGGTCAATATCTGTAAACCGGAGAACAGATCACCTGTACTCCAGAACAACGATAACAGGCGCATCAGATCCACCCACATCTTCGTATAGAACTTGTTCTGTTTCTCAAATCGTTCCCGTTCATAGGACTCCCGTCCAAAGGCTCTGACAACTCTAACACCAGTCAGGTTTTCCTGCACGATGGCACTGAGCCTGCCTTCTTCTTCATCTGTCTTGCGGAAAGTAGCACCAATCCGGGAATGAAAGAAGAAGCTGTAAAGGACAATGATCGGAATGAATACCGCTGAGATCATGGCAAGCTGCGGATGAATCCCCATCATGAAGTACAGTGCCATGAGAATCATGATCACAATGCGGATCAAAGCGGTCAGCTGTTCTGAAAGAAATACCTTGATCGTTTCCACATCTGATGTACAGCGCTGGATGATATCACCCGTTCTGTTTTCGCTATACCAGGAAAATGGCAGATGTCCGATATGTTCAAACAGACAGTCACGGATACGCTTTACAAGTGTTTCTGCACCAATCGCATTGCACAACCGGAACAGAAATGTAATCACTGCACTGCAAAGGGCAATGAAGATGACCGCAAAGGCAATCAGGGAAAGATGTTCCTTGAGATACGGAATTCCCCCCACCCCTTCAATCAGCGGTACGACAAAGGAAGGCACATCGGGTGGTTCGTTTCCTATGATGGAATCTACCGTAAAACCGATGATCCTTGGATTGATCAAAGATAATACCTGCATCAGTAAGGCAAATATGATTGCTAAGAAAAACCACCGTTTTGCCCCACGTATAAAATAAAAAATCAGGCTGCTTCTAGTTGGAAAATTCTTATTCTTCATGTCCACCATCCTATCAGATTTCTATTGAAAAGCAACATATACGAAATACCTCAAAAGCATGTGGCACATTATGCCTGTGAAAACCGCAATTCCATCTTCACATGCGGAATGCCATCTTCATCAAATGGTTCTGAAACAACCGTAAATCCCGCCTTTTCATAGAAGGCAATGGCATAGACCTGTGCCTCAAGAACAATACCAGAAACATCAGGAATCTCTTTAATCAGATCTATCGCTTTATTTAATACCATCCTTCCATAGCCATGGTTGCGGATACGCGAAACAACCCTGCCAATCTGCACCATGCCATCATCAACTATAAAATAGCGAAGATAAGAAACCATATTCCCATCCTCCACCATAAACAGGTGCTTTGCCCTTTGGTCTATGCCATCCGTCTCTTCATATGCGCAATGCTGTTCCACCACAAACACAGACACCCGCAATGCAAGGATGTCATAAAGTTCCTCTACCGTCAGTTCATGGAAGGATTTACATACAAACTCCATCATCAATTTCCCCTTTCGTACGAAAAAAGGACACCAGATGATGTCCTTGTTTTCATGGTGGTCCCAGGCAGAATCGAACTGCCGACACCGGCATTTTCAGTGCCGTGCTCTACCGACTGAGCTACAGGACCAATGGTTGCGAGGGAAGGATTTGAACCAACGACCTCCGGGTTATGAGCCCGACGAGCTACCAGACT
>CAJKOS010000119.1 GCA_905201565.1 uncultured Erysipelotrichaceae bacterium
TGTTCGTATGTGCTCTGTTTCATCATCTGCACCTCCTTGAAGTGCAGTATACCGTCTGAGACAGCACAAGATAAAGCCGTTCCCTATTTGACGCTTACGTTTAATCATACATATGACAGACTTTCCGGATGTTTATCCATCATTGTATTACGGCTTCCTTACAAAGAAATTATATACCTTGTTTGTTAATGTATAAAAGTATTTATTCTACATTTTGTTATTTGCTATTGCATTATAAAAGGCAGCCATTTCTGACTGCCTCATTGTTTAATCCATGAAGCCATCCCATACCGGCTTACCGGTATAGGTTTTTGGTGTTTCTTCGCCACGCAACACACGTAGTGCATAAGCCACCATGGATTCATGTTCGAATTCACCCGGATATGCCGTAATTGGTGCGATCCATTCCGTTCCTTTTTTAATGGTGTCGACAACCCCCGGAATACGTAAGAGTCCTCCGGTAAGAAGAATTGCATCCACCTTTCCTTCCAGTGGTGCAGCCATCATACAGATCCACTTGTTGCACTGATAGAGCATGGCATTCCATACGCGCTCTGCCATCTTGTCTCCCTTACGGACATGGTCATAATAAATGTCTGCAGAATCAGACGTATTGAACCAGGAAGAAAGTCCTCCACCCTGAGAACACAGTCTTCTGATTTCATCTAGTCCCATATCATAAAGGTAGTCCCTGACATCGGTTATTGCCATGGAACCCATACGGGTTGGTGTAAATGGTCCTTCACCACCACCTGCATCGTTACCATCGATCATTCTGCCGAGCTTATGGGCAGTGATGGAAATACCACCATCGATGTGACCGATAATGAGATTGAGATCTTCATACTTCTTTCCGATGGAAGCCGCATATCTGCGGGCTGTTTCCTTGGCATTGAGCACATGAGCTGTCGCTCTGCGGTAAATGCCTTTAACTCCGGTAATTCTTGCTTCGTCACAGAGTTCATCCACAACCGGTGGATCTACCATCAGAGCAATGCCGCCATATCTATGCTGGAATTCATAAGCCATCTGCACACCGAGCATGGAACTGTGGTAGAAGTGACCACGGCAGTCATGGGTGTCTTTGACAAGCTGTTCATTGATGGTATAGCAGCCGCTTTCACAGGCATAGCATGGACCACCTCTTCCAACAACAGCATCGATGTTGTTGAGGTCTACATTGGCATCTTTCAGAAACTGGCGCATGACATGCATACGGTAGTTTAACTGATCGTTGATTGTCTTATATTTGAGAAGTTCTGAACTGTCATGGAAGACACTTCTCGATAATATACAGTTTTCGTTTTCGAACAGAGCCACCTTTGTCGAAGTGGACCCGGGATTGATGACAAGTATACGATAAATCTTTTCGTTTTCCATAAGGTTCCCCTTTTCCACATCGTATTATATGCCTTTTCGAAAAGATTGCCTATTGTTTGTCTTTGATCTTTAAACCAAATTCATCCGGCAGAAAGCGCGGACATACATTTTCCTTAGTCGCAATGACACTTGACGCAAGCCTTGTACCAATCTCACATGCCTCACGCAGTGATTTGCCATAGGTAAGACCGATTGTCACACCCGCAAAGAACGCATCCCCACAACCAGTTGTATCAATGACAGCCGTCTTCTGAGCAGGAATGACACCATAGTCATTATCTGACTCAGCATAGACTGCACCTTCTTCACCAAGGGTTACCACCATTCGTGGGTAATGGGCAGCTTCCACCTTCTGATCGATGATATCCGCAAGTTCTCCCGGAGTCATACCAGAATAGTCATCCGAGAAAAGTATTTCCGCTTCTTCTTTGTTGCAGACAAGACATGCGGTCTTCTTCATGAGATCTCTTCTTTCTACCGCAATGGACATATTGGAAACAACCGCATACACATCCTTGCCATATTTCTCTGCCAATGTGAAAATACGGCTCAAAAGATCAGAGTCCATATCAATTTCTACCACAATACTATCCGCTTCACGGATAATTTCGTCTCCATATTTGTCCAGCACATTGCCAATTTCAGAAAGATCAGGACGCTGTGATATGGAACCGATCACATCTCCTTCATTGTTGAAAATCGCAAGCCACTTGCCCAGACCTGTTTCAGTTCTCACAATATACTTTGTTTCTACCTTGTGCCTTTTCAGCTTATCGATGATTTCTGTACTGAGACCACTGTTATCCAATACAGAAAGATAGGTTGGTCTGAGTTCCACATTGGCAATGTCCTCTACTACATTGCGGCATACACCACCGTGTACCTGAACGACCTTTCCGGCATTTCTGCCATTTGGAATATATTGTGCAAAGGGATACCCTTTGAGATCAATAAATGTTGCGCCGATGACTACAATACCCATAATTTTCCTCCGGTTTTACTCATTTTTAACATGTTTGTGTCAAAAAAGAAATAGCAGATGAACAAACTTTTGATCTGTTATTTGACAAAATTCAAAAAAGAAAAACGCAACAGATCACAAAAAATATCCGCTATAATGCGTTTGTTGAGAGTACAAACAAACTGAATCTAGCGATACACTATTCATTCATCTGCTTCCAGATGGATTCCACATGTTGGACAATATGGTGTTTCTTTGCCTGTTATGGTATGACATACCGGACAACAATAGCCATCTTCTTTCTTCTGCCAGACTAATAGTCCCCTTTCCCTTGCCATACATGTATTTCTTTCCTTTTTTGCACCTTCTTCCAATGTGAAGGAAGGAAGGTTGTGACTTTGGGCATACCAGTGTTCATAGTCCTGGCATGTCCACATCATGCGGTCTGTCTTCTCTTTGTAGGCATCAAACTCCTGCCGCAATTGTTCAAGTTCTCTATCTTTTTCTTTGAATGCAGAAAGATCACCTGCATCTTTGTACTGTACCATCTTCCAGTATATGCTGCGAAGCAGGCTGTCCTTTAACATGTCCCTGTCTTCCTTATTGACCTGTTTTTCATGGGCATTGCGCTTTGTGACAAGATCCTTACCCACAAGAATCCCGACATAAGGAGGAATGAACTGGTCAAAGTCCACCTGGTGCATATATAACTTTTCGGAAACAACAAGGTAGTTATAATCTCCATACCAGCTGAGATGGTTATCGCTTTTGAGGTCTGAAAGGGATACCTTGAGTTCATAACAGCGGAATATGCCTTCCGCATCCATGGAAAGGTAGTCCACTATCTCATCTCCATGCCCTTTGCTTTTAAAGCCGATGGTTACTTCTGTGCAGCCATATTCCCGCTTCTTTCTGCTTCTTTCTTCCAATGCCTGTTCCAGGCATAGTGTTTCTGCTGTTTTTGCCATAGAAGTATCATATCACGGCTGATGGCTTTCGATGAACCATCTGTCTTTTTCAAGAAACAGGTTTCGCCTTCTGCCCTGAATGATGCATCCATAGCGCAGACCACAGCCTCCGACAAGTGATGCCCTCCTCTGGATGTCCACAACCTTGTCAATCTTGTAGCGGACACCATTCTCCCAGATCACATAGAGGGGTCTCACATCACCGCTTTTATGCGTTACGGCAATCACATCCACATACCGCTTATAGAGATTCATCGCTTCCACCTCCTGCTCAACACTACACTGATTATAGGAAGTGAAGTTGCTTATTTCAACTGCTTATGCAACAAATGAAACTTTATTGTCGACTACATGTGCATAAAGCGCTATACTATGTACATGGAATTAAAGGATATTATTCTTGCCTACAAAGAAAAGTCTGGCAAAAGCGATGCGGATATCGCAAGGGAAATCGGGGTTGACCGTTCAACGGTAACCAGGTGGTCTCATGGCATTGTCAGAAAAGTGTCAAAAGAAGTCATGGAAAGACTTTCTGCACTGCTTGGTTACAATATTGAACCCCTGTTAAAAGGAATGGACATCACCGTACATATGCCGGTACTCGGCTATGTGAAAGGTGGCTACAACCTCTTTGCGGAAGAAAATTACCTCGGTGAAGAAGATGCTACACTCCGGGAAAAGCGCAATGCGGACTACTATCTGAAAGTAGAAGGCAATTCCATGAACGGTATTGGCATCATGGATGGTTCCCTTGTCCTCGTCCAGCAAAGAGACCATATCGAAAATGGAGATATCGGGGTTGTCCTCATCGGCGATGAAGTGACGGTCAAGCGGGTATTGTTCAAAAAGGATATGTTAATCCTGGAGGCTGCCAATCCGGATGTAGAAAACCGCTACTTCTCCAAAGAAGAAGTAAAAGACCTTCCCGTAAGAATTATCGGAAAGGTCATATCGGTCAAAACCTATTTCTGAGGCTTATGCCTCTTTTTTGATTTCGAAAAGATAATGGTAGAGTGCACCAATCATGTTTGCATCGTTACCAAATGTGCAGGAAACAATCTCTGGCAGTGTAGCCGGAAGGTAATCACCAATCGGATCATACATTTCATGAACCTGTTCCTGCAGCTTTTCCATCAGTAATGGCTGTTTGGAAATACCACCACCGATCGCAACTTTCTCAACATCAACAATAAACTGCAGGGAGATGATACCTGTCGCAAGACCCATGCAATATTCACGGATGGAATTGATCGCATCTTCATCACCTTCATTTGCCTTGCCAAAGAGGATTCTGCCATTGAGCTCAGATGGATCTTTACCAATCTTAGCAGCATAAATCTTTACAAGACTGCCAACACCATTCTGTCCTGCCCAGTTCATACCTGTAGAATATGGTTTGTCAAGGCGGGAAGAAATACAGGAATATTCACCTGCCGCAAATGTGGAACCACGGTACACCTTTCCATCGATGATGATAGCACCACCAATACCTGTACCAAGAACGATAATCGTTCCATTCTTCACTCCCTGCATGGAACCCTTCCAGAGTTCCGCAAGAGCTGCAGCCTTGGCATCATTTTCAGCACAGAACGGTACCGGAATGCGGTCCTTGAGCAGTCCGGCAAGATCTGTTTCATGAATATATCTGAGTGCACCACCGGTATAGAAATAACCGGTATGGGCATCAATTCTGCCCGGTGCAGACATACATACCGCTTCCACCTTGCCTGCAAACTTGTTGTAAATGTCCACAAGCGTGTCTACATACTTGTCAAGACCTTCCATCGGTGTAGGTACTTCACCCTTGTCGAGGATTTCGGCATTTTCCGTCATCAGTGCATACTTGATGTTTGTTCCGCCGACATCAATTGTAAGATAGTTGCTCATTTGTCTTTTCCCTCCAGTTCATATAAATAATGATACAAAGCACCAATCATATTTGCGTCATTGCCAAATGTGCAGGAAACGATTTCAGGACGGCTGACAGGACTAGGACTCTTCGCCTCCATGATATGATCCATTTCTTCATTCATATATTTCATCAATAACGGCTGTTTGGAAATGCCTCCGCCAATCGCAACCCTCTGCATATCCAATATAACCTGCAGCGAGAAGATGCCTCCAGCCATTCTGTAACAATACTGCCGCAATGCCGCATTCGCTTTTTCATCTCCATTATTAGCTGCTTCAAACAACATTCTGCCGTCAACCTTTGTCGGGTCGAGGTCTGCCGTCTTTGCATATTCAAGACACAGCATTCCTACGCCGCCCGCACGATACCATGCATAGTGCGGTCTTAGCGGTTCCATCCAATCCATACAGATATTGGAATACTCTCCTGCCGCAAATGTGTTGCCGCGGTACAGTTTTCCATCAATGATAATAGCTCCGCCAATTGCAGTACCAAGCGTGATGACCGTACCGGTATCAATACCCTTCATGGAGCCCTTCCA
>CAJKOS010000120.1 GCA_905201565.1 uncultured Erysipelotrichaceae bacterium
CATACAACATCCCACTGTGGGTTGGACTTTTCTGCCTCAATACGGGACATTGTCTCAGCACCATTACCGACAACAACTTCCACATCATAACCTGTCTTTTCCTTGAACAGGTCAGGAATAATAGCATCGAAATCGTTCAGATAAACAGTGAGCGGTTCAGCTGCCTGTTCTTCAACAGTAGCAGCACTTTCAGCAGGCGCATCGCTTTCTTCTGCTGTGGAATTTCCACAACCAGTCATGGCAAGAAGCGCACTGACCGCAAGAATAGAATACTTCTTTTTCATTTTCTCTCTCCCTTATGAATGCGTAAATCATACCGGGATTTCGTAAAACAAAAATAACCTTGCATGTAAAATTATTGTAAAGTTGCACAATAACAAAAAAAGAGGCTGATGCCTCTGATCATAAAGATGTAAAGTGTCCATGAAACAGTACATGATATGGTCCTTTTGGACGCACCCTGTAATGACCACCTGTGACACGTTGTTTCTTTCTTTCGACAATCTTCTCAGCGTGTTCAACAAGGGAGAACCTTCCCTCAGCGTCCCTCATAAATAGTCCACGCTTCAGTGGTGCCCCACAATTCGAACAAAGCGCAAACCCTTCAAGTGGCAATGCATTGGAATCCGGATTCACTTCCATATAGCCACATACCGGGCAATACATACCGGCATACATGCCATTCTCTGCCTTCTGAGGACGTGTCTCAAGCACCTGCTGGTCTGTTTCCTTTACCTCTTCCTTCTTTTTCTTCTTTTTGAAAAACCCGAACATATCTCCTCCATGCCTCAAAAATCATACAACACTTTTCCATAAGGAAATCCGAACTTTCTGTGAAGAATCACATCTGTGCCGCAAACAGCCTGATGATGTTGTAGAAGAAGCCTGTTAATGGTTTACTGATGGATTCCTGCAACGATACTTCATGGCTTTTTTCCATCGTCTTTTCCACGTCGTGCAACACATCCTGCACAACAGTTGAATCAAGGATATATGTCCCATTTTCAAAATGGAGGTACAGGGAACGGTAGTCGAGGTTTACCGTACCAACCGTTGCAACTATATCGTCTGCCACAAAAACCTTGGCATGGACAAAACCAGGGGTGTATTCATGGATGTGCACACCACCGCGGATCAGTATTTCATAATACGAACGGGTGATGCCAAAGATAAGTTTCTTGTCCGGAATACCCGGGGTGATGATATGGACATCTACACCGCGCTTTGCGGCAAGTATCAGGCAGTTGATCATGTCCGTATCGATGATGAGATATGGGGTCATGATATAGACATAGCGGTTCGCCCTGTTCAGGATGTTCATATACACATTCTGACCGGTCAGTTCATCATCTAATGGTGACTCTCCATATGGCACAATATAGCCATCTTTCTTTCCTGCTTCCACTTCTCCTCGGAATACCTCATAATCATCATCTTCCTTGCGGATGGCATTCCAGTTTGCAAGAAACAGACAAAGATATGACCATACAGCCTCACCTTTGATACGAATGATGTTGTCCTTCCAGTGTCCATGTTTCACAATGGCATTAATATACTCATCTGCGAGGTTCACTCCACCCGAGAAGGCAACCCTGCCATCAATGACCATGATCTTGCGATGGTCACGGTGGTTCATGATGATATTGATGAAAGGTGAAACACGGTTGAAGGAAACAGCCTTGATACCCTTTGCCTCAAGAACCTTTGTATAAGAAGCAGGTACCGTCTGTAAAGAACCCATATCATCATACATGACACGGCACTCCACCCCTTCTTTTACCTTTTGTTCAAGGATGTCGAGCATCGCATTCCACATCCGTCCTTCTTCCAGGATGAAGTACTCCATGAAGATATATTTCTTTGCCTTGCGCATTTCTGCAAGCATCACTGGCCAGCCATCATCCCCAAGCGGATAGTAATCAAGACCTGTGTTTTCATAGACAGGAAAGCCCTGGTTGATGAGGTAGTGCACCTCACCCGCGTGGACTGGATCCTTTTCTTCCACTTCTTTGAGCACCGCAGCATCCTGTACATAATACTTTTCTGCCCGTTTTGTTTCGGACACAATCTTATAGAGAACCTTCGATGTCAATAGATTTGCGCCTAATACCAGATACAGCAATGTACCGGGAACCGGGAAAAGAATGATGATGATCATATAGATCAGATCCGAAGAAAGATGTCTGCTGTTGCGGACAATAGACAACAGGATGATGACACTCAAAAGACGCAATGCCACACTGATCCATGCCGCAAGTCCTACAAAATATTGCAATATCGTATAGACCAATACAATTTCTATGATTGCCGCTATAACAAGAACAAGAATCCTTCCAAGAATACCTTTTACTTCATTCATACCAAAACCTCTTCTTCAAGCGTACCACAACAAAGAAGAAAAAAGACAATACATCATCGTATTGCCTTACAATCCTGCAATCATGATCACAAGTGGTATGGTCACAATGGATAATAGTGTTGATACACAAACTGCTGAAGAAGCCATGAGTTCTGGCTGATGATACTTTCTTGCGAACAGAACTGTGGCATTAGCTGCTGGCATTGCCGCAATGATAATGCCTATACCACATACCATAGGATCATGAATGAGTGCCTTCATGACAGGAATATAGAGAAGTGGAATAACAACACTGGTGAACAAGACGAGCACATAGATCTTCCAGTCTCCAAAGACATCCTTCAACCGGTATCCTGCAAGGGTTGCGCCAATGATCAGCATCGCTAGTGGTGTAGTCATATCCCCAAAGCTGTTGAGTGGGACAAGAATCCATTCTGGAAACATGATACGGAAAGCATAGAGGAATACCGCAAGTACAGAAGCCACCATACCCGGTGTCAATAACTGACGCAGATCGAAGGATAACCCCTTTCTTTCTGCCATGATGGCATCCCCGGCAATAAACAGGGATACATTGAAGATCATATTGACAATTGCCGTATATAGTACTGCAATGTCCCCATAGAGTGCCCTCATGAGGGGAAATCCCATAAATCCAATATTGGGATACATGATGATAAACTGCACAAGTCCTCTTGCCTTATGAATGGGTAGTATCTTCAATAGTACAATGGCAATCAGCGGCAATCCAAAGACAAGCAGTGCTGTCATCAAGAGAATATCACTCAAAGGCATACCATCCGGTATTTCTGTTTCTACCGAGCCGATGATTAACAAAGGCATCGTGATATTCAATACAAAACTGTTCAATCCGGCAATGAAGTCTTCCTTCAAAACCTTTGTGCGTACAAGTACAAAACCTGCCCCAAGCATGATGAAGAGTTCCACCATCTGGGTAATGACAATTCCAATATCCATACCGACTCCTTTATAACACCATACCTGCAATTGCCACAATCAATGGCAATGTCAAAAGACAGAGGATTGTCGTCATGCATACTTGTTCGACAGCACTGCGATAATCACTGTGGTACGCCTCAGCAAATATAGCAACATTAGAACCTACCGGACAGGCAGCCGCAATGAGCACTGCCATGCGGATGGTTTCATTACCAATTGGCAGAAGCACAAATGCCAGCAGGGTGATCAGTGGTATCACAACAAGGCGCACAAGGGAAACAACATAGATATTCTTCTTTGCAAGCATTGCCCTTAAATCACACTGGGCAAGATAAACACCAGAGACAATCATGGCAAGTGGTGTATTAAGACCAGACACAAGATCAAATACATCTGTGACAAGTACCGGTAATTGTATGCCGCTGATAAACAGGATGATACCGATCAATACGGCGATGACGATGGGATTGGTGATGATGGCTTTTGGTTTCATGACCGACTTGTCACCACTCATCACAAAGACACCATATGTCCATTGCAAAGCATTGATGAGTACAATCATCATCGAAATGTAGAACACCGCACCTTCCCCAAGGGTTGCGGAAATGAGCGGTATACCGATAAAACCAGCATTGGAGAAACTCGATGAGAAGTTGGCAACACCATCTTTCTTTCCAAAGAACACATAGGACACAAGGATGGCAATGCCCATTGCCACAAGAGATATGATGACAGAATGGATGAGTGCTGAAACATTCTCCGCACTTCTTTCAATCATGAAGTTTTTGACAATGACCACCGGAATCACAAGATATAACAAAATCTTTCCAATATCCTTCGATCCCTGATTACTGATGAACTTCACTTTGTAGAAAACAAAACCAATACACATCAGGATGAACATGATGATGATCTGGTTCAACAACAAGCCTGCAATACCCATACTTCCCCCTTCAGACGGTTTCTATCATACCACCACATACATCTGAAACAAAAAGATCACCTTGCCGATTTTCCATTTTTGGAAATCCATAGCTGTAACAAAGCTGTTTCTGTAAAGTAAACTCATGAAAACAGAAAGAACAAAACAGAAAGGAAACATGCGTCACTGGATCATCGTTGGTCTGTTATGCATGTTATCCGCAAGCTCCATCGGGCTTTGCACAAATTCCATCGGCGTATTCTATACACCCGTTTCAAACGCCCTGCATGTATTGAAAGGCACATTTGCCATGCATGCGACACTTTCCAGCCTTTGCACAGCAGCAGTTGCCCTGTTCATGCCAAAACTCATGAAGAAAGTACGGTACAAGCTTCTTCTTTTTACTGGTGTATTGCTTGCGGCAGGTTCCACCTTCCTGATGGGATTCACCCACAATATGATGGGTTTCTACATCCTTGGCATATTGAAAGGCATTGGTGTTGGCACCTTCAGTATCGTCCCCATCACGATGATCATCACAAACTGGTTTGAGAAATCCCATGGTCTTGCGACAAGCATCACCCTTTCCTTCTCCGGTTTGTCTGGTGCTATCTTTTCACCCCTCCTCACTTCCTGGATAAGCACGTTTGGATGGGAGATGGCATATATCCTGATGGCAATTGCCATCCTTGTTCTCACCCTTCCACCATTGTTATTCCCCTGGCACATCAAACCTGAAGAAGAAGGACTGTTGCCATATGGATATGACGAACATACAAAACCAAAAGCTGTATTACAGAAGACAACTTTCCAATATCTCACCACTGCTTTCCTTTGCATGGCACTATTCTCACTTCTGCATACCTCTATTACCGGCATATCACAGCATATTCCCAGCATGGCAGAAAGCGTATCGCTATCCGCACAGGATGGGGCATTGATGGTATCGCTGATCATGATCGGCAATGTCACAACCAAACTGCTGATCGGCGTTCTCAGCGACCACTCCTCTCCCATCAAAGCATGTGTCACCATGATAGGCGTCAATATCGCTTCATTGTTGTTATTGTATACAGGCATGATCAACGTCAATGCGGCAATCATGTTTGTGGCATCTATCCTGTTTGGTTCCATCTATTCAGTAGGTGCAGTGGGCATACCATTACTCACACGGTACTTCTTCAAGAGTGAAAACTACCAGAAAGCCTATTCTGTTATCGGCTTTATGACAAACTTTGGCTCTGCAAGTTCCCTCAGTCTCATTGGTTATGTCTATGACTTTACCGGAAGCTATATACCAGTACTCTTCATCGCCATTAGCTTTCACCTGTTGAACATGTGTCTTCTTGCCATCATATATCGCTCATCTAAAAATTACTGAGAGTAAGAGAATCCACGTCTCTATCAGGCGTGGATTTTTAATCGTACAAAGGCAATGATAAATGCAAGAATCACAAGCGTGAACTACTCCAACTTATAGAAGTCGGAGCTTCCAGGA
>CAJKOS010000121.1 GCA_905201565.1 uncultured Erysipelotrichaceae bacterium
ATTCATCTCACCACCTGTAGAGGTGGGAGTATTCTGCTGGGGTTTTAGATAAAATGCCAGCAAATGACACAACTCTCTATGCCGGCTGGCAGGCAGAAACCTATACGGTACACTTTGTGACCACTACCGGTACTGCCCCTTCTGACAGGACTATCCAATATGGCAACACCTATGGAGAATTACCAGTATTGAGCGATGAAAACATGACATTCCTTGGCTGGTATACCACTGAAACGGGTGGAAGTGAAGTTAAAGCAGATACGGTATTTACAGGCACAGCCGATGTCACCTTATATGCAAGATGGCAGATGAAACAGGAAATTACCGCATCTGATATCACCGGTACAAATGGGAATACAGAAACAGTTACCTATGATGGTAATGCCCATGCATTCCCTCTTGCCATAAACAAAGATGGTGTCAGTGCAGATTCCTTCACTATCCAATACAAAACCGATACAGGCAGTGATGAATGGACAGACACCATACCGGTTGATTCAGGCAGCTATCTCGTCCGTGTTTCGAGACCCGCAGATGATACTTACAAAGCGGTGAACAATCTTGTTCTCAACAACAATGGTGCCAGTCTCATCATCAATAAGGCGGAATATACCCCAGCAAGGCCAAAGATCAGCGTTGCCAACTGGCAGGTGACCGTAGAAATCCCGGAAGAGTATGCAGATCTGTTGGATGATGCAACACTTGAATACAAACTCTACATCCTGAATCAGGATTATACCGAAGAGCTCAAAGAGACAAGAACCCTCACAAAACAGGATCTTGCCACAACAAAGACCATTACCTTTACTCCATCTGACGCAAAGGCATATGACACATATTACATAACCGTCACTGTTGGTGAGCGCAGGAATTATCTGCCAACTGGTGAAGGGAGAAATCGGGGAAGTTTTGTCTTCAATGAAGATGGTGGTGCACAAACCATCATGACCGGACGCAGTACGGGGCTTGCAAGTGCATTATTGAAGGCACCTTCCACATTGATCCGGAATCATGATGCAACAATCCAGCCGGGTGAAGCATCCATGACTCTCACACCAGATGAAGTTGTCCTCAACCGCGGTAAGACATTTGATGTCACGCTCAGCCTTTCTGCAGAAATGGATATCTGGGGAATTCTTGCTGGCATCCACTATGACAATGAAGTTCTCACATTAGAAAACTATACCCTGGGTGATATGTTTGAAGAAACCCAATATCTTGTACAGGAAGATATCGCAAAGATTCCATTCCGGATTCTTGCGACAAGGGATACGCTTTCTACAGAAAAGGCATCTGGAACATTTGTGACATTGCATTTCAAAGTCAGGGATGATGCTGAGGAAAAAGATACTTCCATCTGTTTTGAAAGACTGGAAGTCATCGGTGATAGAACTGTACTCAATGTGAAAAAGGATAGTGATATTCCGGTCGCAGCTGATGACACAGCACCATCATTTGATGGTATTGAAGAGCAGGGAACCTATAGTGGAGAAACAGAAGTCACTGTTATCGAAGATCACCTTTCTTCCATTACCGTCAATGGCAATGCCATCACACCGCAGAACAACACATTTACCCTTTCACCAATGGAAGGTGTGCAGACAATCGTCGCAACAGATAAAGCAGGCAACAGCACAACCGTTTCGGTAACTGTTATTCCTGCTCCTGATAAGGAAGAAGAACCCACAAAACCTGATCGTGATGATCATGAGACCAATAGTGATAACAATGGACCAGGCACTGGTGTTAACATGCATCTCAATCTCTGGATGACACTATTGCTATTGACTGGTGACATGGCAATCTTCTTCTATCACAGGCAAAAACAGAATTGAGCTTGACCAGGAGACATAATCTCCTGGTTTTCTTTTGCACACAAAAAAAGCTGCAGCACAATGGCCACAGCTTATGCGTAGTGATTAGTCGTTAATTGTGAAATCGATGCCTTCCATGTTCTTCTTCAATACTTCAGCAGAAGAAACAAGTTCATCGCGCTCTGCTTCAGAAAGGGCAACAGGTACAAGACCTTCGACACCATTTCTGCCAACGATTGCCGGAACAGAAAGGGATACACCATCAATACCATAGCTTCCATCAAGTGTTGTAGAAACCGGCAGTACAGACTTTTCATCCTTGAGAACGGCACGGCAGATTCTTACAACAGACATTGCGATACCATAGTATGTTGCACGCTTCTTTTCAATGATACGGTAAGCCGCATTCTTGACATCATCTGCGATATCCTTCTGTGCAAGGTCAAGGTCCTGATCACCCATACCACGGAGTGCGAAGAAGTCCTGCAGCGGAACACCGGAAACATTTGCACAGCTCCATGTAACAATTTCGGAGTCACCATGTTCACCGATGACATACGCATGGACAGAACGGGAGTCAACATCCAGCTTTGTACCAAGCAGGTAACGCAGTCTTGCTGTATCAAGAACAGTACCGGAACCGAAGACCCTGTCTTCTGGCAGACCGGACATCTTCTTTGCATAGTATGTCAGGATATCAACAGGGTTAGCGACAATCAGAAGAATACCTTCAAACTTCTGTGCGCGGATTTCCTTCATGATGCTGGAATGAATACCAACATTCTTCTTGATGAGGTCAAGACGTGTTTCACCAGGTTTCTGACCAACACCCGCTGTGATAACAGTGATCGCAGCATCACGTGCATCAGAATAATCACCAGCATAGATATTCATCGGTGCATTCAAAGATGTACCATGGCTGATATCCATTGCCTCACCTTCTGCCTTATCCTTCATGACATCGATCAGAACCATTTCTGAGAAAAGACCACTCTGCATCAGGGCAAATGCACTGGAAGAGCCGACAAATCCGCAGCCTACGACAGCTACTTTACGAAAGTTTACACTCATGTTTTGTTTTCCTCCTAATGATCAATAAATAACACAAGCTATGCCCTAATTATACCAGTATTTCCATATTATGAACGCTTACATGCTCTTTATTATGCCCTTTTTCTCATCAAAAATGAAAAAAAGCAAAGAAAGATATCTTTGCTTTCATAGCTTATGCCTGTGGGCTTGTTTCTGCCTCATGACCTTCCGCAAGATCATCAGCACTGCCGGTCACCGCACTGCGGGCAATATTCCAGCAATGGTCTCCCATACGTTCCAACGTACCAAGGATATCGCAATAGACAGATGAAGCAACAGGTGCTGTGCACTTGCCGTTGGACATGCGCACAAAGTGCTGGTTGCGTGCCCATTTCTCTAAGGCATCCATACCATCTTCGAGATCCTTCATCTTCTCGTATAATCCTTCATCCTTTGTGCGATACAGCGCCATTGCCATATCCAGCATATCCGTAAGCTGTGTGAACATGCGGTTAATCTCATAGACAGCACTTGCGGAAAGGCTGTGCTTTGCATCATTGTGGATCATCTCAAAGAATTCCTTGAGATTCATTGAAAGGTCACCAATACGTTCAAGGTTCTTGACCGTATCGAGCTGTAACCTCTGTTCCCTTGCATCATGCGCAGTCATCTTGCCTGCTGCACTGACATCCACAAGATACTTTGTCAATATCGAGTCATAGTTATTAATCAATGACTCCGTCTGATCGATCATCTGTTGCTGTTCTTCCCCATGATCATCATTCAGATATGCCCTTGCCTGATTGACACTTTCCTTAACTGCATCAGACATCTTGTACATCGCTTCTTCAGCTGCCGATAGGGCTGCCGTTGGCAGTTCATCTGCCAGCTTTGGATCAAGGGCATGGACATCCACTTCAATGCGCTTAGGTTCATCACCAGGAATAATTTTACGAATCAGACCACACATCTGTTTAAGCAGCGGGAAGAAGATGAGCGTTGCCATCGTGTTGAACAAGATATGGGAAACTGCCACCTGCATCATCGGATTCAGATGCAGTACTCCCGCAATATAGAGAATCAAAGAAGACAGCGGTCCAAGCAATAACATGCCGATGGTAGAACCGACGATGTTGAACAGGGTATGAATACCAGCTGTGCGCTTTGCGGCAGTAGAACCACCAACAGCCGCAAGAATACCGGTAACTGTCGTACCGATGTTAGCACCAAAGACAAATGGCAATACCGCCTGGAATGTCAATGCGCCTGCTTCATACATCTTCTGTACAACACCGATCGTTGCGGCAGAAGCCTGTACTGCACCTGTCATCACTGTACCTGCAAGCAGGGACAGGATCGGGTTTTCACTCATACTTTGTGCAAATGCGGTAAATGCCGGCATGTCCTTCAAAGAAGACAATGCATTACCCATGGAATCTAGACCATAGAACACAAGACCAAAGCCAAGCAGGATGGAGCCAAGGCAGTTCACCGTTCTCTTCCTGCTGAAGCTCAATAGCATCGCCCCCGCAAACACCACGTACAGAATATACTGTCCGATATCTAACGAAATCAGAAACGAAGTAATCGTCGTACCGATGTTGGCACCCATAATAATACCTGCAGCCTGTTCCAGGGTCATCAGACCTGCTCTTACCATACCGATGGTAATCGCCGTACTTGCTGAAGATGACTGCATGATAATTGTGATCACAATACCGATCAGAAAAGCACTCAGCGGATTTGTCGTGTACTTATCAATATAGACACGCAGCTTGTCCCCTGCAATTTCCTTGAGCCCATCGCCCATGAAATTGATACCGAACATAAACAAGCCGAAGCCGCCAAGAATCACATCCCATTGCATATCTGCCAGAGACATATCAGAATCCTCCCATTACTTGTAAAATTAGCAGATATTAAAGATTCTGTAAACTTTATGTTAAATCAAATGTCAGAATATTCCGGAACATTTGTTTTTCTGGAACAAATCATTTCGTCATAAATTCCAAAAGATGCTTTGCATTTATCGCATATTTTCATCATGCATGTATAGATTTGAAAATGTTACAGTTTTTATTTCAATTTGCACACAAAAAAGAGGAACCCTGCAACATACAGGATCCCTCATGCTCTTGTGCTTAACCCTCAAATTCCTTGGCAGCTCTTTGGAGCCAGGAAGTGATCTGGATGTGCTGTGGACATGCATTTTCACACTGCAGGCAGTGAATGCAGTCACTCGCCTTGCCATGACCATCTGTTGCCCTGGCATAACGCTTGGCAGCTTCTTCTTCCTGTCCATAGACAAGCTTTCTGTTCACGGCCTCAAAGATATCCGGTATCTGAATCTGCATCGGACAGCCACCTGTGCAATAGTGGCAGGAAGTACATGGAATCTGTTCAATACCAGCAAGTACATCCTGAACCTTCTTGATAACAGCCTGTTCACTTTCATCAAGAGGTTTGAAGTCCTTCATATAGGAAATGTTATCTTCCATCTGTGCCACATTGGACATACCAGAAAGAACGACCATGACATTTTCAAGACTTGCCGCAAAGCGCACTGCCCAGCTGGCAATGGAAGCATTCGCATCTGCTGCCTTGAAGATATCGGTAATGGATGAAGGCATAGTTGCAAGGGTTCCACCCTTGACTGGCTCCATGACAACAACCGGCTTGTTATGCTTCACGCATACTTCATAGCATTCTCTTGAACGCACTGCCGGATTGTTCCAGTCGCCGTAGTTGATCTGCAACTGTACAAACTCCGCATCCGGATGTTTTGTAAGAATCTCATCGAGAAGTTCTGGTGTGTCATGGAAAGAGAAACCATAGTGGCGGATCTTTCCTTC
>CAJKOS010000122.1 GCA_905201565.1 uncultured Erysipelotrichaceae bacterium
ATTCATCTCACCACCTGTAGAGGTGGGAGTATTCTGCTGGGGTTTTAGATAAAACCACTTCTGTCCCTGTTGTTTTTATATTCTGCACTTCTTAATAGCAAAAGAGTGGCAAGTGATGTAAGCATAATAGGATTTATTTGTTTAACTAACTGGAACTTATTCCTCTTTAGAGTAGGCGATTACTTTTCCAATTCGGTCACCAATCATAAAACCTAAAAATCCTATAATTGAACACCAAACGCTTTCAGTAAAGTAAATAGCTACTCCGGTTCCTATTGCACCTACAAGGCTCCCTATCACAGAACAGATTCCTTCGCTTTTTTCATATACAATCTCCTCTACAAATTCCAATCTGTCGCTCTAGTTTTATTTCATTATACCATTCGTTTATGTCCCTGTTATTGTCTTTCTTACCCATACGAAAAGAGAGCGGAACATCATCTGTCCACTCCCTTTCAAATACTCCACATACTTCATATCACACCCAAATGCAAAAAATCCGCACTTACTTGTGATATGGCTCATGATGCATAATTCGAAATGCCCGATAAATCTGCTCTGCCACAATGATCCGACAGAGCTGATGAGGAAATGTATTATCTGATAACTTCCAGCGAAAGTCCGCACGATTGATGAGTTCTTTGGAAACACCGAGGGATCCGCCTATCACAAAATCAATTCTGCTCTTTCCCTTCACATATAACTGTTCGACAAAAGAAGCCAGCTTTTCAGAATCCATCGTCTTTCCGGCAAGATCGAGAAGAATGACATAGTCTTCTTCTTTAATTAATTTGAGAATACGTTTACCCTCTTTATCTTTGACTATTTCATTCTCTGCTGCAGAATTGTTATCCGGTGTTTTTTCATCTGCCTCTTCCAGCACTTCAAGCTTATCGTAGGCACTTATCCTTTTTACATATTCCGCCAATCCATCACGCATCCATTTCTCTTTGATTCTGCCGCAGCTAATAATCCTGATCATGATGCTTTTACCTGCAGCGTTTCTACATTCCCATCACGGATAACTTCAATGGAGAGTTCCTGCTCTTTTGTGCTGGCATATTGCACATCACGCATATCTTTGAGCGAAGAAATATCCTGTTCATCAATACGGATGATGACATCATCCCGCATGAGTATGTCTCGACAGTTTCCGGAAACCGTATTCACCAGGACCCCCTCTGTAACATCCAATGCAATGCCCCGTTCATTTTTTTCATAGGAGCGCATTGAAGTCACGCTGGTACCCGTGATATCAAGATACCCTCTTTCCACACTGCCTTCTGCGATGATCTCATCCGCAACAGACACAACCTCATTCACACTGACACCATACGTATGGCCATCCTCATAATCTCTTACCGTATTGACAACCACACCGATGAGCTGTCCACCCGCATTTAACATTGGACTGCCTGCACAATCCTTTGAAAGCTGCAGACTTGTTTTAAGAAGACTGCACGGATAACTGCTTTCTGTACCAACATACCCATAGAAAGGTGCACTGACAACAGAAAGACCAACATTGCGCAGCATCGTATCCGCATGGAGTGCCTCCGTGACAATCACATATTCCCCGGCATTGACCGTATCCGCATCACCACAGGAAATACTGGTCGTACTAAACCCCGGTGTCAAAGAAATAACCGCAATCCCGGTTGCTTCATCTGTACCGACAATGGTTGCGGAAACAGAAGCACCACTATCAAATGTAACATCCACAGATGCTGCTCCATGCACAATTTCAGACGCTGTTACAACATAAACAGTATCTTCATCCTCCGCATAGATCACACCCGTTCCACTTGTAACACCATTCACCCGCACAATACTGCTGCGGACATTATCAATCACCGTCGCAATATTAGAAGAATAGTCTACCGGTACAACTTCACCTGTTGCGGTCTGTGTTTCAACCTTGCCATCCGGCAGAGAAAAGATCCGGATGGTCAAAACGATGTTCCATACCAATAGTACAGCTGACGCTGCCACAATCCATTTCTTCATCCCGTTCTCCTTTCGTCAGGATTTCAAACTGACCTGCTGCAGCAACAAGAAGTTTGTTGGAAATATCCTGATGCTGCTTCAGCTTATCACACACCACAGAAAGTGCCCTTTCCCGCGTATTTCCTTCCTGGGAAATATGGGCAAGGAATATCGACTTCGTATTCCTTGTCACAATATGGTCGAGCACCTCTGCACAATCCTCATTACAAAGATGTCCTTCATCCGAAAATATGCGCGCTTTGACATACTGTGGACGCCTTGTATGCATTAACATCTCCACATCATGATTGCACTCCATCACAATATAGTCCGCTCCTTTGCACAAAGGAAAGTAGGAATCCTTCACATAACCGGTATCGGTGATATAGACCATTTTCTCCATACCATTTTCCAATATATAACCGGTCGTATGCGGGGCATCATGTGAAAGTGCAAGAGGTGTCACTTTGAGTGTCTCCACAAAAAACGGATGCATCGGTTCTACATGAAAACTCTCTATATCAGATAGTTCCACCGGAGAATAGATGGGCAGATCCTTAAACATGTTCAATTGGGAAATGTGGTCACTATGATCATGGGTAATTAACAAAGCATCAATATCATCATGGCTCACATGCACCTTGCCCATCGCTTGCGAAAGATATTTCTTTGTCGTACCACAATCAATCAATATACACGTTGTACCATCCCGCACAACACAGGCATTTCCCTTGGAACCACTTGCCAGTAAATCAATCCTCACTGCTCATACCCCCTGCAGGATATATACATACACGGATCCATCATTGTATCTTCTTCCATACTGATAATTGCAAAATACAAATGTGGTCCTGTCGAACTTCCACTCATACCAATTTCTCCAATCACTTCTCCCTGCTGCACTACTGTACCAATTGATAAAGGACATGGCGCATTCATCGAACCATAATACGTAGAAAGACCATTCTGGTGGTCAATCACAACATAGTTGCCATAGGTGCTGTCCCATCCGGCATCCACAATGATGCCGCTGTCCGAAGCCAGCACATCTCCATCTCTGTCATACCGGTTGACAAGATGTACACCAGTCTGTCCTGCATAACATCCATTTTCACAAACCACAGCAGGATTTGCACAAGGCCAGGCAAAGATGCCGGTTCCGGTCTGTTCTGGATGATCTGAACCATCATGAATCACCTGATCAACAGCTTCACTGTTCATCCTCGACGATACCTCACTGCCACGCACGAGCACACCATTTGTCCATGTCTCTGCATAAAGGACATTCTCACTGCCCATAATGCCATCCTGTACAACACGGCGTTCATCCTCACGCAGGCTGTCATCCTTGACAACCATCGTCTCTGGATAAATCGCTTCTTCTTTGAGCACTTCCTGTGACACTGACACGGTTAATGGTGAAGTAAAATACGTCACACAGAGCTTTTCACCAGGTATCAGCTCACCATCACTTTCCTCCAGAACATCCCTGTTCAACAAGGCAATCTGACTGCCTGTAAGTCCATGGTTCTTCGCACCAACCCCGGCAAGGGTATCCCCTTCTTCTATGGTGTAATATTCTCTTTCCGTATTATCACCATAGCAGAGATACTCATACACAGCATCGCTGTCCTGCATAATTTCCTCAACAGGCGCATAGCCTTCTTCTACCGTAATGGTCTCCGCAATGGATAGACCGGTAATACGGGTACCAGGTTCTGTGAGTTCTGTTGTCTTTCTTCCACTTGTAAGCAATGCCCTTGTCTCTTCATCCACAAACAGGCTGAGAAACCGGTCCAGTGCTTCCTGATAGATGTCTTCATCCTGGACATAGAACCTTGCAAAGACATCCGCATCATCCGCAATGGTCACCTCTGTACAAGACAAAGCAAACCGCTCATTCTTAGAAAGATACGCAAAGATTTCCTCATCCACATTGTTATAGGAAACGTAACTCTGTTCTTTGACAAGTGTTATGCCATCCCCCACAACAAGACTTTCTCCAGGAAAGTCATCCGCATATTCTTCTTCATAAACCCGGTCAAGATAGTGGTTGAGCGCTGAAGGATCAGAAAGAATACCGATCAATTCCCCATCATCATAGAGCCGGTAAATCGTTGTGGCACTATCAAAAGAGCGCACAACCTCCTGTTGAAACATACCGGTTTCCATTGACGCATCCCCTTCACTCCAGACAGGTGTCTGTAACACAAAGGGCTTGGCCAAAACAATCGCAACCGCAATCACAAAACAAACCGCATAGAGAAGGAATCTCTTCATGCGTATGTCTCCTCCTGGTTGGAAATATTGAAAATACTGTTCGTATTTGCCTGGAAGGCAAGATAGATCTTACGTGTTGCACCGTTTCTATGCTTGGCGATATTGATTTCCAGACTCTCGTTATTTGTGCGCTCTGCCTCTTCCTTGGCAAGTCTTGCTGCTTCCTCTTCCTTAGACTCAGCATAAGTGAACTCTGTATCGAGTGTCACATAATCTGTAGATACATATCCGGTACCGTCTGCTGTAGATACACCTACCCATCCAGCTGTTGACTCATCCACAACTGTGAGATCATCCTCTCCGGACACGAGACCAAGTACTTCTGCATCAGTAGATGCTGTTGTTCTGACCTTGAGTGTCTCAGTATTGACTGTTGCCACGCGACGTCCTGCGCTCTGTACAAGTGCATCGTCACCAACTACAACATAATCGCCTTTTACATATCCTGTTACTGAACCGGACTGGATTTTGTACCATCCGTTATCGGTTGTCTCAAGTACTGTTCCAATTCCATTGTTATAGAGCTTTCCAAGAGACTCGCTGTTTTCATCTGCACTCGCACGTATATTAACGCTGTCGCTAACCTGTGCAACTGCTGTATCAGCATATGCTGATTTAACCGGCTCAGCATCTGTTGTCGCAACATCTGTTGCAGTCTCTGATGTCTCATCACCTTTTAACATTACATCTGTCAACATAGATGTAACACCGGCTGTAAGAGTGTTTGATGTACTAACAATATCTGATGTATAACTAGCTACTCCTGCAGTAGGTCCAGCCGCATATACTGCATATGGCACTGATGACAGAGCCATAAAACCTGTAAGTACCCCGGCTGTGAGTTTCACATAATTTACTTTCATTTTACCCTCCGTTGTATGAATTTGTAACAGTTATTACGAATTTGTTACAAATATTACTTTGTCATTATAACAAAGCAACATATATATGTCAACGTTTTCTTAGTGAATTCTTAAGAAAATCTTGACTTTTTCCAACGAATAGGACTTATGTCGCATGAAATACTTATGTAATAATTTTATTTTACAGCAATAGCCTCAACCTCAAGCATTACATCCTTTGGAAGCCTTGCGACCTCAACACAGCTTCTTGCAGGGTATGCTCCGTTAAAAAATGTGGCATATACCTCATTTATTGCACCGAAGTCATTCATCTCCTTGATGAAAACTGTAGTCTTTACCACATTGTCCATGCTTGTTCCTGCTGCCTCAAGCAGACGTGACAGATTTGTAAATGCCTGCTTTGCCTGTGCCTGTGAGCCCTCAGGAATCTCACCGGTCTCCGGAACTACCGGTATCACTCCGGAAGTATATACCAT
>CAJKOS010000123.1 GCA_905201565.1 uncultured Erysipelotrichaceae bacterium
CACCCGACCTACCGCTTAGGAGGCGGTCGCTCTATCCAGCTGAGCTACGGAAACAGTTGTGTGCAGTGATTATTGTAGAAAGTAGATCAGGAAATGTCAATTCATAGATGGGATACTTCGTGGTACAATATCCGTATTATTTAACAGGAGGCCTGTTATGAAAAAATATATTCTGATGGTTGTACTTGCCGTCTGTGGCATAGTTGGTATTATTGCGACTCTTCCGATTATCACAAAGATCCTTGTGGTGGTTGCCTGTGTCTTTGGTATTTTTGAAGTTGCCCAGATGAGTGACGAGTCCTTTAAGAAATGAAGAAGAATCTGAATGAACGAAGACTTCCTTCTTTTTCATTGGATTTTGAAAAGGGGAATATGAAAGAAGAAGTCAGGGAGAACCGTTCTGATAATCGTCTGTTTGTGGAAGATGTTAGTGTTGATCTTTCTTATCATGAATTTCATGAATGCCGGTTTGAGAAGCTCACATTTTCCACAGATGGAGAAGGCTGCCTTTTTGCGGATGTGATCTTTGACCATTGCGATCTTTCGAATATCAATTTTCATGAAGTTGTGTGCCGCAGGGTGGAATTTCATAACTGCCGTCTGACAGGTATTGATTTTACGCGCAGTACGTTGGAAGATGTACTGTTTGAAAATTGTGAATGCAGTTATGCAAACTTCAGCAATTCCAAATGCAAACGCTGTTCATTGCAGGGGACAAGGTTTCTTGAAGCTGGTTTCTCAATGTGTTCGTTCATGCATATGGAAATTGATGATTGTGACTTTATGGGAGCGGAGCTGGTGGATACCTCTTTGCGGGGAATGGATTTTTCCAACAGCAGGATTGATAACATCCTTGTCAGTGCAGAAGGTCTAAAGGGTGTTATAGTCAATGAAGTACAGGCAGTTGCCTGTGCAAAGCTGCTTGGTATCATTGTTAAATAAAGATTTCACAAATCTTTCACAATTCATGCATCATTTTTCCATCAAATCTCACTAAGATAAAGGCGTACCAGGAATAGAAATTAATCTTTCCCTCCCTTTATTATCAGGAATTAGGGGTCTGTGCCAGCAGATTCCTTTTTCTTTCGTGAATAAAGTGGATGTTTTGTCTATGTACTGCGGTGTTGAATAACCATACAATAGTGATGAAAACCTGGAGGTGTTTATGCTTGAATTGATAGCGGTGATGTTTGGCGTCTCTTTGGACGCTGCGGTATATATGATGCGGGTAGGTGCTACGGTCAGATCTTTGACATGGAAGAAGAGACTGAGCTACAGTCTGATTTATACATTTGTTACTTTCCTTGCGGTGGTGCTTGCCTATGGCATTGCGGTGCTGCTGGATGATACGCCATTTGCGGGCATGAAGTTTATGTGTGCAGGTATCATTATTCTCTGTATGGGGATTATCCTTGTGATGAAGGGATTTCAGCGTCATGATTTTGAAGAAAAGCTCGATCGTACATTTAGTGCAAAGCGGATGTTGAAGATTGCGGTTATCACCAACCTCGACATGGTTGTGAGCTGTATGAGCTTTGCCTTCATCGGTACTTCATTTCCGATGATGGTGATCACTGCCTGTGCAATGTCGTTTATCATCACCCTTGCCTTTCTTACTATCGGTTATACATCTGGTGCACCATATCAGAAGGCAGTCAGTATTTGCGGTGGTGTATTGATGGCTGTGTTTGGCATCCTGATGCTGGTGAGGAGTTTCTGATGGCAAATATGGAAAGCCGCAGGGCAACGATGAAATCAGCGCTGGCTGAGAACTTGCGGGTGCTGATGACACGAAAGATGTATGAAAAGATCACAATCAAACAGATCTGTGATGAAACAGGGGTGATCCGGGCAACATTCTACAACTACTTTGATGATAAATATGACTGCCTGAACTGGATCATCCATATTGACTTCTTTTCTTGTGAAACCTTATTGGAAAGTTCCGGTATCCGGGAATATGTGGCTGCTTTGCTGCATATTCTGGATGAAGAACGGGAGTTCTACCGGGTAGGATATGGGGTTGTTGGACAAAACAGCTTCCAGGAGATGGTCACCGCCAATCTTGCGGATGTGCTGCGGAGTTATTTTGCAAAGCAGAGGAAAGAAGGTTTTATGTCGCATTACAGCGATGAACTGATAGCTGAGTATTATGCAGGCGGGCTTTCTTTGATCTTGAAGAAGTTTGTCATGGCACGTGAAAAGTGGTCTATCGCTGAGGCAAGGCAGATGATTGTGGATCTGCTTGGACATTCCTTTTCAGAATATTTACAATAGTGGTGGAGGAAATGTTTATGAATTCTGTAGATATGGAAGAAAAACAGTTTTTTGCCAGATGGTTCAAAATGCTGTTCATCATTATGGTGATTTCTGTCATCGCTTCTTTGATGGCAAGTGACATCGCAAATGCCTATTTGCCAATCCTTGTGCCCATTGGCAATGTCATCGGGGTGATTACATCTGCTGCCTATGCAATCAGTCTCATCGTCATGGCTAAATACAATGAGCATTACAAAACTGCTGGTATGGCAAATCTCTTGTCCATGGCTTCTTCCGTGGCACTTTTGTTCACGGGAAGTGTCATTGATGCTGCAATGAATGCTACATTTTCGGTTATCCTGCTGTTCCTTGCCATCTTTGCGGCATTCCATGAATTTGCAGGACATATAGAAGTGACACATAGCCGCTTTGGAAAAGTCTCTTCACAGTGGTCAACATTGTGGAAGTGGACACTTGCTTCGTATGTTGTACAGCTCATCAGTGCGGTGATTCTCTTTATTTCCGTTGATATAGCGGCGATATTGGTGCTTATCTACGCATTGCTTGTGCTTGTGACAGGTGTGCTCAAGATCATCATGTTGTATCGCACTGCTTCTTACTATGCTGAATAAAGAAAACAACCCAGTCGGGTTGTTTTTCTTCAGCTGAATGTTACATATTCCTGATCAGGTTTCTCATAGCGGGCAATTGCCTTTGCATAAAGGACAAGGGTTGTTGCGCCGTTTTCCATTTCAACTGGTCTTAATGTACCGGTCACTTCTACCCAGTCGCCAATCTTCATCTCCCAGATCTTTACACCAGTGACCGTGATACCACAAAGGCTTGTGTCCTGTTCGCAGCATACCATGGCACGTCTTCCAAGGATGAATGTCTGGTGGAGGTTGGGAATATCTTCGGCATAATAGCCACGCAGGATGACATCTTTTTCCGCATATTTCATCGGGTTTTCTACCGCATCCATATACCAAAGGCCATAGTCATCATCTTTGATGTCGATGACAGGGGCATTGATATCAAATGGCAATAATCCCTGTTTCATTTCGACCTGTTCACCAAAGGCACCTTCATAGAAGATGTTGGCAGCACGGTTGATGGCTTTGATATTGCCTCGTAACATACGGGCATCCGAGTCTTCTGTACAGCGGTTGATGATCACTGTATCAGAATAGCGAAGCTGTTCATAGAGAAGGGAGCGCATCGCATTGATGTAGAGTTCAAAGGTTGTCGCATCGACTGTGGAAAGTATCTGCACAAGTGGCCAGTAGTGCGGCATACCGCTCAGAATGAATTCCGGAACGGGCATCGTACCATTCCATTCAATCATGACCATGGAAGGGTGGTAGATGGTATCGAGTTCCTGGATGCGTTCTGTGGTGAGCTCATCCGCATTTTCCATATATTCCACAAACAGGTTATGCTCATCGCGGAAGGCTTCGTCATATTCCACTTCACCTTGTTCAAAGCACAGTAACAATGTTCTGCCGACACCTTCCATGAACTGTTCATCAGAAAGGGTATCTTTGATCAGGGTTGTCTTTCCAGAATCAAGGAATCCGGTAAACAGATAAACAGGGCATGCCATCAATGTACTCCAAAGAGCTCCTTCAGGAGTTCTACGTCTACTTTTTCACCAATGACCGTAATCAGACCTGTATAAGCAGCGGATCCTTTACGGATATCGATATCACCTGGAACATAGTCAAAGAACAGCCATCCACCATTCTTGTCCGGGACAATACCCTTGGCACGAACGATGTTTTCACCAAGTCCTTCAAGGGCTTTTCTGATATCTGCTTCCTCATAGTGATTGATGGTTTCAATACCGACAGAGTCGAATACTTCATCCGCATCATGTCCATGGTGGTGATGATGGTGATGGTGGTGTTCGTGGTCATGTTCTTCTTCACCAAGGTGAATGCGGTTGCCTTCGCTCAAGCCCTTATTGGCTTCTTCACGGCGCTTCTTGTCATGTTCATGCTTTTCATCATGATGGTGATGGCATTCGCATTCTTCGTGATCATGGTCGTGGTGGTGATGGCACTCACAATGTTCGTGGTCATGTTCATGATGATGTTCATGGTGCTCATGTTCTTCTTCAAGACCTTCTGGGAAACCATCACTGGAACCTTCCATAGCTTCAAGGATCACACGACCATCAAGTTCATCCCATGGGGTGGTGATGATACGTGCCTCAGGATTGAGTTCATGGATGATAGCGGTGTCCTTTTCGAGAACTTCTGGTGAGATCATCTGAGTTCTGGAAAGGATGACACAGGCAGCAGTCGCAATCTGATCATCGAAGAACTCACGGAAGTTCTTGTGATACATTGCACATCTTTTTGCATCTACTACAGTGCTATAGCTGTTGAGAGTAAGACCTTCTACACTTTTGACAATGGCAAGGATGTCGGAGAGTTTGCCTACACCAGATGGTTCGATGACAATGCGGTCAGGGTTGTACTGTTCGCATACCTTGTGGAGTGCTTCCTGGAAGTCTCCCTGCAATGTGCAGCAGATACATCCACCATTGACTTCATTGACAACGATGCCTGCTTCTTTGAGGAAGCCTCCATCAATGCCAATTTCACCAAATTCATTTTCGACGAGAACCATCTTTTCTCCATCGAATACATCTTTAATTAGTTTTTCAATCAGTGTTGTCTTTCCAGCACCAAGAAAACCGGATATTACATCAACTTTTGTCATATTGGATACTCCTTTATACCGATTAATATTATAGCCGTCGTGTCAAATGGGAAAAGTGAAATGCATATGAAAAAACAGGCAGTGCCTGTTTTCATTCGGTACGCAGTGCGGTGACCGGATCGGAGTTTGCGGCTTTCCTTGAAGGAAGCAGACCTGCAATGATGGTCAGGATGATGCTCAACAATACCAGGGCGATGGCATTTGGTATTGGAAGGATGGCATTGATCTTTGAGTTACCGGCAATGGCATGGATGATGGCGTTGCCAGGTATTAACAATAACCACGATACACCTACACCGATTGCTCCGGCAAGAAGACCGGTGATGAATGTCTCGGCATTGAATACTTGTGCGACATTGTGCTTGGAAGCACCAAGGGCACGCAATATACCGATTTCCTTTCTTCTTTCCAATACGCTGATATAGGTGATGACACCGATCATGATCGAAGAAACGATGAGGGAGATTGCCACAAAGGCAATGAGCACATAGCTAATGATATTGATAATGGAAGTAATGGAGTCCATCATCACGGCCACCATGTCCGTATAGGAAATGACGTTTTCTTCCCGGCCGGCCTCTTTTTCCGAATCGTTGTATTTTTCAATCAAATCG